>CAJXPD010000120.1 GCA_913057785.1 uncultured Lewinella sp. | reverse complement strand
CATGATGAATGAGCAAGAATGGATCGAGCTGTTGCAGGAACGCGTTGGGGAGCGGTTGCTCTAGTAGGTGCCCGCCCATGTTGATTTTCTCGGAAGGAATAATTTGAGCAATTGTCTTTTTACGCATAGCAAAATGGGTATCGCATTTAGGAATAGCCCCAAAGGTTGAGACCACTCCTAAATACTAATTTTAAAAAAGCAACAATCGAGGGTAATCACATGTTAGCTACCGTAGTAAAAACGCTCACTAATGATCTGACCATCTTTCCACTCTTGTACGGTAACTTGATTGTATTTTCTTACGCCCCAATCCCTGTGGGTATAGTCAAAATGCCATTCAACCATTGTAAGGTTTTCACCCACAGTAACTTTCAAGGGTTGGGCTCCACGGAATTCCGTTATCGCGCCAAAAAAGTCCTCTTCTCGCTGACGATTGGCCGCCTTTCCTTGCACAGGTGGATGATCATTTTCCTGCATGACAATGTCTTCATGATAATATTTATCAAAAGCTTCCAAAGCTTTTCCTTGGAGGATCAAGTCGTTCAGGTCATTGATTTTTTCAAGTAGATCGGACATAACTAATTTTTTTGGTTTACAATTCTTTATTGCAAAGTTGTCCGAATCAGAAGAGAAGAAAAATAAGGTACTTTAAAAAAGGAGGTTAAACTATCTTAACTTTTGGATTCCTTGGCGATCTGATTTCTAATACTACTCAAGAATTCTTTAGTAATCCCCAAATAAGAGGCGATCATGTATTGGGGTACCCGTTGAATGAGTTCGGGATGTTCTTCACTAAAGAGTATGAAGCGTTCGCGAGCCGTCAGGGAATGGTTACGAACAATCCGCTGCTGTGATTTGATGTACGCGTTTTGGATAATGAGTCGAAAGAAGCGTTCCATTTTGGGAATGATCCGGTAGACATGCTCTAGGTTATCGTAAGAAATTTGAACCACCTCGGTTTTTTCGAGGCAGTGCACGTTGAAGTCGGCTGGGGTTTGAGAGACAAAGCTGCAGAGATCCCCTACCCACCAGTTTTCAATTCCGAAAGAAATCACATGTTCTACGCCATTAGCATCCAGATAAAATGTCCTGGCCAGCCCTGAGACGATGAAGGTTTGATACCGGCCAATATCATCTGCTTGACCTATATACTGTCCTTTTAAATAGGTTCGATGCTTCAAATACTGCGCTAATTCCGTTTCCTCCTCCTCCGTAAGGTCTATATAGCCTCTCAGAGAAGTAAAAAAAGTCACTAAGTGATTGGGTTTGGACAAGGTATCTCGTTTTAATTTCTTCAATTTGGAAGATGCATCAAGATAGGAATTTTGCGCTTTCATGAAAAGTCAAGCCGCATGAACTAGAACGGCTATTTTTTTGTCATCCAGTTACGGTACCTGGATTAAGTAAATCTACCCTCTTAAATATTTCATTAGATTTACCTGATCCTAATTTCTTTTTCGAACTTGTAATTATGCGTCAACTTCTAGTATGCTTTTTTAGTCTTTGCCTTTCCACCCAACTTTCCGCACAACTAACCCTAGTCGGAACCGTTGCAGACAGTGCCACACAGGCCCCGATACCTTTTGCGACAGTTTATTTTGATGGAACGACCAATGGACAAACCACTGATGATGATGGTAAATTCAGTTTGGCTTTACAGGGGATTGAATTACCCGCTTTGCTAGTCATTAGCCATGTTGGGTATCGAACGCAAAGTATATTGATTGAAGATGCCGCTCAACGCGTCAATATTTCTCTTGGGGTACAGGGGCAACTGATCCAAACCGTGGTGGTGCAAGATGAGGATCGGCGTATGAAGAATATCGCTGAATTTAGGTCCATCTTTTTGGGTGTAACAGATTGGGGGAAACGAGCCAAAATCAAGAATGAAGAGGCTCTGGTCTTCAATAGAGATTACCTGAACAAGAAATTGAATACTACTTCCAAACATTTTCGTAAGATCGTAGTGCAGAGTAATCGGACAGATGGCAACTGGGCGCCAGATAGCACCTTCTACGCCTTTGAACAAGCACTGAATTTACAGGCAAGAGCAAAGGTCCCATTGGAGGTAAGTCTTCCTGACCTTGGTTATACACTGCAAGTGGATCTCACGTATTTTCATTCCTCTTATCAGCAGGGCAAGACCTCTCACCTCGGCCATTACTTCTTCAAGCCCGCCGAATCTAGGAGTGGAAAACCCAAGGCTAAACATGTGAAAAATCGACAATTTGCCTATTACAACTCGGCCCTGCACTTCCTACGCTCACTCTATCTGAATAAGTTGGAAGAAAATGGCTATCGAGTCTATGAGCAGAGCAAAGCCCGATTCGGACGCAAGCCTGAGCTGAAGGAGATTGACCTAAATGCCTACGTACAAAAGGTAGAAGGAGAGCAGATGGAGATTAAAGGCTTGGCCGGAAAGCATTTAGCCATTTTGTACTATGGTGACGCCAAAGGGAGACCCTTACCCCCGAAAAAGCAAAAGAGAAAGCAACCCACTCAATCAGGCATTTTCATTGGCGAAGACAACTGCAAAATCAGAGCCGATGGTACCATGGGAGACAGCGATATTGCCTTTAGTGGCTACATTGGAACGCGCGGGGTGGCGTGGATGCTTCCCAGTGATTATCAGCCCGAACTCAAAAGCCCTCCTAACAAGCAGTAGGAAGAACCTAGCTGATTTGGACATTGAACTAATTTGAGTGTAGAAAAACCGGGAAATCAAAGTACCTCGAGTGAGTCCCATATTAGGCCTATCTCAGAAAGGTCATACACTCAACTAGTTTAAATTTTTTGTCCGCAGATCGAGGCCAGGCATTTGATTTACTTGGGAAGCTTTTTCTTGCTTGTCTGTTTGGATTAGTCAGGCAGAAAAAAACTGAAGCCCTGGAGATTCAAGACTTCAGTCTGCAACCCAGATAAAAATTTTTAAACCAGTCTATAAGCCTAGGGTTTCGCTACCACGGCAGCTTTAGACTGCCGGTAAATGAACCATGCCGAGCCGCCCATTAATAGCACGGAAATAATTCTGACAATCCAATTAACCTCATCTGTAACATTCCGAAGTGTTAGTGAGAGGAAATGGTTGAATATTCCCAATCCAATCCCTAGCAGGAACAATGAAATGACAATTTTAGCAGTCAAAGGCTTCAGCCTACTCCGGTGATATTCTAGCATGATATTCCAATACATAAATAAGGCACCGGCTAATCCAGAAATTGACAGCATGCAATAAAAGAAAGCTTCAGTTTGCATATTCAAGAATTTTATCCTTCGGAGAAAAAAACCTCATCAACTAATGGCCCTAGGACACCAGCAGAAGTTGTCACAGCAGCATGTCCAAGCGCACTCAGAAATTCATTGGGGGCTCCACACGAGACACAACCTATATTGTTGTATATCCAAATCATTCCCGCTACGTAACTGCCCCCTAAGTCAACTAGGGCTATCATTATTATGGCTGGATAAACCCTTGATTGTATTTCAGCAGTCGACATGTTGTCGAAATAAGCAGACCAAAAAATTGAGGAATATTCATAAATCGTAAGAAGAGTGAGAGAAAATAGACCCTTCATATACTTATCGTCAACATCATTCCAGGTCTGATAGAATTGATATTATTGCCTTTGAGAAAATCTTTTTTAAGCAATAACATATTAGTTAATATCATTGCTAATCAATTATATTTTAGCTATTTACATCAACCTTGTTGTGACAGATACTTAGAAAACGCAATACCTAATTGAAGACTAGTTAGGTATGAAAGTATTTTACCCTAAATTAGGTTTAATATTATTTAATTGCAAGTGTCATACTAATTTTTAACACCTCATAGAATGTATTTGATCAAATATGCTCACATGTAATCCATCGCGAAAAGCTACGACCTGCAGACTACACATCCTATCTTCCTTGGCACAAATTTTAGAATCTGTTTCTACATCTTTACCTGTTTGGACAACCATAAGTTACGATAAGCTCCATCCTTATCATACATATGGGCCTGCCGCTGCGTATTGAAGACACGGTCTCTAGGGTCGTTTCCTACTCCCGCAGCGTAGATCCAGTTACCGTAATTATTGCATACATCATAGTCAATCAGCATAGATTCAAACCAGGCTGCTCCTACTCGCCAATCTTGCTTTAAGCGGTGCACGAGATAAGAAGCCACATTTTGCCGCCCTCGATTGCTCATGAATCCAGTCAACTTCAATTCTCTCATATTGGCATCTACCAGGGCATCGCCGGTTTCTCCCTCTATCCACTTTCGGACAACCTTAGGCTGATATTTCCATTGACGGGGCTGATCTTTGATACCAGCGGCGTGAAAAATGCGATTACCGTACCGCATAGCAGTATATCGAAAGAAATCACGCCATAGCAATTCAAACTTCAGCCAGTAAGTGGACTTATTCTTTTCAACCTCGGCTTCATATTTTTCAACCTCTTGATATATGGAACGAGCGGAGATACAGCCATTGGCCAACCAAGGTGAGAATTTGCTGGAATAATCAGCTCCAATCATTCCATTGCGTGTTTCCTTATACGTTGATAAGCACTCAGTGTCCCAGAAGTAATGATCCAATCGCCCCCAAGCCTCCATTGCCCCGCCCTTGAAAGGAAGGACTCCCCTTTCATCATTTGAAATCAGCTCCATTCCAAAATCGTCTAAGCTCGGGACCTGATCGCCCTCAAAATCAACGGATGCAATAGATGTAGGACTAGGAATCGCATCACGAACCTTACTGTAGCGCTCCACCTTTTTCCTGAAAGCGGTAAATACTTCCGGCATTCGCTCAATATCAAAGACAACGTCATCCGGATGTATCAGTGTACTATTGTGAAAACTAGAAAGCTTGATCTTTTTCGCTAGTGCCCGCTCCACTTTGAGTTCTTCATCCGTGTATTCCTTACTGCAGAATACCTGAGAGCACTCAAACTCCTCCATCAAAGCGGGGATAATTTGCTCAGGTCTACCTCTCCGGATGAGCAAATCACTTCCTAATTCTTTGAGATGGCTTTTAAGGTCTTGTAAGGATTCCAGTAAGAATTGCAGACGGAAAGAACCAGTCCGAGCAAAGCCATATTTATCTTGAACCAGCCACTGTTCATCAAAAACATAAACAGGAAGGATGTTATCGCATTGTGTTAAAGCAGCTTGTAAGGCAAGGTTGTCAGTAAGGCGAAGATCGTTTCTAAACCAGAGTAGAGCTGTGGACATAAGAGTTAATTCTCATTGATTTTTGTAATGATGGGAGTCCAACAGCTTAGAAAGGATATGGTTTATCAATGGCTTATAAATCGGAAAAAATGTCACATTCTGTGTGGAAATCGCAGGATCAGCAACAGTGATCCTTTCCTTACCCCTTCCTTATAGATAGTGATTTAGAAAGAAGGGCCATCCTTATCTTCCAAGGTCATTAGCCCTTCTACCTTTTAAAATGGAATATCCTTATGCAAAATCGATATCCGAAGCACCGATAATCCCACCTTTCACCTTTGTGGAATCAGCAGAAGTGAGTTTGACCTTATCGAATTTCTTCTTTTGATCTTTGATCTTTTTCTTTTGATTGTCCATAACTAATTATTTATCGATTAAATAATAAAATACAGGTATCTTCCAATGGTATTACCATACCCTTCCAGTCTTTGTAGTAGTATTACCACAATGAATAATGCTAGAATTAAAATAAACCCATCAGCAGGGCTAAACTAGACATAGCGTTACTACTCCTAACAATGAAACCATCTAGGAGCAAAAACTAATTTATATTATTAATAGACAGATACTTAGAAAACGCAACCCCGTATAAAGGACTAAAATCGGGGCAAAACATAAGCCTTCAATGTAAACCTAATATCACTAGATAGCAAATGTAGAATCAACTTTAACACTTTAAGATTTTAATAAAAAAGCACACGGTAGTACTTAAATCACGCATTGCAAAAAGACCACTGTAACTCTTGAGTTCCATCGGGGGTATTGAAACACGTCTATGGAGTTCACGTCCTTAGACACCGCACTGTATGAGAACTGGAAGAAATAGTCTGGTAGAAGTTGATAATTTCCCACACAAAAAAGTGTTAAGGCTTTTTAAAATTATTCATTACATTTGTCACGCATCTATCACATACAGCATTATGTCTATCTTAGACCGGGTACTGGCTCTTTTTCGCTTCAATCGGAAGGAAATACCGAGGGACCCAAAACCCATGCCGGTCAAAAAACATATTACAACCATGGTCAACTCCATTACTGTATCTTCCGATATGAGTACCCTTTATCTTATCGACAACGGAAGATCCATTGATTTCCCCTTCAATAATCCACGTGGTGTTTTAATCGGTAGTTTAAAAGGTCAATTATCTGTGGCTACGGCTATTGAGCCGCCTACTTCCGAAGAGATTGCAGCAGCGAAGACTATTAAGTTGCCAACTGAGAAAGCCCAGTGGACAATGTTTTACTATATTGATAAGGAGACCTTGGCCATAGTTGGAGCTTCGGATATTGATATCGCTATTTCTGAACCGGGCACGCCAGAATGTAATCAGAACTTTTTTGATCTTTCACAGGACATTGTGAGAATTAGAAGAATCGGAAACGCTATTGAAGTTAGCTCTAGAGGGAAATAGTTATTTAGGAGAATTAGTCTTCTGGATTTGCTCAATAATGGTATTTCTGTCTAATTTACTGTTGACCCACCATAGGAATAATTCGTCGAGACCTAGGGAAATTTTTTCGTTGGGATTTTGCCTCAAACCGTTGAGATATTCCCGAAATTTTCGATATAGAGAAATCAACTCTGCTCTAGGTGCAGCATAGAATTCCTTAAAAAAGTTAATAATTCTTGACTCAAATCTACTGGGCTCTGAATAACCCTCTTTTCGCAAATGGCGGTATACTTTCCTAGTGAAGGCTTCAAAGGTTTCGATTTCTCCTTCTTCAAATACCGCAACTAGGTTCAATAAAAAGACACCGTTTTTAATATCTCTTCTTGTTATATACTTATCTCCCTTTATTATTCGTGAATTCCAAGTAATCGATCTTTTGAATTTTTCCTGAATAAACAACATTAATGAAGTATTGAATATCAAAGCATTCCTACTTCCGGATTTAATTTGATACTTATCCAGGCCTTCTTCGACAGACGCAACTACTTCTTCAATGCCATCTGAGTGTCCTGTGTTGATATAGTAAAGAAGCTTATAAATCGTCGCCTTTTGGAAGACTACTGCTTGATCATGATGGTTCTTTGGCGTTTCTTTCTCCAATTTCCCAATAAGCTTTGGGAATTCATGAAAAGCCCCCTTGGAGTAAAACCCATGCAATAGATTGGAAATATCAATAATGTACTTATGAAACTCTTCAATCTTGATCTTTTCATGTTCATCCCACCACGCGACTACTCTCGAGTAATACTGAAGGACTTGGTCTGAGTTACCTAGCAACTGATGATAAAGAGCACAACTTTGATAAAACCGTAATTTCGCCCGCCCAAACAACTCTACCTTGGGGTTCTCAAAAAGGGAGCTTGGGTATCTCTCACGAAATTCTTTGATTTCACTCTCTCGCTTTAGTTCAAAACGATTATCAACATCTACATATAATTGGTCTAGGTAATCTTCATATTTCAACTCAACCCCAACTGACTGATGAAATGAATCTTTTTCCTCTACCAATTTCACAATCCTAGTCGCATAGTTTTTCCCCTTGGCCTGCCGAATCAATAGTCGCTCTGCCTTATTGACCTCTAGCAAAGACAACTGATCATCCAGTACCACGGCCAACTCTTTCGCTTCCTCCAATCGCTCCCCACATTGCTCATACAACCCCCGCTCATACAAATACTGCGCATCCAAAATCATCTCCTTAATTCTTGCTGCATATGAATTGGCACTGCGGTAATCTCGCATACTGCGCATGATGGCCTCATATAGATAAGATTTATCATATCGCAGGTTTTTACCGAATTTTTTCTTTAACTTTGCCTCATCATATATCTCCATATCGTTCACCGCCTGGAACAGCACTAGATACTTACTCCCTTTAGAACTACTTTTTTTAGCGTCCAAAGTGAAATATCGCTTTTCGGACTTGGACATGGCCTTTATTAAATGAAAAAGATCATCTCTTTTTTTCATAGGCTACCCTATTTTCTACTCTATTTATCTCCCCTACGAACAGGAAAATCAAGAAAATCACACTTTTTTGCCCAATTTAGAATTTTTTTTCGGGTTTTAGAAACTCGATTTAAAGGCGAACTTTACATTTAGAAAAAATGTAAAGCAATGAGACAGAGAAAATAAACCAAAGCATTATTAATCAAACAATTACACTCTCGTCAAAATTAAACACTGACGTTTGAGGTGTCATATTTTTGCCTAAAATTCATCCAAAAAAAACACCTTAGAAACCCGAACTTTTCGCCTTTTTTGGTTTTCGAACGGCTGATTTCCCCTATACATTTGTATCGTATTCAAAAGGAATACAAACAAACTTGAAAGAAAACGGTACGAGTCTTGAAGATCTTTCGGATTATGGTTGCCTTCAAATGCCAAATGAACGTATCCAAAATCTAACATCGGTATCTGATCTGAGGAACAAAGATTCCTAGTACAGCCATAATCCGAAAGATATCATTCTGGTTTATTTCTCAATCTATCTGTCCTTTATTACAAGACTCACTTACACGGTTGGACGGCGGTAAGGGCACTTCCGTCCAACTTTTTTTCGCCTGGCTTTGCTAAGGCAACTAAGCGAAAGAAACACTATGATCACTATAGTAGGAGATGAGGTTACCGCCTCATCTCCACTATTGAAGCATCAGATTCGACCCATCCAAAAGCGGCTGTGTCCAATCTAGCATGCTAGGATAAAGAAAAACTGTTCATAGGGCAATTTGGAGGTTCTGCCACCTCTATAGGGTGGCAGGATCTATCCTTTACGCCCTGACAAGCAAATGATTAGTATCGACTTCCGCGAATATATTGTTCATTGAAATACGGGATAATAGCACAAGAAACAAGAAAGTAAAACCTACTACTGACTGTGAGAAAATTACACATGAGATTACAATATTTTCCATTAGTCATCCCTAGCTTTTTTAAGCTAAACCACAAAAGAAATAGTGTCAGTAGACCGAAGAAATGATTCTTTGACAGCGATCAAAGAAGGAAGAACTTTTTTCTTAGGGTGTTTTATTTTTCAGAAGGGCAATTGGAGATAAGTAGATAGTTGCTATTATTCCGGGCTGGGTAGCGGTGAATGAACTGCTGCCCAGTTTTCTTTTATACGGACTCCAACAAGGTCAACTGAGCCTTTCCTAACCAGCTTATTATTTTGTCCGAAAGGGCATTCTACATACCAATACATACGTCTAGATCGCCAAAACACAAAACTACAACAGACACTCCCCGTAGGGGAAGTCAGAAAGTGGCAGGCTGTGCCTTTCACATTCACACTTCCAAACTTAAACAACCCCAAAACCAAACTAAACCCAAGCAAATTGGCCATGGAAGATCCTTATTCAAGGATTTTCCATTCGGTTTGGACTAAGTACGTTGTATCATAAATCAATATGGTTTCTGGCGGCATCTTTTAAGCAGGCCCTGCGTTGTTCGTCGGTTATGTAGCTAAGGCTATATTCCCTCCTCGAGCCTTGGGCTTACTCGTTTCGCAGTTTAAACTTGGGACCATTTGTTATTAGCACCAATGTAGACGGCATAAGAGCAGCAGACCTGAACATGTTAACAGAATTAGGGTCTATCAACTGCTCTTGCTGCCCTACTCAACCCAAAAAACCGATGAAAACTTGGCTATTACTGCAAGCGATTGTAGATAAGTACCTACTTTTAATGGGTAAGTACCAGCCTAAAGGATGTCTTCTCCAACAGCCAAATGGACTTGGACGTCCTAGGATGACTTATGTAAAACCCTATTCTCTTAACCGGCAAGCAACTATCAACACCATGTCTCCCAATTCCAATGGAAATGGCGGATTAGCGCCATGCCTTTTCAAGCGAGTCATCCCTCTCCTACTCTTTTCCCTTTTACTACCAAGCATTTCCCATTCACAGAATATTGTTCCGACAAAGCCTGATGACTTAGGTCCTGAATTTCAGGATTCTACTCAGCTTAATGTCCTTAATTTACCGATGCCACTGCTTCCCATGAACGGGATCAACGCGGAGGCTCCTTATTATCGCTTCCTTTGGATTTTCGGGGATGGAAATTTCGAGTATAGAAGAGATAGCACTTCCATTAATCACCGCTATAATGTCTCGGCGAGCGAAAGTCCTAAAAGCCATGATGTTTTC
Source organism: uncultured Lewinella sp. (assembly GCA_913057785.1). Taxonomy (GTDB): domain Bacteria; phylum Bacteroidota; class Bacteroidia; order Chitinophagales; family Saprospiraceae; genus DT-111. Next base: position 19,104 of record CAJXPD010000120.1, on the reverse strand, counting down.
TTGTATAAGAACGCCTTATATGGCGGAGGTAAGCCCCCTCCAAAGCGAACGAGTACCCAGATCAGTAATCTCCACCAATCAGAATTCGACACCATTCCTATAGAAAACACAAAGGCTGTAAAGCCAAATGCTTTGCTTCATTTGCAAAAGCACATGGAACCCTTACTGCCTAGTGATACGTCCTTGTGGATTGTTTCCATCAAGAACCCAGATTCTCTCGGGCGAAGGAGTTTGAATGGGCAGGTCTATCTGTTTTATGATGGTGTCGTGACACAGAGTCAATTGTTTCAAGTGGAAGGAAAGAATGGTGGCAATGTACAAGTTCCTGCCAAGTCCTTGGGGCAAGTCAATCCGAACTATGCTGACTTCCAGTTGGATACTACCTTGATTTATAACGATGATATACTTGGCACTACTTTTCAAACTGTCGATATCCCAGTGAGTACTTTCCAGGCTGAGTACAAACGTACCTTATTCTGGAACTTTAGCAACCTAAGACCTGGGGAGGAGCGACATATTTTTGTACAGTTCACTGTCGATTCCCTCCTACTTGACAAGTTTAGTCCTAAACGTCTTGGTGGAACAAAGTTGATGGCCATGATGACCGTCTACAATGATGACACTGGCCAGGGTCCTGGCTTCGATTTTGGGTTGTCTGACGAGGATGCAAAAAGGCGCAACGAACTGGGCCTAGATTCTGTTTTGCTCACTGCTAACCAAGGAGAGCAAAATGATGGCTGGTTTGGCAACGCCTTGTTGGAAGGAGGATTTGAGCAGCCTTTTGCTGCCGCCACTACCTTGGTCGACCTGATGGAGGTCAATTCTCGCTTAGCGAGTTCATATGATCCTAACTACATGCGGGTAGATGCCTGTAGCTGTCCACCCAATACAGATGGCGCACAAAAGATGATTGCGACAGTTCACTTTGAAAATGATGGCCTAGCAGCTACCAAAAACATATTTATCAATATCGAAATCCCGGAAGAGATCCAATTGAATAGTGTTTTCGATTCCCTCTTGCGGGTGTACCCACCATTGGATCCACTCTCTGCTGGTAAGATCGAAAAGGAACTCGATAAAGCTACGCGGACGCTTACCTGGAAACTACTCAACTTTCAGATCGAATCAGTACCTCAATATGGCGCTGGTGATCCATCGACTTTTGGTGAGATTACGTTTACGATGTTGACGGCGGCGGGAGTTGTATTGGATGACATCCCTGAAATGCAGGCCTGTATCCGCTTTGATGAAGAAGACAATGATCCCGTTTGCACCCTGCCAGTAAAAACCAACCAGCTGACCCAGGCGGAAGTGAGTAACACCGAGTCAGCAGATATATTACAATGTGACAATTGTGATTGCCCTCCTTTTGATTTCTGGAAATGGCTGCTAAGCTTACCTTGGTGGCTAGCCGTACTAATCGTGTTGGGAATAATCCTATTGTTATTGTTACTCAGGAGATTAAGACTATAGAAGTGATTTCATTTCCATGGCATAAAGAAAAGTAAGAACCCTGTATATACCCTAGGTGCCTGGTTTCAGGCACCCAAAAAACCAAGCCTTTATCATGCGTGACCTACTGCTAACTTTATCCCTATGCTGTAGTTGTATTTGGTTAACTGCTGCTTCCCCCGGAAGAATAAGCGGTGCCAGATATCTGGAGTTGGCGGCAGATGCCTGCCGCCAACAGCACGCTGATAGCCTAAATTTCTTCCTAACTCAAGGCAAGGCCCGTTACTCCGAACAGGATAGTCTCATTGCTTGGATCAATGGACTAAAGGATATTTCCAGAATCTATCGAGACGAACTACAAGAACCGGAAAAGGCCATAGCCATTCTCCATAAAGGGGCCTCGAAAGAGCTATGGCGTCAACCCAAACAGTCAAAGGAATGGGAGGCCCTAGGCTGGCTAGCTGTCAATCTCGCCTATACCTACAAATATGGTACTGAGCAATACCTACAAGCTAGTAGGTACTACGAAAAAGCCAAAGAAATCTTAGTAGATCAACTTGGACAAGAAGACCTGGACATTGGCATCTATATCTTCCAGGAATGGGGAAACCTTAAAACTATGATGGGAGATTTTGCCATGGCCGAGGTATTGCTAGATCACTTCCTCAATCTGGCCTTGGCTGCTCAGGAAAATAACATAGCTGCGGAAGCGTACAACGACCAAGGGGTACAGTTTATCAGCAGATGGGATATCACAAATGACACGAGAGCCCTCGAGAAAGCTATCACTTACTTAGAAGGAGGGCTTACCCTAGGCAATATCCATGACTTCCCCAGAGGTCTATTACACGGAAACTTGGTGAAGTGCCACATGGAGATGAATAATCGAAAAAAAGTGCTGCGGCATGCCGACCTGGCTGACCAAGCCATCCAACGTTTCTTTGATCAATCTGGCTACCTAGGTCTGCGACTAGATCAAGCCAAGATCAAGCAAAATCTCGGAGACTTTTTTTTAAAGACTGAGGCGGTAAATGATGCGCTGGTTCAATACGAAAAGGCGGAACAACTCTACTTAGAGGTTTACCCTTCCGGGAAGCATCGCGAACTTGCCAGGACGTACTCCGCTCATGCGGAAGCCCTTCGACTACAAGAAAGCTGGTCGCAAGCTTTGGCCTTCCATCAAAAAGCCTTGCGTGCAATCGTGGGCAATTTCGAAACCGAGACGGAGATAGGAAATCCCAATCTAGGGCAAATCAGAGCTGAACGAGTGATTGGGGAAGTCCTCTTGGCCAAAGCTCGTACACTAAGCGCTAAGTACGAACAGGAAAAAGATTTGGACGACCTCCAACTTGCTTTGGAATGTCATGATCTTCTCTACGAGGTGGAATGGAGAATCCGCGCTTCCTATCTTTACGAAGCTTCCAAGTTAGAACACATCAGCAAGCAACAGCGGGCAACCGAGGAAGGAATAGATATGGCATACCTACTTTGGCAGAAGACTCAGGAACAACAATATCTAGAGCTCGCCTTCAACATGCTTGAACGGAACAAGAGTATTCTGTTACTAGAAGCGCTGCGCAACGCAGAATCCAAGCAGACCCCCGATCAAAGGACCGACCAACAGTCTGTTGATATAAAGTATCAACAAGAAATAGCCGAACTGGAAAAGGAGATCTTTACAGCAGAGGAAAACAGCGCACCAGATTCACTCCTAAGCACATTAAAGATCAGCTTACTGGACAAAAAGCAGGCTTACAGGAATTGGGTTGAAAGGTTGGAAGACGAGAAGAAAGGAATCTGGGTTTCTAGATCAAAAACAGAACAGAACTTGTCCAGCTATCAAAACATGTTACTTCCTGATCAGCATCTGATTGAATACTTCGTTGGGCATGAATCCATATACATTTTCATTTTGTCTAACCAGCAACGGTCAATAGTCCAGCTTGATAAAGATTTCCCCTTAGAGGAATGGGTACAAGAATTTCGGCAATCCATCGAAGATTTCCAAATGGCTAAGCAGTCCTTACAAGGTCTTTGCGATAGTTACAGCCAGCTGGGCTTCCAACTGTACCAACGCCTATTCGCCCCGATTAATGAGCACTTGGACCCAGGCCAGCAATTACTTATTATTCCCAATGGGGCATTAAATTTCCTTCCCTTTGAAGCCTTGTTGACTAGCCAGGAAAACTCTTGTCAGTTTTCTACTTATCCTTACCTAATTCACGATTTCGAAATCGCCTACGCTTACAGTGCCACACTATACCGGGATTTATTGCAACGGGAGCAACAGCCGGGGGCATTTATGGGATTTGCCCCGCGATTTGATGGGAATTACGGCTTTAATACCTTATACCGAAACGCAGAAAGCATCCAGACTGCCCAAAAATACTTTGCTGGTGAGATCTTCCTCCGCGATCGAGCCACCATAGAACAGTTCATTGCCTTGGCTCCAAAAAACCAAATCATACACCTTGCCACCCATGCCAAGGCTAATAGGCAAGCGGGGGATTTTTCCTTTATTGTTTTTGCTGATGGAAATGGAGGCTATGATAGCCTGTATACACGAGATATCTACCTCCTCGCCCTGGATGCAGAATTGGTCCTCCTTAGTGCTTGTGAAACGGCAGTGGGTCAACTGCACCAGGGCGAAGGCATCATCAGCCTCGCCCGCGGATTTTTATACGCTGGGGCTAAGAGTATCATGACTACCCTATGGCAAATCAATGATCAAGCGAACTACACTTTGACAGCAAGATTATATCAGAAGCTTAGAAAAGGCAAACGGAAGTCTGAAGCGCTACGTGAAGCCAAACTTGAACAAATCGAGGCTTCTGATAACATGAATGCGCATCCCGTATATTGGGCGGCCTTTGTCAGTGTAGGAAATCAGCGATCAATTCTCAAGGAAAAGAAGTTTGCTCTGCTACTGTGGCTTGGTATCCCAGCACTTCTGCTGGGAGGATATACTATTCGCAAAAAATGGCTAGCCTAATTCTTATCGCCAAAAACTATCCAGTTTCTTTTGCAAGGAACTAGCTTGCAGTCGATATTCGTGGGATTCATCTCCTGCGATACGCGCTAATTCCGATCGGAAGCCATCGTTTATCTGATTACCGGCTAACTTAGCCAATAATAGACTCCAATCTACATTCTGCTCATAGTAAGTTTTGGCTAATGGATCGAGTTCTAACCCCTCTAATTCGTTACTCAAGGTGGTGAATTGGCGAATAGCCACAGCATATTCTCCTCCTTGTAAACTTCGATGCGCAGCCGAAAATTCCTCTTTGAACTGATCAATCGTTGCCCCGCCCAGCGTGCCACCTATATTTGGAGATTGATATAGAGAAGCAAAAAGTTTCTGATTTGAATATTGGTTTTTCATATACCCCCACCCTCCTATGCTGACTAATAAAGCAATAGAAGCGGCTATGGAAAGTCTCTTAATCCAAGGGTTTAAAGATCTTACGGGAGTCTCCTCTTGCGCTTCCCTTTCCCAGGCTGTTAGCTGATTGGCGAAGGCATCAGTTTGGATTGCATCCAGTCCTTCCAGCAATCTTTTTTGCGATTGGAATAAGGTATCAAAGGCAGTATCTGTTTTTCGTCGTTCCTCTACATACTGCTTTGCCTTGGGGCCGAGTTCGTCTGTGAGGTACCATTCAATTAATTCTTCATCTTCTTGCGCCGCCAAGCCTCCTGACCAGCTATTCATTTTCTCTTCTAGGTCCTCAGTAGCCATGGCTAAGAAACCCTCCAGGATGGAGCGTATTAACCCGACCCTGTGCTGAAAGGATTCATCCTCAGCTATTCGCTCCTCGATCGCCTTTTGCTTCTCGGTAGGTAGCCTACCCAAACAAAAGGCCTCGATTTCTTCTAATGTATAGACTTTTTCGTCCATGGCTTTTACATAAAGGTTCTACTGTTGGTTATCTGTTGTTTGCCTTCGCTAACATCTACCTATCTTCTTCCAATAGTAGGCGCATCTTCTTTAGACAATCAAACTTTCGTTTTCTCACCGTTCCTTCATTAGTGATACCCAGTTCTTTCGCTACCGCCTCCATCACATAACCCTTTAAATAGACCAACTCCAGTAGTTCCCGACAAGACTCCCCGATCTTGGCTAACAATCGACGAACCAGATCCGCTTTTGCGGCTCGCTCATGTACTGATTCAATAGCCGCCTCAATGGACACTTCTGGAATTTCCGCCTCCCAATCTCCCTTTCGTCCCTCCTTGCGCAACACATTCTTACCAATACCAAAAAGGTATGTTTTCAGACTACTCTTTAAGGGAGCTACCAATTTCCGACGCAGTACATTGCGATGGAAAATGATCATCGTATCATGAAACAACTGCCCCGCTTCCTCTGGCCCCAAACTCGCCCGCTTCATAAAGAACATTCGAAATGGACTTCTCATATCTTCATAGAAGGATTTCCAGGCTAGATCGGAACCACTTTGGAGCTCCTCTAAACGGTCTTCATCTTCTCGGTATTTACTCATTTATCTCGGCTTTCTCGGTTTTTGTTACCTCTTGCCCAAAATAATAAATTATTTAGGTGTATGAAATGCAGACGCTCGTGCGTATTAGGCTATAGCTCTATACTTATCGGGATATTCATCGGCTGTGCATGATTACCTATACTTGTTGCATTAATGAAATGCGTTTCTCCAAGTTTTAATTGCCCGTAACTAGCATGCACATGCCCAAAAACATGGCACCTCGGTTGAACCTCTTCCAACCTATTGCGCAAATATCCACATCCGAGAGAACGACCTGTACGAGAAGAATCCAAAATCCCCATAGGTGGTGTATGGGTTATTAACACATCAGTTGTTGTAGGAATCGATTTCCAATGCTCCTCCATCTCAATACCTCGTTCCTTACCAAAAGCCATTTCAACCAAATCCGGAGACACAGGTGATCCCCAAAAGTTCACTCCTCCAATGCTTACCCCTTCGTCCTCTAGGTAAATAATACTAGGAGGTAGCTGGCTTCTAAAAGATTCTCTTTCCTCGGCGGCCTTAAAATCATGATTTCCTGCGATTAGAATTCTGTATTCATAAGGTAGATCAACATACCACGTCAGAAAATCAGCTAGCCCAGCCTCTCCACCGTAATGACAGAAATCACCAGCATGTATAATCATATTACCTGAAGGAAGTTTGGCAAGATCTCTATGTCGAGCGTGTGTATCAGAAATAAGAACTAGCTTCATCTATGTATGAAACTATGATTCGATAGAAAAAATTCCGTGAGATTGGGGCTCCTATTAAAAAAAGAGTTTCCAGCATATTTTACCGCAGTAAGATAGTTTTTCTCCAAGTTTCAATTGCTGCTAAGAATAGTAACATAGGTTCGATTCAATTCTTTCTAGCTCGTTTAAACGCTTTCCGTACTTTATCAAATTCTAGTTCAATTGCCCCAAAGTTATTTTCAATGATTGTCCATTGCTCCTGGTTTATATTAACGGCGTTGGTAGGAATATAATCGCAAACCCTCAGAGTAGCTAGTAAACTAGTACCTCTTTGTGGTAGTAGATATACGATATGATAAACTTCAGATAGGACCTTTTCTATTGTAGCATTTGCATCTAAATAGCTTTCCTGGATTTCTGGTAAATACTGATGTAGAACAGAAAGAATAGTAGTATCTACTAAAAATTCTCTAATGGTTAGTTCAGGGAGGATATCAGCAGGTTCGACGGTATTAATGCTATCCCTTGATTTTGATATTCGATAAAAGCTAGTCTTGCTGTAAAGGCACACGAAATCATATTCAGTTATGGTAATTCCGAGCGTTGTGGAACCATCATGATTACGAAATATAGCAGCTTGTCTAGTAATGGTTTTATTGTCTCCCCCATCAGCTAAAAACTCTTCATAGTAGCCGTTTTTGAGGTCAATAATGGTATCGGTAGACATTAGTTCTCCTTCCACATATTCTCCGATTAAGTCACTTTTTAACTGTAAAGCTTCCAGTATATTTTGCGAAGAACCTAGCGAATTTATCAAAACAAAAATCAGAGAAAGGATCAAATTTTTCATATCCTAGCTATTAAGGCTGAGCACTAATTAAAGTAGCAGCAAGGACGTAACTACTAATTGTTATCTGTTAACTAGTCATCAGCGCTCAAAATTTCTTGCGGTAGCCTTACGCGAAAGACCGTTCCGCCTTGGGGCTGTGCTTCACAGTAAATAGTACCACCAAATTCCTCAACGATTTTCTTACAGGTGGCCAAACCCAGGCCTGAACCGTCGTATTTTGTCTGGTTATGGAGTCTTGTAAACATCAAAAAGATCTTGTCGTAGTACTCTTCTGCAATCCCGATGCCATTATCTGAAAAGGACAAATCAATGCCTCCTTCCCCTGGGACAGCGCCAAGTTTAATGGTTGGTTTTGCCGATTCATTATATTTCACACCATTTTCAATCAAGTTCTTAAACAGCATAAAGATCTTAGCATAACTCCAGACGATGTTGGGCAGTGGCGTGCTAATTTCGATGCTTGCATTCCTACTATAGAGATACTCAGAAATTGACCTTGAAATCTCATCTACAAGCTCATTGAGATCAATTTGTACTTTGTTGTCCCCATTCTCCTGTCTGGATAATTTGGAATACTCCAACACATCCTCAATCAGGTAATTCATGCGTTTCCCACCTTGTATTATAAAAGACAAATAGTCTCTGATGTCTTGTGAAGACGAGGATTCTAGTTTCCGTTTCAGCAAGCCTGAGAACTTGATGATGTTATGCAGCGGGGTTTTTAAGTCGTGAGATGCGATAAAGGCAAATCGTTCCAGCTCCGCATTACTTTCCAACAGATCATCATTTGTCTTCATCAATTCCCGGTTGGTTTGCTGCAACTGTTCGGTACGTTCCTTTACCAGTCTGCTCAATTGCTTACTCTGCTGTGCTCGAATATAGGATAAACGGAAAAAATAGGTTACCAGAGTCCCCAAAAGCAGCAATCCTGCCACAAATAGTAGCAATACACTTCTATCCTTCGTCAATCGGAGCTTTTGATTTTGATTTTCAACCTGTAGGACTTTATTTTCCTCTTCAATGAGCTGCAAATTGTGTTGATTCCGGATCAGGGTTTCGCTTTGGGAAAAGACGTATTTATTAACCTCATCGGTGTATTCCTTAAACTTAATATGGGCCTCAAGCGCTCCTTCGGTAATGCCCCGTTCCACCAGAGACTGATATTGCAACTCATAGGCTCTCGCCAAGAAGGGATTGCTCAGAGCTAAACCTCCATATTTGATGAGCATTGGTAGGTTTTGATCGAGCTGTGTCCACCGCTTTTTCGAGGCCAAAAAGGCACACTTTGCATACAGCACTTCTAAGGCCGCTACAGACGCTTTCTGGGTTCTCCTTAGCGGCTCTAGTTGTTGCTGATAACAAACTTCAAACTCAGTGGGCAGTTCCTCCAGTTTTTCCATATCAATCAGGGCACGGACGTTGGATACGATAGCATAGCAATTCCTGGGGTCTCCTTCCGGGTAGGATGCCGTTTCCACCAGTTTTTGGATATAAAACTGAGCAGAATCTGGCATGCCTAGATAGATAAATCCTTGAATGAGATTCCGGTAGTAGAAATGGGAAAAACCGTTATTATCAAGATCCTGCAAATAAGGATAAGCCCCTCGCAGTATCTCCAAGGCTTCTTCGTAATTGTAAGCTTTTGTGAAGAGCTGTGCCAACTTGAAACGGCTTACTACTTGAACGGAAGGGGCAGGATAAATAAGGGCCAACTGTTGGAGCTTGTTGACGTAGTAATAAACGGTATCCAGATTCTTGGTATAACTCAGACCAATATCTACCAGGGCTCCCAGGTTAAACACATTTTCATCTAAGGAGCTAGCTGAATACAGATTTTCTGAGTCTGGTCTTTTGAAAGCCTTGATGCCCGCTTGTGCATTTCCTTGAGAGAAATAAAAGGAACCTTCCAGATTATAAGTTTTCACCCAAGCACTGGTATCATTGAAAGTAAGGAGGTGCTTCTTCAACTTCTGAAATTCCTGTACGAAAACCAATGAATCCTTCTCACTGTACGCAGACCGTGCGGCCAGGTATCTGGCTTCGAATAATAGACTATCCTCCTCAAGTAGCTCAAATCCTTGTGCTGCTTCTATGGCCAACTCCCGTTGCTTTGAAAAATCACTCTTAACCGCTAATGCTTCTGTAAGGTATTGAAAGGACAGTTGGCTTAGGCTGTCCCTATTCACACCCGTTTGGCCCATCAATCTAGCAGATGATAGTAATATCAAAACCCAAACTGATGACAGTATGCTAATTCGTCTCATACTGAGCAAAACATTTAGGATAATCGGGTCTACTTTTTAAGCGAGAGATCACTAGCTATAATGGATTAGTAGTGAAAAAAATAGGGCAACGAAAAGTTATGAAGATCATATATATATCTTCGAGGTAATCTGTATCCGTTCTTCCCACCTTATTCTTCGCAGAATTTACGGAATAATTCTGAGTTGAACCGCCTTTCTGGATCGATCATCTAAAAGAAATAGACAGAGATCCCTGCACATTCATCCCGGACTAGCAATAGGATAGAAAAAAAATTAGAAAAAAATTTGCTCAAAGGGTAAGATTTAGTCTATCGAGATGATATACCTATAGAATCCCACTTAAAACCACTTGTTATTTGATTAATCACAAAAAAGTACTTGTGGTTGTAACAAATCAAAAAACGAGTGGATAAATCTCTGTAGCAAGATGGCTACAACCCAAAAAACTAGATGTTTCGTTTGACACGATTGTAATCCCTTGAACCCTAAAACCCCATTTTATACAACTATCTCTTATCTCGAACAGTCCCTGCGTCTGGGCGTGCATCAGGTCCAGACCTTATCCCTGATTTATACGTACGGCCAACTGGACCGAATTCGGTTCATTCGTATTGGCTAGTATATTTTGAATTGGAAAAGTGGATTTATGAAAAAGTGGAGCACGGTATAACCGGCTCCACTTTATCTTTTTATCAGTGTATGTTATTGCTTACACGAATGCTTACACCCACTTAACCAAGCCTACATCTTGCTGGTGCGGTAGCAGATCACTCTTTGGATAAACCCGGAATCCATATTCATAGACCCCCGCCAGCTTCGGCTCGATATCACAAGCATAAGTAGCCTCTTGTCCTTCTACTTTAACCAGGCGCAGCTCTTCCTTGAGTTTCAATTCTAGCTCCACCTCCTTTACTCGTTTAAAGAAAACTACTTCAACACCAACATTCTTGGCATTTAATTCACCAACATGTAGCGTAATTTCTCCCTTGAAAGGATCTCCAACCATTAACGCATTATTTTCGGCGTCGAAGAGATTGGAGGAACTGACGTGAACGGCGTCCCATTGACGCTTAAGACCTTCCTTCCAAGCTGTTAGACTCAGTGCTTGACTGAACTTGTCCTTGCGCAATAATTTATGGCGAACCGCCAATTTGTTATAAAAGCGATCAAAGTAGTCATCTAGCATTCGCTTCATGGTAAACTGAGGCGCTACCTCCGCAATGATCTGTTTAATGAAGGACACCCATTTTGACTTATCCTCTTGGTAGTAGGTAGGAATGATATCCCCCTCCAAGATATTATAGATCGATTCAGCGTCCAATTCATTTTGAAGATTTTGATCTTCATAAGTACGCTCCAAAGGCAGTGCCCATCCGGCATCGGGCCGATAGCCTTCAGCCCACCAACCGTCGAGCACGCTGAAGTTCATTACGCCGTTCAAGGCTGCCTTCATCCCACTCGTTCCAGAAGCTTCTTTCGGCCGGGTCGGTGTATTTAGCCACACATCCACGCCTTGTACGAGGTACTTGGCTATTTCCATGTTATAATTCTCTAGGAAGATGATCTTGCCCGCGAAGCGTTCTTGCTTGGATACATGAATGATGTGACGAATCAAATCTTGCCCGCCATTATCAGCTGGATGGGCCTTACCTGAGAACAAGAAAATCACGGGTCGATCCGGATCATTAACGATTTCGGCCAACCTATCTAGGTTGCTGAATAGCAAATGGGCCCGCTTGTAAGTAGCAAATCGTCTAGCAAAACCAATGACCAAAGCGTCATCCTGAATGTTATTGATGATGGAGAAAATGGAGCGTGGCCCCTCGCCTCTTCGCGTAAGGTCTTCTTGAAGCTTTTCTCTTACTGCATCCAACAGACGTTTCTTCAATAACTTCCGAACCTCCAATATCTTATCATCCGCTACCTCATGAATTTTTCGCCAATAACTCTTATTGGATTGATCTTCCTTGAAAGCCGCTCCGAAGGTTTCTGTATATAATTCGTCCCATTCTTTCGCAATCCACGTCGGATAGTGCACACTGTTGGTTACATAGCCGATATGCAACTCTACCGGTTGGAAGGCGGGGTACAGGACATTGAACATCTTCTGAGAAACAGCGCCGTGCAGCTTACTTACGCCATTCACCTCCTGTGAAAGACGGATAGCCAAATGGCTCATGGAAAAGAGTTCTTGAGAATCGTCTGCTTGTACTCTTCCTAATCCAATAAATCGGGCCCAATCAATTCCCAATTTTGATGGCCATTCTGCCATATACTGATATAAGATTCCTTCTGCAAAGTAGTCGTGTCCAGCCGGCACAGGAGTATGGGTAGTAAATAAAGAACTGGCCCTGATCACTTCCAAAGCCTCGTCAAAAGCAAGTCCTGCATCCACCAATTCTCTTAGTCTTTCCAGCCCCTGGAAGGCGGCATGACCTTCATTGCAATGATATACATCGGCTTCAATGCCAAGTGCTTTGATTGCTCTGGCTCCTCCAATTCCCAATAATATCTCTTGCTTAAGTCGATGCTCATTATCTCCTCCATACAACTGATCAGTGAGTCTACGATCTTCCCAAGAGTTTTCATCAATATCCGTATCCAAGAGATACAAGGTAATTCGCCCAACCTGTAGCTGCCAGAATTTAGCCCACACCTGACGTCCAGGCAGTTCAATACTAATTCTAATCCACTCCCCATCTGCATCCTTCACTGGTTGGATAGGCAACTTGGTGAATTCCTGCAGGGGATAATTATTGATCTGGTCTCCGTTGATCGACAGCGCCTGCTGGAAATAACCATGACGGTACAGCAGCCCTACTGCTACCATATCGGTATTGGAGTCGCTCGCTTCTTTAAGGTAATCTCCTGCCAACACACCAAGTCCACCTGAGTAAAGACGCATTGAGATATGTAGTCCGTACTCCATGCAGAAGTAGGCAATCTTAGGCGTCTTGGATTTGGCGGACATGTATTTCTGGTAGGCACTATATACTTTGCCCATTCGAGACATAAAAGACTTGTCGGCCATCAACTCATCCATCCGCTCCAGACTTAACTCATCCAAAACAGCGACTGGGTTATAGTTTTTGCTTACCCAGACAGTTGGATCAATCTCCTTCATCAAATCAATTGCAGCTGGATTCCAGGACCACCAAAGGTTCTCTGCAAGCTCTTGCAATGGCTGTAAAGCTTCTGGCAACTGAGAAGCAATGTAAAGTCTCTTTAGGTTGGGGCTCTTTTCCCGTAATTGACCAATCATGTTGTGTATATTTTGGTAAAGGGCAGACTCGCATCCCTTGAGGGATCAAACCCAGAAGATAGGTGAGTCGTACCGATTCACACTGTTTTGCTGGTAGAAACTCATTAATAAACCCCACAAATCTACTATTACTTATGAAGTTAAACCAAGTGGTATTCGCATAGGGTTCTTGCGAATTCGGGAGAATAAGCCTGCCATTTCACACCTAAATGACTACAGGTCAAACTTTTACAAGGAGAATTGAATCTTGGAGCAGCCTGTGGAATCTTTTCGAAAAGTTTTCCCCAGCAATCGATTGCATAAAATTCGGGGCCTTGGTAGAGCGAATTTTACCCTATTAGCTGTAGTTTATTTCCAACAATAGCTTGCTTATTGATTGCCACAAACTCGTACTGCCGTTAGGCCTCCTTCTTCTTGGACGAAGTCCTCAAAGTACCGGCTGTACTCTTTCGAGGACAATTGATCAAAGGAGAAATCTGCTCGAAGTCGGCGCTTTAGAACCTTATTGATTTCTGACTGCTCTGTGCGAAAAGCGCCAAAATTACTGGACAGCTCTTCACAAATGGCATCTGCATAAGCTGCTGGTTCGACATTCAGAAAACTAATAGAACCACTACGATCACCAGCCAAAATGAAAGCCCCATCAGGTGAGAATTGTAAGGAATAAATCAAATCTGAAATTCCTTCATAAATCATGGGTTGGTAAGAAGGTTCTACGTATTGATTTAGGTCCCATATACTTATAGCCCCTTCGACATTGCCTACGGCCAGGAAGTCCTTTTCTTCACTAAAGCTAAAGACTGAGATAGCGGATTGGTACAACTTAAAATCCTTTTTCTCAGAAGTGGACAAGCTCATGAATTGTTCGTCTCCAGGCTCATTTGCTGCGAGAATAATTCGTCCATTGCTGAAGCCAAAAGCGTAAATACTTCGCCCATCCTTCCTTTTACCCACCCCAACACTGGATAAATTGCCATAATTCATAGTATTGGCCCCGCCAACTCTCAGGAAGAACTCTCTCCTTCCCTGTTGGCCAGCTCGAACAGAATCCATTTCGATTCGATAGATGTAATCTCGCAGCTTTCCGACAAAAGTATAGCCTACCAATTTATCCCCTCTTCGCTCAATCCAATTGACATTTGATCTCATTTTGGGAAAGGCCTGAAATCCGTTTTCCTTGCTGTAAGAATAAAAATGAGATTCTCCGGCAGCCATAAATTGATCATCATCTAGCCATTTGGAAAGCAAAATCCGGTCATCACTTGGCAGTCCATGCCGTGCCATAATGTTGCCATTGAAGGTATTGACTACAAGGAGTTCACTCCCCTGTCCGCCAACCAGTATGAAGTCACCAGACGGACTAAGTGATAAAGCCTGATGCGCCGCAGAAACGCCAGTATTGATTTCCTTCACTTCTCTTATATTCGGTGCGCCAACATTATTCCATTCTCGAATATCCCACTGCAGTAATTTCCCATCCCCTCCAGCGGTATAGAATCTATCCAACTGAGGACGAAAAGCTATAGCTTGCACCCCTGCGGTATGTCGCCCCCCTTCTTGAAAGACCCGATCGGGGTTTAAGCTTCGTAAGGACTCAAACAAAGCTCGAACAATATTAGGGTTGTAGACATCACCCAGTTCCGGATACCGCAGATTGACGTTGTAGGCCTCTTTAGCTACCAAAGCCTTGGTACGTGGATCTTCGATAAGCAAGGCCTGGTTAGCAACATTCCAAGAAGTGATGATCTTATTGTATTGTTCGGCCTTCTGTTGGGCCACACGTGCATCTTCGGCGCGTTCCTCGGCCAATTCCTTCAACGCTTTATAATCTCTGGCTCTCTGTTCAGCTTCTTCTGATAATGACTTCAGAATAGCTGCTTGAGCTGCTGTCTGCTCGTTCAGGCTGGAGATGCTATCGCGGTCGGCAAAGGCAATCCTGCGAAGGACTTCGGCTTCTTCTGCCGACTTCAAGGCTGCGGAAGAAGCCGCTTCAGCCAGTATTCTTGCCTCCTCAGCTGCATTCCTGGCCGTTTCTGCTTCAGCGGCCTTCTGGCTGGCTTCTACTTCAGCGGCTTCAGCTCGATTGTTTTCCTGGATCAGCTGTTCATTGACCTTTTGAAATTCGAGGTTGTTTTTACTGGCGCTACGATAAAGGGAGATATTATAAAAGGCTAGTGCCGCGAGCACAAGAAAACCTCCGACCCGCAACATATTGATATTCCATCTACGTTTATAAATATTCTTCTTCGAAGCCTTTACAAACTGCCTTTCTTCTTCTGTAAGGAGGTTTAAAGAAATGGAAGATTCAATGTAATTGATATATTTCTCATCCAATAGATCATCACGTTCTTGGTGATCTCGAATAGTGGTTTGGATTCCACGAAGTACTCGATTATCAGCTTCTAATTTTTGATTGGCCCGGCGCGCTAGGAAGCTATTCGCCATTTCGTAGCGCTGGCCTGTTGTTTTTCTGATGATACCCACCTCTTGCAAAGACTTCAATACACCTTGGATGGTCTCCCGATCCAATTCCGTTATCCTGGTCATTTCATCTAGCAGGGCATCTTCTTCCCATTGAATACGATTGCCATTTTGCACCAGTAGCGACATGAGGTGGTTACCGACTCCTTTGGCTTTGCGCCCCAGGTCAGCTTCCAATGATTCCAATTCCTTGTCCAGCATGTCATCAACCATGACACTCGGCTTACGCATGCTGTCTAATAAGGCATCACTAATTAGCTTTGGCATGTTTCAAAGATTTATCTATACAAACAATGGGAGCCAACATACTAGTTCAGTTCTTCATATAAACGTTCTAAATATAGTTGTAGGTATGTCAGATTGATCTTACCATCCTCTTCACTAACATTCTGAATGATGCGATCAATGATTGCATCGTTTTCTACCTCCATATCCGCTTCTCGGAGCAATTCTTTAATGATATCATGGGCTGTCCGATTGTCGACATGTCTAATTCGGACCTGTTCTTCCAGAATATTTGGTATGAATGCCTCTAAATCCTGGATCTGTGAAAAGAACTCATCTCGCAAGACGATTACCAAATCGATATTGCGGCGTGATTCTAGCAAAGCGGCTATGTGAAGATACAGGTGTAAGAGTTGCTCGTGATCTTGCACCCAAATAAAGAACTCCTCAAATTGATCTAGGATAATGATCTTTCGCTCTATGGGTGTTGGCGGCTCATCAGCCCACTGAAAAGCAAGGTCTAAAAATAACGGCTTTTCGTCCCCACTTGGCTCTTGGGCTAGCATCTTCTTGGTGAGCACAGAATCGATCAGTTCCCGGCTACAGCGCACATAGGCCACTTCATACAGTTGCTTGATGCGCGGAAGTAATCCGGCACACACCAATGAAGTTTTGCCTACACCCAATGGGCCAAAAACCAGGGTTGTTCTGGCACCCAACTCATTGACCACCTTATCAAAGAGATCCTTCACTTCTTCATCCCTACCAAAGAAGAAGGGAGCCATTTCAGTATTATATGGCTCGAAGCCCATAAAGGGTGATGGTGGTCGCTCCTCAGGAATAACAATCCTAGGCATCGGCACACCCTGAGGTCGTAGCCCAAAGATTTCCTCTGCTAAGCTATCATGGCTCAATTCAAACTGATCATTGTCTAGTGGTCGTAAAATGCGTCGATTAGTGAAGAATTCTAAATAGATATTCAATCGAGCCAGACTCATGTCTCCGGCCATCTGCTGCAACTCATCTCTGGACACAGGTATCTTTGTGCCTTTCTCGGAGATAAATAATTTCAACCAACGCAAAGCCAAATCTCGTCGATCCACCTCTTCAGAGAATACGACTAGTTGTTCCTCCAAGAAATCTGCCAAGACATCTTCAATGCTCCCCACCTGCATAACCAGATCCACATCAAAAACAATGTGATCCGGATCTTCCTCCGCCGCCAGTCGATACATCTTATCTAGGAAAACCTGCAAATAGGTCAATTGCACCCTTCCTCCACCCGCCGTAACGTTGTCGATGATATCGTCCGCAATCTCCTCATAACAGAGTTCAATATTAAACCGAGGATTTCTCGCTGTGGAAATGATTACCTCTCTGGCATTGGCTCGGTTCATGGGTTCAATCCGTAGGCGCTTTTCGAAAAGAGAAGGTACCGCTTTTTCAAACCCTGACAACCTTGCCAGATACTCCTCTCGCATCACAATTATGACTTTGCAAGGAAGGTCATGTGCTAAGAGATCCTTTATGCTAGCTATGAATTCTTTCTGTTCTTCCTCCGACCCTAAAATGAAGAGTTCTTCGAATTGATCGAAGATGAGATAGATGGGCCGCAGATGGTCCTTGTAGAGAGAATGCACCATTTGTGGCAAACCATCACCTTTCTCGAAGGACTGGTTTGAGTCATGGTGTCTGAGCTCTCGGATCGTGGCTTTATTAATGTTTTCTTGTCTCCGGATATATACATCAAACCAGTCACTCTGGTCAAAGCAATTTGCCAATCCACACCTAACGATGCTTGTTTTTCCCGTTCCGGAAACCCCATAGACCAAAATTAGATTGGTCTGGTAAGACATTTTGTATAACTCCTGCACTTCAGCCTCTCGGCCGAAGAAGATATCTCCGTCCTCTTTCTGGTAGGCATCCAGAAATTTGAAGGGAGAAAGGTTAGTATGACTGGTACTTTCCATTTATCCTAGTTCAATTGACCGCAGAAAGTTGATAAATTGGGTGTACACATCTTCGTATTTTTCCGAGCTAATGACCAGTTCATCTTTCAAATTGTCGAATAGAATGTATCGCAGGGCACTGTTTTCCCGGTAGCGGAAAAAGAAGAGTTTGGAGTTATTTTGCCCGAGCAATGCATTTTCATCAATGATAAAAGGAGAAAGATTCAAATAAGGATGAACGGCTTCTTCATTTTTCAGTAAGACTACCGATTGGTTATCCGTGTATTCGGGGGTGACGATGGTTTCGTCCAGTACGCCAAAGGCTGCAGTAATTTTATCCAAAATAACCAGATGGTGGCGGTACCTTGGTTCTTCGTGTCGTCTCTTGAGTAAATCAATATTCTTAACCGTAGCTAACGTATACTTGGCACTAAATCCGATATGTTTGAACAGTTCGCAGAGGTGATCCTCCGCCTGTACACAAAAGCTTTCAATTTCATCAGCAGCAATTGTACTTCGCAATTCATCTTTCATTTCCTCCAAGAACAGATGGGCACTATAGAACTTACTGTCTTGATAGAATTCCTCTTGCAACTGCTTAAACTCCTCGATAAAGGGCTCTACATTATTGGCTACAAAGGCATCACTAATGGCCTTGGTCAAGGCGATGTAGTTGTAGCGGAGCTCTAAATCAGGTTCCAGATCAAAGTAGTCTTGAATCTCTTTCAGTGCTGCTTCTGGCCATTTAAATTGCTTATTTCCAAAACACTCATCCCAGAGTTGGCTCATCATGATAAAGGCCAGAATCTTGCCGGCTACTTGATACACATTGATGATCTTCGACAATCTAGTGGTGCTAATTTCCTCTGACAAGAGTAATTTTCGGAGATGCGTTCCGATTGGAGTAGGGAATGAGTCGATCACTGCCACCCGTAAGTCTCGGATCTTAGGGGCTCTTTCCTTTGCCCGCGCCTCTTCAATGAGCGATCTTACATCATCCGCATAAGGCATAGTGGCATTAGCTATCGTCTCGATTAGTTTTTGGTTGATAGATCGAGCGCCTTGGTACCTAAATTCCCCTCCTCTGACAATCACCGAAGACTGACTCTCTACTGGCAACTTCCACTGCAATACCTCTTCTTGATCAGTTTGAATATAAAGCCCCCATGGCAGGGTTGCATCCTCATCCGCGCTGTCTTTGGAGCCAATTCCCCGGTAGATACCCACTGCCTCACCTTTCTTTAGTAGATAATCGGCCGCGGCCAGTTTGAAGGCTTCCTCGAGGCTATGCTTGGTAGTCAAGGCACGATAAAAAATATCTGCAAACTCCTTAGCAGCCGTATCAGCAATAGGAACGGAGGTAGCAATGACGGCTGGCACTCCAGCCTCAAAAAGTGCTTCTACCTGCTCTCGCGTGGAGCAACCGT
>CAJXPD010000119.1 GCA_913057785.1 uncultured Lewinella sp. | reverse complement strand
GCTTCTAACAAGGACCTTGAACAAGCCAATTATGAGTTGCGTGTCTTTAGCTACATTGCGTCTCATGATATTAAAGAACCTATCCGAAACATTGGTAGCTATGCAGGTCTGATCAAAAGGAAGTTACCGCCTAAAACGCAGGAAGAGCTGGAGGATTACTTCGCTACCATCAGCAATAGCACAGAGCAGCTGTACACCTTGATAGAAGACTTTGCGAAATATACTTCCCTATCCAAAGGAGTGGCGGTCGATCTCCAACCGATCGATTTGCAAGTATTAATGGGAAGGGTAGAGGTGACCTTGGCAGTTGCTTTAAGAGAGAAGAATGGGGCGCTAAAGACAGGAGATTTACCAACGATTACTTCCAATGCTTCTTTGCTTTTTATTGCCCTTAAGCATCTTACCGAAAATGGGTTGAAGTACAATCATTCTGCTTCTCCACTAGTGGAGGTATTGTATCAATCGACTGAGACGACTCATGAAATCCTAGTGCGTGACAATGGGATTGGAATCGACAGTAAATACCATAACCAAATATTCGAAATGTTTAGACGGCTTCACGGAAAAGGCTTAAACGGTTACAAAGGCTCTGGGATTGGATTGGCCATTGTAAAGTTGGTAATTGATCGATTGGGTGGCAGTGTAAGAATAGAAAGTGAAGTAGAACAAGGTAGTACTTTCACGATATCCGTTCCCAGAAAGTAGTGATTATCGCAAAAAAATAATGCAGGACTCGCTAGTTGATACTTGTGCATGCATCATTAACTTAGCTAGCAGGGCCTGCAAATGCCAAGTTTAATAACTAACAGCCATCCAAACCAAAGAAGAAGGTTAGTTCTTGATCTATTTTGTTACCGTTGGCATCCATAGCAGGCTTCCACTTGCCAGGCAGATTCTCGAGCAGGTCAATTAGTACTTGATCAACTTCTTCATAGCCAGAAGTTGATTTCAACTCCACCTGTTCTACAGTTCCTTCTTTTGTCACCGTAAAGTTAAACTGTCCACCTCTTAATTGTTGTTTGTGTATGATAGAGGTATGTTCCTTGCTGTTTTCCCTCAAGTAATTAATCAAGGCATCGTAGCCTTCCGTAAATGCTGCTTCTCTTTGTGGAATAATACTTATATAATTCATCACCGCATCATACGAACGGTTTTTTCCTGCTGTTTGTTCGTATTCGTAAAGAGCACTCACCTGAATCTCGGAGGTGTAGTCGGTAGATTGCAACAGCTTTTTCTGCGCCTCGTTGATCAATGCATCATCCCCTAGCTCAGTCACTTTTTTCCCATTTTCAAAAACGGAAATCTGGATATTCCGATAATATCCTTTTGACTTGAATTCCTGCTCGGGAAGGATGTCCGTAATTGACTTGGCACGATCCAGCTCGGCTTTTGAAATGGTGTGGATATATCTCGATCCTACTTTATATACCAGATCAGCATTCTTTAGTGGACCAATGATGTTAGCTAGATCGTAGTCGAATAAAGGGGCTGGGTCAACCGCTTTTTCTACTGGCTCGACCACTACCTTTGGCCGGTTTAGGAAGCTGAATGCCATGAAGCTCAAACCTACTACCAAAGTGCCAACAATTAGGATGCTCTTTTTCATTACTATTGCTTGTGTGATGAATTCTATCCAAATATAGGATGGAAAGACGCTCACTAGGTGGAATCACTTGTAAAACTTTGTAAAGCAATTGTAAAGGCCCGTGTTTTCAGGGGATTAACCCCGAAAAGCTAAGTGGAGCTTAGCGGGATCCCGGGGCTACAGGGATTAAACTCAGCACCCCGGGCGCCCTTTAATGATCCCGAAGGACGGTATTAATAGAGATCAAATTTAGTCTTCTTCAAGCCTAGATACTCCAAATATTCCTTCACTTCCAATGCCTCATCTCCACCCTTATTGGCATGATGTAGCAAGGTGAAACCGTGGGGTCCTTTCGCATGTAAGGTACTCGGGAAAGTTTCCAACATGGGTTTAACAATTTCCATTTTGCCCAATAAGACTGCTGTGAAAATATTGGCTTGAGCGCCCTGTTCCAGGAAGTACTCGACGATGGGTTTATTTCCTACATGAGAGGCGGCTCCCAAGCCCGTTTCAAAATCTCCTCGTCGCCAATCGTGAGCAGCATTGAGCAGCGTAGGATGCTCGGCCAGCATTTCCTTTACCTTGTCCATCTTTCCGTGACTAATGCGTACAAATTCCTCGACAACTTTCTTGTCTAGTTGGGGCTCTTCCTGAGCATCCTGGGCTTTTGATAATAGGGGATAGGCACCTAGTCCCACTAGGGCTAAACCGGCCTGTTTCATAAAAGCTTTTCGTCGCATGTTAAATGATTTGTGGTTGAACAATCGAATGATCTTTAAAATACCGAATTGGTAAAACTCTTTGGTGTTTATTATCCCAAGGTGAATTCTACTCATGCCAAGACCGCTTTTATCAGGGGCAAGTTGACTCTTATGTTGACATAGCTTAAGTGCCCATTGGCATAAAAGGCAGCGGGATATTGCTGGATTTGAGGTAAATTGCTTTATGGATAAGTCGCTAAGGCGTAGCCTTCTACAGCACATTATGTTTTGGCTGATCGTGGTGTCTACCTATGCTATATCTGCCTGGGGGTATAGAGATAATTTTCAGCAGGCTATCATTTACGAGGCCATCTATCTGCCTGCTCGGATGCTTGCTGTGTACTTCAATTGGTTTTTGTGGATGCCGAAGAAGCTCTATCGCAATCGGGTAGGGGAGTACTTGTTGGGTATGGTGGTGGTCATTTTTGTACTGGCTACCCTACAGCGTTACTTGATGTACTATTGGGCCTATCCGACCTTCTTCCCCACTTGGCCTATGCAATCAAAGGGGGCCTTTGTTTTCTTTCGAGTGGTTCAGAATATGGTGGTGATTGCTACTCCCGTAGCTTTATCCACAGGAATGAAATTGTTCTTGGATTGGTACGACCAGAAGAATCGAGCACAGCAGTTGGAACAGGAAAAAGTAGCGGCAGAGTTGCAGTACCTGAAATCTCAGATCAATCCCCATTTCTTGTTTAATACTTTGAACAACATCTATGGATTGGCCATCGAACGTTCTGCTAAGGTGCCTACTTTATTGTTGAAGCTGTCAGACTTATTGAGCTTTTCCTTGTATGAGTCAGGCGAGAAATTTGTAGATATTAGTAGAGAACTGCAATTGATTAAGGATTTTATCGCCTTGGAGATGGAACGATCGGATAATAGGATTAGGGTGGAATGGGATGTGCAAGAAGAATCGCTCAGAGGGGCAGAGATCGCTCCGCTTCTATTAATTCCTTTAGTAGAAAATGCTTTTAAGCACGGCACCCGTGAAGAAACCCGCATGGCTGAGATTGCCATCCAATTGCAACGGAACAAGGAGCAATTGTTTTTCCGGGTACGAAACACGATACCAGAGGAGAAGGCCGCTATTACGGATGACTCCGGTATTGGCTTGGCAAACGTTCGGCGCAGGTTGGCGATCTTGTACCCTGATCAGCATGAATTTTCGATTCAAGAAAGCAGTAATGCTTTCGTGGTAACTTTAAAA
This sequence comes from uncultured Lewinella sp., assembly GCA_913057785.1. Lineage (GTDB taxonomy): Bacteria > Bacteroidota > Bacteroidia > Chitinophagales > Saprospiraceae > DT-111. The sequence goes on along the minus strand of CAJXPD010000119.1, from coordinate 25,972 downwards.
GTGGATCTGCATGAAAAGCATTAGGTGTTTGGTAGTAGATGATGAACCCGTGGCTCAACGGATCTTGCAGGGATTTATCGATGACTTACCCGAATTGACATTGGTGGCAAAATGTAGTTCTGCTATCGAAGCCAGAAGTGTGCTGCAGCAAGAAGACGTAGATCTGATGCTATTGGATATCGAGATGCCCAAACTGAAAGGCTTGGCTTTTTTGAGAACTTTAGCTGATCCTCCTCCAGTCATTATTACCACTGCTTTTCGAGAATTTGCGCTAGATGGTTATGAATTAGAGGTGATTGACTATTTGGTGAAACCCATAGCTTTTGAGCGTTTTGTCAAGGCCATTAATCGCTATAAGAAGCAGTTTCGGCAACAGCCTATGCTGGAAGAAAAGCGGGTGGATAAATCCTTTATCTACGTCAAGAGTGATCGCCGGACCATTAAGATACCCTCAGCTGAGATCGTCTTTATTGAAGGGATGAATAACTATGCCAAGATTATCCTGGCGGAAGGTCAGCACATTATCTATCAATCCTTGACCCAATTACTGGAGCAGTTGCCGGACTATTTTATTAGAATTCACAAGTCCTATATCATCAACAAGCGAGCGATACGCGCTTTTACCAGTGAATATGTGGAGATCCAAGGGAAACAGATTCCGATTGGTAAGACCTACCGCAGCCTCATTTCCTATCTATAATGAGGCATAAAAAAAGCCCATCCCAAAGGGATGAGCTCTTTTTTATCTTGGATTGAGGCATTATAGGCCTCAAATCTTGTCGATTAAAGCATTGGAGCAATTACCAAAGCTACTACAGACATCAACTTCAACAAGATGTTCAAGGATGGACCTGAAGTATCTTTAAATGGATCTCCAACTGTATCACCTACTACAGCAGCTTTGTGTGGATCAGAACCTTTGTAGAACTTCTCGCCTTGGATATCTACACCTTCTTCAAACATCTTCTTAGCATTATCCCAAGCACCACCAGCGTTAGATTGGAAGATGGCCATCAATACACCACACACGGTAACACCAGCCAACAATCCACCTAGCATCTCAGCACCACCACCGAATCCAATAACTACTGGAGACAAAACAGCGATTAGACCTGGAACAACCATCTCACGAATAGAGGCAGCAGTAGAGATCTCAACACACTTGCTGTATTCAGCTTTACCATCCGCAGCTTGGAAGGTCTTTTTGTCTGCATCGGACCAGTCTTCAAATTCCTTACCGTCATTGGCCTTCATTACACCCAATGCAGCTTTCAACTCAGGAATGCTGTTGAACTGACGACGAACCTCCTGGATCATATCCATCGCGGCACGTCCCACTGCACCCATAGAAAGGGCAGAGAACAAGAATGGAAGCATACCACCAAGCAGTAGACCAGCCATTACAGTTGGATTAGCAATGTTAATGGCATCAATACCTGCAGTGGTCATGAAGGCCGCAAAAAGAGCCAAGGCTGTCAAAGCCGCTGATCCAATCGCAAAACCTTTACCAATTGCTGCAGTTGTGTTACCTACTGCATCTAATTTATCAGTACGACCGCGTACTTCTTTAGGCAGTTCACCCATTTCCGCGATACCACCAGCATTATCTGAGATAGGACCGTAAGCGTCAACCGCCAACTGGATACCTGTATTAGAAAGCATACCTACCGCTGCGATTGCGATACCATATAGTCCAGCAAATTCGTAAGCGCCGATGATTGCTGCTGCCAAGATGATGATAGGAATAGCAGTAGACTGCATCCCTACACCTAGACCAGCAATGATGTTCGTAGCAGAACCAGTGATAGACTGATCTACGATTCCTTGAACTGGCTTAGTTCCTGTACCCGTGTAGTATTCTGTGATCATACCGATCAACAAACCAGAAACTAGACCGATGATTACTGCCCAGAAAACACCCATAGCAGAGTAGCTAGTACCAGCCACTTCCCAAGTGCTTGGAAGAATCTGAGTTACTATTGCGAAGGTAGCCGCTAGCATGATACCAGATGAGATAAACTCACCTCGGTTCAATGCCTTCTGTGGGTCACCCCCTTCTTTAACTCTTACAAAGAATGTTCCTAGAATAGAGGTTACAATACCGATACCAGCAAGGATCAATGGTAGTAGTACAGCATTCAATCCACCGAATTCATTGCCAGTTTCGAAGCCAGCAGCACCGATGAAAGTAGCACCCAATACCATTGTACCGATAATAGAACCTACATATGATTCGAACAAGTCAGCACCCATACCGGCTACATCACCTACGTTGTCACCAACATTATCAGCAATTGTAGCTGGGTTCAAAGGGTGATCTTCAGGGATACCTGCTTCTACTTTACCTACTAGGTCAGCTCCTACGTCAGCAGCTTTGGTATAAATACCACCACCAACACGTGCGAAAAGCGCGATAGAAGATGCACCAAAAGAGAATCCTGTTACTACAGTGATCACCTTGTTGATGTCCCAACCCATATTAGAGTAAAGGAGGAAAAGTGTACCTAATCCAAGAACACCCAAGCCTACAACTCCAAGTCCCATTACAGAACCACCAGCGAAAGCCACTTCTAGGGCTTTTCCTAAGCTGTTTCTTGCTGCATTAGTTGTTCTTACATTTGCCTTAGTTGCGATTCTCATTCCGATGAATCCGGCCAAGGCCGAGCAGATTGCTCCTAATATAAAAGATACAGCTACAAGCCAGGAAGAATCTTCAGATTGGCTACCGCTCCAAGCCAATAGTCCTGCTACCACTACTACGAAAATGGCTAGCACTCGATATTCCGCTTTCAAAAATGCCATTGCACCGTCGGCAATATTCTCGGCAATTCTCGCCATGCGATCCGTACCTACTTCTTGTTTTGACACCCAAGATGACCGCCAAAACGTATACAGTAACGCCAGCACACCAAATACTGGGATAGCATAAGTAATCGTTTGACCCATAATGCTTCTAAGTTTACGTTGAAATTATTTATTGGTTATGTCTATTAGTAAAGGCTTCATCTCTCCGAAGGGATGAAGCCCTTACCCTAGCTTTTCTTTGCGGGGGGCAAAGCTAAGGCAATTTTGCGGTTTGTCCTAATAGACAAGGGGCTAGCTTTCAATTTTTTAGCTAAAAACTGCTTGTTTATAGGACTTTATGCATTAATCTACTAACTCGATCAACCCGAAGACTGATTTTTTCTTTAGCTTCTTATAGTGCTGCTGGGCGCTTGAAAAGTCTGGAAATTCGGTCGTGATAACTTTATGTAGCGTTTGATTGCGAACCGCCAAGGAGATCACTTGCAGTTTTTCCCCCAACCTCTCCTCTAGATCAACCTTTTGTTGTTGTGCTTCATCATAAACGTCATACACCCCTAATTGCACATAGTATTTGCGAGAGGAGCGCGGAGCCATAAGGTCTGTATTGGGGACCAATTCGGCCAGACTTGGTGGGTTGGCAGGTGGCATGTCGTAGGTATGGTAGTATAAAGGAGTGTCTGTCGCGGACGTATGCGGATTATCTACTGCTACCTCATTCGGCATGGTCTTAATCTTGGGCGAGTTATCATAGCTGGTTGAAGACTCAACTGTAGCTATTTGTTCGAACTCATCCTGAAAACCTTCGCTTACTGTATTAGGCTCAATCCGGCTAGCCATATACGGTTCCTCTGATTTCTCCAATTGCAAGGCTGGACGATGAAGAACCAAGTTGCGATCCGGACTCTTGAGGACCTCTTTAAGCGGTTCTAAATCTTCACTGACCTTATTGCGAGCTAGGTTGTGTTTTTGCAGGATGCGCAGCAGCTCATTGGCTTCAATAGAATACTGGATTTTATCCAGCAACACGCCCTGGGAGTTGAAAACCAAAATAGTTGGGAGAACGGTGACTTCGAATTGTTCGTTGTATTGTCGGTTTTGCACTTCGTCAAAATTGATGCGCACCGGCAGGTAATTATCTTGTACGAAAGCTTCTAAGGTTGGATCTGTGAAGGTGTTTTCCTCCATCCAGACACAGACCATGCACCATTCTGCGGAAAAGTGAGCGAAGTACAATTTGCCTTCTTGAGCAGCGAGTTGCCGTACCTCTGTCAGGTCTTTTTGTAGGAATGGAATATTAGCGTGTAGTGTATTCGCTAGTGTTGTACATACGAGGAACCACCCTACCAGGTAAAATTTAGTTTTTAAGGACATGGGTTGTACTGTTTTGCTGTTTTCTGACGTAGTAAAAGTTACCCGGCGTTTAGTCGTAGATGATATATCTTACGGTGTAAACGCATAAAGGTTACTTCACATGTATACCAGATACGTGAAATATAATTAGGTAAAAGGTAGGATGGAAAAGGCAGGGCAAGGAATCCCTATCTACAGACATGGGTAAAGCCCACAATACTGTAGCCTAAAGAAACTTACCAAACTTGTTGTAGGAGGTGATCAGTGATTAGTTGACAACGCTTGGCCTATCTAACTTTACACTTCACGAAGTCAATTAGTGATTGGTGGTTGTGGATGAGTTGAAGGCTGGCGTCATGCAATTGCTCATAATAATCAAGTACATGACGAAGATCTTTGGGTAGACCTTCCTTGCAACTGGCCTTAAAGTTAATACATTTTGTCAAACCTTCTATATATTCTCGAATTTCTTCTGCCTTTTTGGCATACTCTGCCACTAGTTCCTGATCTCTCTCGGAAATATCTTGAAAGTTATCGATGGCCGATTGCAAAGTATTCTCCTGACTCATATCTTTTTGCGTGAGGTCGATAATAGAGACCCCAAACAAATTGGAGAACTTTAGCAAATTGCAAATCTTAGGTTCTGCCGAACCATTTTCGTAAGAAGCGATATTGCCTCTATTGAGGCCTACACTTTGTGCCAGTTCTTCCTGTGAGAACCGTAGCCGGCGCCTCAAACTCTTGATATTGTGAGGTAAAAAGTTGGGGGTAGATTCGTTGACCGAGTTCATACCTATCCTGCTTTATGCTCTTAGTGAAAAAAGTTCCTGTCTTTTTTTGGTCTAATAAATGATCAAGAATACCCTGGGAAATGTCAAAAATCCCATTCTTGGGTCTTTATCAGAGTGAAAATTCTATTGACAAAATACTTTACAATTCTAAATTATAACGTAATTATCACGAAAGTCTCACATTATCTGATACAAATTAAGCAAAATTTAGTTTAACTCTGTTAACAAATTTAACATTTCTGACCTGCCAAGTCGGCATACTGTCAAATTTGGAACATTTTTTGGTGATTACAGTATGAGATCGGAAATTTTATTTGCACTTGAAGTCCGATTTGGATAAATTTGTAAAAAATAATTACAAACAAAATATCACCGGCTATGATATATGCAATGCAGAATCAAATACAAGACCAGCTCAACGGCATAAGTAATTCGTTGCGCGCCTTTTCGCTCAAATTGACCGGTAACAACGATGACGCTGAAGACCTTTATCAAGATACTGCCGTAAGAATTATTACCAACGCGGATAAATATAATCCAGGGACAAACTTTAAGGCTTGGGCAGTGACGATTATGAGAAACATTTTCATCAATAACTATCGCAAAAAAGTACGCCGTAGTATGATTGTGGACCAGACGCCCAACAACTACTATATCAACAGTGGCGATAAGACGGTGAGCAATGACGGAGAGATGAATGTGGCCTTCGGAGAATTGTTGGCAATGGTCGACTCTTTACCAGAAGATTTTAAGAAGCCTTTCATGATGGCTTACCAAGGGTATAAGTATGATGAGATTGCGCAGGAGTTAGATTCACCACTTGGTACTATTAAAAGTCGTATTTTCTTCGCTCGTAAGAAGCTTCAAAAGATGTATTCTACAGCGATGAGAGAAAGAGCGTAAATTTTTTTTACAAAGGTTATACTAAAAGCCGATACGTCGGCGTTTCTATAACGATTCATTAAGCGGATAAATAAAAGAGGTCAGGTTATTCAATTAGCCTGACCTCTTTACTTTTTGGGCCTAATTGTAAAATTGCCATCTAAGCCAATCCCAAACCCACACTCGATTGATGATCAACCAGATCAAAAACCCTAAGCCCAAGAAGAACAATATTCTCAGGGTGTTCTTTCGAGTGGTTTCGTTTTTCTCTCGCCGACTTTTATATTTCTTTCTGCTCTGATATGACATCTCTTTTTTTAACAAATGTACTGCATGCCGCTCAAAGTAGGGTAGTGGAGTCTGTGAAATCAGGATTAATTGTCGATAAGGGAGTGGCCAAAAGAGGAACTGTATTTGGTTTCGCTAAGAGGTGTTCCTAGTGTCTTTCCCAATAATTCTGTTCTTCAATCTCTTCCAGCAAAGTGAGGTAATTAATGTACCTCAATTCACTAATTGTTCCTTCTTCAATGCCTTCTTTTACTGCACAGCCGGGCTCATTACGGTGTAAACAATTGCCACCGAAACGGCAATTTTCAGATGCCTCAAAGAATTCCCGAAAATTGTGTGCTACATCAACGGGTTCGAGGAAGTTGAATCCTAAAGTTTTGATACCTGGAGTGTCAATAATATTTGCATCATCCTCCAAAGCAAACATTTCGGCGAAGGTGGTCGTATGTTGACCTTTGCCTGAATAGTCAGATAAGTCCTGGGTGCGTAACTCTAAATGAGGATGTAGCCGATTGACTAAGGTGGATTTTCCAACGCCAGATTGGCCGGCGATCAAGGTGGTCTTGCCCTTGAGTGAAGTTCGTAGTTCTTCTATACCTTGACCAGTAGTGGCTGAGACGAGTAATACCTCATACCCAATATCATTGTATATCGCCTTTAAGCCCCCGAAGATGGGAATGTCATCCTCTTCGTCATATAGGTCTGCTTTATTAAATACAATGATGGTTGGAATTTCAAAAGGTTCGGTCATTAGCAAAAAGCGATCAATGAAACCTTGTTTTAAATTCGGCTGCTTGATCGTCATGATCACAATGGCTTGATCTACATTGCTCGCCAACAAATGCATTTCGTGCTTCTTGCGGGGGGATTGGCGAACTACATAATTATCTCGGGGAAGAATGGTTTTGATTAAAGCCGTTTTCTCCTCATTATCTTCCAAGTCTACTACAACTCGATCACCGACAGCAACGGGATTGGTAATTTTCTTACCCGCTAACCTAAACTTGCCAATAATGCGGCTGCGATAGGTCTCACCCTCATCTGTCTTTACATGATACCAACTGCCTGTTGATTTTGTTACTGTTCCTTTTAACATGAATACTTGTCGCTCCTTTTTCCTCAATAATACAGGGGTAACACCTGCAGACCTAAAGTCGTTCCACAATGATAAGGCTTTTTTAGGCAAGAGGGGAGGGGAAGTAGAGGAGAGAAGAGAGAAGTCTAGACTTAGGTGAGTCCATGGTCGATAGTCCATAGTTTGAGGCAGTAGTATTGCTTGGTAATTGAAAATTTGACCTGTTCTGCTGTACCATTCCTTTTTCTCGGCGATAAAATAGCCATTGAATCCATCGACCACGGACTGACAAACCATCGACTCAAACCGGCATGCGCAAGTCAAAATCTTGCCGCTGTCAGCAATGCGATCTGACCTCTGTCATCCGATCATATGAAGATCCATCGACTATGGACCGATCAACTATCAACCTAAACCGGCATGTCCGAGCTAAATATCTGACTTCTGTCAGCAACGCGATCTGATATCTTACCTCTTCCTACAGCCCTAACTAGTCACTCCTACACTTCTCACCGCAGCAACCATCTCCAACAATAATTCGGGAGATTCTTCTAAGGCGTTACCTACCACGATGGCATCGGCACCTGCCTTGACAGTCTGCTGGGCCTGTTCAGGAGTCCGGATCCCTCCACCGATGATCACTGGAACTTCAATCGTTTCACTGACGGCACTGATCATATGACTGGAGATAGGATGCTTAGCGCCGCTTCCGGCATCCATATAGATTAATCTTAAACCCATTAGTTGGCCGGCCATAGCTGTGCAAAGTGCGATATCCTTCTTATTACCTGGTATGGGCGTTGTATTGCTGATGTAGGAGACGGAAGTAGGAACACCACCGTCGATCAACATATAACCGGTAGGAATCACCTCGAGATCGCTCTGCCAAAGGAAAGGGGCTGCGATGACATGCTGGCCAATTAGTAACTCTGGATTTCGTCCTGAGATCAAGGAAAGGAGGAAGATACCGTCAGCCTCATTACTCAGTTGGAAGGCGTTCCCTGGAAATAGGATCACGGGAATCGGAACTTGACGTTTGATCCTACGAATGTAATGATCTAAGTCATTATTCATTAGCAGGCTGCTGCCCACCAGTATAAGATCAACACCAGCTTCCATGGCCAGAAAGAGCGTGCGCTCAAGCTGTCCAATACTTGTTTTATCTGGGTCAATAAGAAGTACGAAGCGTTTTTCTCCCTTAGCTTTCGCATCAACAATTGTAGGGTATATCATACCTGTTGGTTGTGAGATTCATGACCTACGGGTAGATGTCGTCGGACAAAGATAGAGAAATAATAGCGAGTCTTTCGATGCAAAGTCAGAGTGGCTTTGAGAAGAAAGCTTGCTAATGTGTTCCCTATTGTAAAGGAATATTATCTCGACTCCATTTGCGCCAATCGGCCAAAAAATAATCTAGTAATACAGGTTTGTCCAAAGTGCTTGTGTCCACGCTTTCGCTGGGAAGAAGATCTTTCTCCAATTGAAAGAGCGATCGTGCCGTTGCTGGATCAAGAAATTGGGTCTCTATATCTATTTGCCAGTTTGCCGTATCAATAGGGAAGGGGCTGGCCAAAATAAACCCCCAATCTCCGAAAGAAGGGACATAGGCATGATAAGGGTGAATATAATTAAATCCTGCGGCTTGTATATTCGCTGCGATACACCAATAAGCCATTTTGGTATGAAATGGGCTACTGGCTTGGGTAACAAATACGCCACTAGGGGATAATCTTTTTCGGACCAGTTTGAAAAAATCTCGACTATATAGTCTGGCTAAGGCTTCGTTTGAAGGATCGGGTAGATCAGCAATGATGACATCATAAATTTCGGGGTATTGTTGCAAAAAAACAAAAGCATCTTCCGGAATGGCCAATACTTTTTCATGATCGAGGCTTCCCTCATTCAAGGCTTTTATCCTTTTTTGCTCTCTTCCCAGTGCAAAAACGGCCGGATCAATGTCCACTATCGTTATCTTTTCAACCTCCGGATGTTTTAGTACCTCTCGGGCTGCCAGGCCTTCACCTCCTCCCAGGATCAGGACATTTGCTTTCTGCCGACTGCGCTCCATAGCCAAATGCACCAAGGATTCGTGGTATCGGTACTCATCAGTTGAGGAAAACTGAATCACACGATCGATATAGAGCCGTAAGTCTCCCTTCCCTTCCGTCAAAACCAGTGTTTGATATGGAGTCGACTGTGTGTAAATGATGCGATCGCGGAAGAGCCTGTCATTCCATTGCGCTAACATCGTCGAGGAAAGGAGAAATAAACCAATGAAGAAGGCCACACAGGCAAAACTCATTAGCTGATATCTCCGGATTCCTTGATCCGGAAGCTGCTTTCTCAAGAACCAAAGATTGAAAATCCCCAAGCCCACATTGACTAAGCCGAACAGTAAAGAGGAGTGAAAGACGCCCACCAGCGGCAGCAAAATGAATGGGAAAAGTAAAGTAGCAATCAATGCCCCCAGGTAGTCCAGCGACAATACATTAGAAAGGTTGATCTCAATGGGATAGTAGTCCTTCAGAATTCTAGCTAGCAATGGGATCTCCAGGCCAGTCAGCAAGCCAATCAGACTGATCAGGGTGATCATCAAAGCGGAGAAGGCCGTGGGATTGGTATAGGCAAAGCAGAAATACAGCAAAGGAACACTACAGCCCCCAATTAGACCAAGCAGTAATTCTACCTCAATAAAGCGAAGCAATAAATTGCCCTTTGCTAATCGCGAAACGAAGGAGCCCAAACCCATGGCGGCCATATACACGCCGATGGTGATGGAAAATTGACGAATACTATCGCCCAAAAAATAGCTAGAAGTAGTGCTGATTAGCAATTCATAAACAATCGAACAAAGACCGGCTATGAAAATGCTGATGATAAGGACGAGTTTTTCTTGTTGCGCCTGTGGCTTTGTCATGGCCTAAAAGTAAGGAACCGCCCTTACTTTTCCTTTTGCAGCACCCATATTTGATCCTTTTTCCACCAGAGGTAACGATAGTAAGGGAATTCTTGAATGGATCGGTACCCCTGCACGGGACCAAAGGTGATGAGATAATCCTCGTCTGTCACCCACCAGAAAGAACGCCCCTCCGCTTGTACTGGGTGACGATGATAATTGTACCACCCATTGTACTCGTAGCCAGCATCTACTTGCTCAATGCCAATTCCTTCTTGATGTAGCCATGCGTAAGCAGCCGCCCGTGCTCGATTCCAATTGAGATAATCTTTAGTAGCAGATAAGCTGAATAACAAGAACAGGCCGTATGGCAACACTGCCATCCAACGTAGCCGTTCCTTGGGGAAACTAAGCCAGGGAGAGAGAAGGTATAAACAACTGGCCAGGCATAAAAGCGTAAAGCGGTCAAAATAACTGAAGATCGAAATTACACCCAGATATAGGCCATTCATTAGAATTAACCATATGACAAAGCGCTGATTGCTGAGGCTTCGCTCCTGCCAGGTTCTCCATAAAAGCAGCAAGATGGCACTGATTTGCAGCTGCCCTAATATTTGCAGTGCATATAGCCAGCCATCAGCTATTCGGGGTGTATTCTCCAAAGACAAGGTGTATACATCCTTCAATAACTCTGGACCTAAACCCCAGTTGAACCAGACATTCCCACCAAAGGGAAAGGTTTTTCCCGCCAAGAGTGTGAGCCCGAATAGGACGATGTTTATAGAGAGTGTAATAAACAGGGTATATCTTTTGAACAAGCCTGCTTGCTGCAATTTGTACCATAAGAAGGGGAATAAGGGCAGTGTGAAAACGCCGATATAAATGAAGGTTTTTAGGAAGCGAGAAGCCCAGGTGTTGAGTACGATTAGCGGTTGGGAGAAAATCTCCGTAAAATAGATGTTGGCTACAGGTACATAATTGTCTGTGATACCTAAGAGAGGCTTTAGCCACTTTTCCATACCTAGATAAGCAAATCCCCCGCTGGCGATCAACAGGCTCGCGATCAACCATCTGTCTTTCTTCCTTCGCTGATCCACCATCATGAACACGGCAAAGCCTAAAAGAAACAAGATGCCTGGCTGACGGATGGTAAAGGCACCTACGGCTACCAAACTTGCTACCCCCAGTGAAGCAAGCCTGCCCTCCTCGATATATCGGCTGAAGAAAAATAGACAGAGTACACAAAGGAAAAGAAAGGGAACATCTGTCATGAAGGTATAGCTCAAGCTGAAGAACAAAGGCGAGCTCATCAGCACTAAACTCAGTCCAAAGCTCTTCTCTTGCGCAATTCCATCCTTTTGCAACCAATGAAACAACAGCAGGCCACAGCCCAAGCCCAATAGCAGTACCCCAAAGCGAAGATAGGTGAAATCAAAGCCACCAAAGATCTGGCAGCTCAAATACCCCCAAACCACCTGCAACAAGATATTCGGCGCGAACTGCCCCTGCATCTCAAATTGCCCTTCCTCCACCATCTGCTGAACGGGATAAGCGTATTGCCAATCATCATTGAGTGGAAAATCCCCGATGGGATTAACCAATACAATTAGCAATAGCCAAAACGCTATCAGCAAAAGAGGGTATTTCATCGTGGCTCGCGATTTTTTGCAATAAACGAATAAAAGGGATAAAATTGGAAACAACAGATGGCCGCTGCGATTGGGTGCGCCTGGCTCTGGTCGTGCCACGTTGTTGGTAGGGATACGCAACAACGGAGGGTTTTACCCCAGGTCTGGCGTCATTCGGTTCCTGCCTACCGCAGGTAGATTTTTCACTGAACGATTGCCTGCCCCGTCTTGTTAATTCCGGTTCAAAACCATAGGGCTGCTACCCAAAAAATACTTTCTACGCCACTGCTCAGGAATCCCCTTGAGCATTTGCCCTATCGGATTGATTGGAGAAAATTCAAATTGTGTTTTATTGATTCTGCCTTTGAAAGTATGGGACCGTAGTACTTGTTTCCCAGTGTCAATTCTGAGGCGTAGTTCCGTGGAGTAATCTCCAATGAATAGTGGGAGAGAAAGAACGCAAAATTCCTGCGGAGCTATTTTAAGATATCCCATATCGGTAGCACAATCGTAAGGGCGATAATACTGAATAGGATACCATTGACCATCTGGAGCTTTAGCTTCTAGAATGCTCCAAGGTTCCCATCGCATCCCAATCAAGAACTTGTCGCTTAAAGTTTCGTTGTATATAAATGCAGGGATGTAGGCCCGTTCTTTGTCATTTACACGTCCGGTCATGAGCGAGGCAGTATCCACCTTTATTTGCAGACCGCTGGCAGGATTCTCTTCCTTGCTAATTTTTTCGAGCCAGAGAAATTCCTCTGCAGACCAAGCAAGTCGATCATCTGAGAGGAAAATGGAATCTGAAAAAGAGTACTTACCCATATATCGGTGTAAATTATTATTCTGCTCCAGATAAGGCGTGTTAAAAGCCTGCAAAGGCTGTCGCCAGCGATGTTGCGAAATCTTTGGAATCTGGAAAGCTTGTGGAGAAGGATCAGGTAAGGGGGGCGAAGTTTGGTATTGCCGATGGATAAACCAACCCAGACTAAAGGCTATTACGATAGCCCAATAGTACAATTGTGCATTTTTCATGAGCGCGTTATTTTTGAGAGCATTGTAATATAGGGATTTATGTCTTGGTAAAGAAATAAGAAGACCGGTTGTTTTTTAGTACCTATCTGCGGCTTCACATTTATAAATCAGCTTCAAAAGCCTGAAATGCACGATAGTCTAGATTGAATTCGAAAGGACTGCAGACGATTATATTATCGCCATTGACTAGCCTCAGTCGAATTTGAGTAGAAAAATCTCCAGTCGGAATAGAGACTAAGGAAAAAGCGAATTCTCCGGGCAGGATTTTTAATTGCCAACTAGCAATGTGGTCATATAGGCTTCTTGAACCTGCAATTTGCTCCCATTCCTCGGAACGATTTTGGGCTTCCACCGAAAGCTTTAGAATACCGCTATATCTCATTAATACTTTAGGTTCAGCGGCTCCATTTAGGATGAATATTGAGAGTAGCTGATGATCAGGAAACTTTGGAAAAAGGCCTGGCGGTGGATCTATTTGCCCACCAAAAGAAAGTTGTAAGCCGTCCGTGCCAAACTGTTCGACAGAATCAAGGCGGCAGAAGTTTTTTCGACCTAAGAATTCAGTGAACCAGTCGGAGGTGATAGCTATAGTATCTTGGTGAAAGGACTTTCCCAGTAATACAGGGGCATTCTTTTTACTGTAAGCTAAGATGGTCCTACTGTAAGCTGAATCTTTGCCTAGCTCTAGTTTTGGTGGAATTAAGGTAGAATGAGAAACGAGCTGATTTTCTGAGAATGGCGATTTCAAGTAGAAACCGAATAGGAATGACAGAACGATTGACCAGTAGAACAGTTGTGCATTTTTCATGAGCGCGGATTTTTCTAACTAGAAAGAGTGGTGAAAAGGCCTTCCTGCGATCGTACTGATTATGGGAGTGCTTCATATCTGTAAGGTAACTTACTTAGTATTTCGGGATAAGCTCCAGTGGATAAGAACCAAAGCAGTAGGATCGCGCAAATGCTGCTGGGTCCTTAGCGGCCCACTCCTTGTCATTAGATGCTTTATCAAAATAAAATTGTTCGTATGCAATGGAAGCTGGAAAAGGTGTTGAAACAGATATATTTTCACCATTTATGAACCTTACCCGGAGTTGTGTTGAAAAGTTACCCTTGTATACTGGCATCAGCATTACACCATACTCCTGCGGGTTAATCTTCAGTGTCCATCTGCCCCATCCACAAAAATCTGGAGATCGATAGGAGATGGGAAGCCAGTGCCCAAAGGAGTCTCTAGCTTCAAGGGTTGCGTAAAGATGACTGTCCTTACCAAAAAGAGCTATAGAAGAACTCGTCTCGTTGGGGAGAAAGACCGGAAAATAAGCTAAGTTATTTGAAGGAATTCTAGGATCTTCAATTTGGATCTCTGGGCGTGGAATAAGCTGTAGGCCAGCCGATAAGAACTTCGATATAGTGTCTCGTTCATAGTAGAGGTAGTCATCATCGAATGCCCATTCCTCTCGTACTCTCCAGATTAATGAATCACCAAAGGGGTACTTACCTAGAAAAGAGGGACTCATAGAGCTTATTGCAGTTTCCTTGTGTGGTCTTAAACTGCGAGCAGTATCTAGCGAAATATAGTCAGGAACCTGGAAAAAACTAGGTGAGACTTCTACCTCAGCTTGCTGCTTAGCCAGTTGCATTTTCATAAAAAAGCCAAGACTAAAAGCCACAATAATAATCCAATAGTACTTCTGAGCATGTTGCATGAGAAAACGGGTTTAGTGTGAAATGAAAAATGTTCAATGAAAAGTGTGGAATGGATAATTGTAGTGAGTAATGAAGAAAGTTTAATGCATAGTGTACAAGGATCAATTGGGGCATACCTTTCCTGCTTGTGCGCTTAGCCACACAACAATTATTCATCCTCCATTCTTAATTATCCATTAAAAATCTAGGCCGATTCCAGCCATTTTAATCCAACGAAATTGATTCAGATTTTGGGAGTAGTCGCGTTTGATTATAGAATGGGGATATGAGAAATAGTTACAGGTAAGATTAGAAAAACTAAGACTTGACAGCGGATTTCTCCTTTTGATTGAGGATATCCATGTTGACCAAGATGGCCATGCACATGAAGAAGAAGGAGCCTACCTTGTCGGTTTCCACCAGGTCGTTGATGATCAGGAAGGCGTCGATGATAACCATGCATAGAAGTAGGGTCATGATGATCCATTTTCGCGTAGGATCAGAGGTTTGATGATAGACCTTTTCCCCGTAAATCAGAAAGGCGAAAGTCAATATGATGAACAGGAGTAAACCGATGATTCCTTGCTCGATAAGGGTCATTAAGAAGTAGCTATGCACCCCGGAGTTGTCGGGATTGTTACTCACATAGGTCTGGAAACTGGTGACCGTATAGGAACGATAGAAAGTGGTGAAGTTTCCTGGGCCATACCCCAACCAAGGTTTTTCGTTACTCATTTGGAAGCCCGCCACCCAACGATATACCCGTTCCATAGTGGAAATGTCTTCCATCTTGTAGGTGGCCTCCAGGAGGTTGTCAAATTGATAGTGGGTAACGGTGGTGTCGAAATTGGGGGCCAGATCGAGATAGCGGTTGTTTAGGGCGAGATAGGAGACAGCGAGTACAGCTGCTACTAGCCCTGCTAGCAATACATATCGAACCAGACGTAGCTGGAAAATAAAGTAAGCCCCTGCCGCTAGGAATAAGGCCACGAAAGCTGCTCGTGTGTAGGTGGTGTAAATGGCAAAAAGTAAGAATGCTCCAGCTCCAGCTATAAACCACCACCTGCGTGAAAATGCTTTATTCCAAAAGAGGGCAAAAGCCACAAAAGGGAAAAACAATGAGAGCGTGGCGGCGTAGTTTACGTGATTACGCTGAAAAGGCGTCAGGATTTTATTGACATCCGCAAAAGAAAAACCAAAAGTAGCATGACGTCCTACAATGATCACTACCGTAAACAATAGCGGTAACAAGATGAGCCAAAAAAGTTTTTTGAAATCTTCCTCCGTTTTCAATAACCAACCCGCCATGAAATAGAAGGTGATGACGTACCAGGTCTTGGCTAGAAGATATTTAAAGGAGATAAAGAAAGAGGCCGAAGTAAGCGTGGTACAGGCTATCCATCCCAGGTGCAGCAAAAGCAAAAGGGTCAAGGGGTGCCTGAAGAAACGAGCATCCATGGATCTGCCGTGGCGAATGAGGTACAGTAGGTAAACCAACATGATACCTACCATCAGTGGTTCTGTGGGTAGGTCTGTGCCAAATCCATTTGGGAGGTGGACTTCGCTAGAAAGCGGTATACAGATCAGTAATAGGTAGAAAACTTTTCGAAAGTCGACTAGCGTCAAAAATACCAACAGCAAAAAGGCTGGAACACCAGCAAGGAGCCATTCTCCTGTGGTGATACTGGCAAATAAGCTCAATATACACAGGCTGATAAACCAGGAGTATTGCCCACTAGGACTGGCGGGATCCCAGCTTATGTCACTGAATCTACTTGTCAGTAAAGATCTCACGCCAGTTTATTTCTTTATAGGCATCAAAAAGTAAAACGCCAATTACACTGAAAATGAAGACAACCATGGTACTGGCAAGCACTGTTATGGTACGCTTTGGGCGGGACTTAATGATGGGAACATCTGCTTCTTCTATGATGAGTAAGGTAGAGATGGGCGATTGATAGGCCGTTTCATATTGCTTGAGTTTTTCTTGCACCAAACCTAAGCTTAGGTTAGCTTCGAAATACTGTCGCTCTACGATAGATACCGGAACCATGCCATTATTGAACTTCTTCAACTTAGCCCGTAAGTAATTTACTTCTTCCTCTAAGCCAGCTACTCTAGCCTGAACATTTCTGATCGTGTCGCGCTTGGCACCGGATTGTCTTTTCAGCAGCTCGAACTTCGCTTGATTAAAGGCAAGATCTGATTCTGCTTTATCTAGTTGCGTCGTGATACCCTCTGTTTGTGCATCTTGATTATAAATGCCAAAGGAATCCCTTAAAACGGACAAGGAATCTCCCATAATCTTCAAGTACTTTTCCTTGGCCTGAATGTCATTTTGGTAGGCTTCAATGGTCTTCTTCTGACTTTGCTTTAGGATTCTTTGTGTAATCTCTGCAATCTTTTCTCTCGCTGCTTTGGCCATGGCTGCCGCTTGCTCAGGATCCTCATCCTCCATACTCAATTGAAGGGCATCGCGCTTGGTCTTTTTGATGTCGTATAGGTCAAAAAAGACTTGCTTTACGTAATAGGGGGCTTTCGGGCTATCCGGGTTAATATCGTAATGCTCATACAATTGGAAAGAGTCGATTAAGAAATCAATCAACTCATTCGATTCACTGATGGTTAATACCCGATCAATGTCATTGGTGTTACCAAAAAGCTCAGGTTCTAAATTACCTTGACTGAAGAGTATTTCTGGCTTAGCTTGGTCTGGACTAGCCACTACGAAGGTAGTACTAGCCTTGTAATAGACCGGCAGCAATAGAACAATGATGGAGCTACCAATGCCCGCAATCAGGCAAGCCGCAATGATTGCCTTTTTCCACTTATACAAGGTTTTCAGGATGCCAAGTAAATTGTCTTTATGATCCATCTCTCTCTTGGTTTCGTATGTCTAAAATTCCGGAATCACAGCACCAAACAAGCACTTAGATAACCTTAAAAGCATACTTTTTGAATGAAAATCAAAAGGCTAGTCTTTGGGTGGGGTGATTTGTCCGGCAAAAGTAAGCAAATTTAGAAGCTATCTCAAAAACAGTTTCAAGACAGCTTCTTTCTCGTTTTGCCGGATGCTGAGACCCTAGTCTCCAGCTTTATATGTAGTACCTAGCATCTGAAGAGTGCTAATTGGATTAATTAGCTTAAAAAGAAACGCTAGCCCCAGGCTGGATAATATGCAGAGCAAAAATTTAACAAACCAGTTGAGTTCGAGCTGCTGGACCAGGAGCATATTTAGACCCAGCGCAGCTGCAGAAAAGAAAGCAAGCTGGAGGAAGAGCGAAAGCTTGAATGGAATATGCAAGATCCGGTTTACCAAATAGACTTGACTAAACCATACCAATGCCTGGGTAAAACAGGTTGCGATGGCTGCGCCCAAGGCGCCAGAGCGAGGGATTAACCATAGGTTTAGCCCAATATTTAGGATCACACCAAGCACGAACACTTGATTCATCCGGCGTAGATTACCATTGGCGGTGAGTAAGGTCCCATAGATATAACATCCGCAGATGGAGATAAAGCTGAGCATGAGCCAAGCCAAGGTATCTGCCGTAAAGGGGCTGCCACTCTCATATAAAGCCATCATTATTTCATTACGAAATAGGATACAGGCTATCGCGATGGTGTATGCCCCGGCCCAGATCAACTTGAAACTCATCTGCAATAGGGAGGAAATCTCTTGTTGCAGTTTGATCATCCGAGAAAACATGGGCAACAAAAGCGTCGCAAAGAGTAGCCCAAGGATATTACTGGCATCCAATAGGCGATAAGCCGTAGCATATAAGCCGGCTTGATAGGCCCCATCTTCACGTAAGCGTTCTATCATGAAGGCATCGACTCTTGTGTAGAGTAACATAAGGAAAATGACCAGCGCATAGGGGTAGCTCTTTTTGAGTAGGAGAAGGCTGAGCGGCCAAGAGAACCGCATTGACCAGTGCTTTAGTTGCTTGGCCACGATCGAAAAAGCGATCGCCAAGGTAAGCCCCAAAGTGCAGGTCTGCGCATACACAAACCACTCAATCTGGAAATCAGCACGGTACGGAGCAAACCACAAAAGATACCCGCAGAGGCCAATTAATAGTAGTCGATCCAGCACGGAAAGCAAGCTATCCGTACGATAAAAACCAAGACCAGAAATATTGGAACGCATGAATAAGATCATTGCGTTTAGCATCCAATTGATGCCGATAAAAAATAGGATGGGAAATACGCTCAGTTGATAGCCAAAGAGGAAGGCTCCGACCAAAAGACTAACCAAGTAAATAAGCCCTAACCCCAGTTTTAACCACAGAAAATGTGGGAAATATTTACTCAATAAAAAACGGTGTTGAGCGATATTTCGATTGTTGTAATTCTGTAGCCCTAAGTCATTAATGATTTGGAAAACGAAGGCGAAATTAAAGAGGGCATAGTATAAGCCGTAATCCTGTTCTCCTACCGTATTTTGAATCGTACGATCAATCCCAAATAGATAGAAAGGTTTGATCAAGAGATTGATCAAGATAAGTAGAATAATATTGATAATGAATTCGCGCTTCACGCCGCAAAGCTAAGGAACTCCAGCCTTTATTTGGGCATCAGAAGTTGTCGGTGTCAAGGTGATTAGGACGAACTAACTTAGGAGATCATACCCGTTTGGTGTAGAATAGGTAGTTGACCGCCATAAGTTTGTGCTACATTCTCTTCGGAGAACGTTTGATCGGTATCCCCATAGGCAATGAGTCGTTGGTTGAGCAGGATGATTTTATCAAAGTATTCTCTTACGGTGGATAGGTCATGGTGAACAACGAGCAAGGTTTTTCCTTCCGCTGCTAACTTTTTGAGGAGTTGAATTATTTTTTCTTCCGTAGTCATGTCAACACCTACAAAGGGCTCATCCAAGAGAAAAATATCAGCCTGTTGGCAAATCGCTCGTGCTAAGAACACCCGTTGCTGTTGCCCACCAGAAAGCTCACCAATTTGGCGTGTGGCTAGGTTTTCTATACCCATTTCCTGGAGGGCAGCTCTGGCCATGTCTCGGTCATTTTGATCCAGCTGTTGAAAGAGCTTTTTGTGCGGGTAACGCCCCATCAAGACCACATCTAAAACTGTTGCTGGAAAAGTCCAATCTACATCACTCTTTTGTGGGACATACACGACTTTTTTTCGCTTACTTTTTATGGAAGCGCCCTCAATTAAGATTTCCCCAGTATTGGGCTGAATCAAGCCTAGCAGGGCTTTAAATAGCGTGGATTTCCCGGCGCCATTTGGACCGATAATTCCATATAGAAACCCTTGTTCAATGTCAAGGTAAATATTGCTGAGGACGACTTTGCGCTCATACGAAACTGATAATCCCTTAACTGTTATTGCCTTTGACATATTAGACTTGATTAAGACGACGATATAACAATAGAAAACCGCCTACCAATAGGACTCCTAGTACCGCAAAGAGGATATAATTGCTCATACTAGAGGGTTCTTCCTTTTCCATAGCAAGGTCTACTTCTCTACTTAGCGCTTGTACAATGGTCGTTGTATTGTACCGCAGCATGTCAAGATAGGTCGGGGCAGGACTGTCCTTATCCCCAATGGAATCAGAATACAAGAGCCCTCCAATCTCAATGTCATTATCGTTAGCCAGCTGCTGGAGCAACTTGGGATTCACGGTAGTTTCAATGAAGACCGCTGGCACTCCACTGGATTTGATCACCTTGTTGAGCCGCACCATATCCGAGGTTTGCACTTCGGCATCTGTGGAGGTTCCTAGAACAGCTTCCACCTTTATCCCATAACGCTGGCCATAATAACGGAAGGCATCGTGCGAGGTGATGAGGATACGTTGAGCAGTAGGAATAGAATTAATCTGTGCTACAATCTCTTGATCGAGATCTTGCATTTGCTGTTTATAGTATTCAAAATTGAACGTATACTCCTCTGCGTGCTCTGGATCTAATGCTACAAGCGCATCCTTGATATTTTCGATGTAAATCATGCCATTTTTGACATCCATCCAGGCATGTGGATCACTCGAGTTCTGATATGTTTCGCTTGATATTGGATTAATACCTTCGGTAATGAGCTTGACGGAAGCCTTCGTTCCAGAGTTTTCAATCAGTTCATTGAGCCAGCCTTCAAAGGTTAAACCATTCTTGATAATTAGATCAGCCTTGTTTACCAGTTGAGCATTAGCAGGAGTAGGCTCGTAGATATGTGGGTCTCCCCCAATCGGGACAATAGATTGCACTTCGATCAAGTTACCCCCGATTACCTCTGCCATATCTGCGAAGATCGAAGCAGTGGAGACAACTAGGGGTTTGTCTTGACTATTTAAGGAAAAGCTTGAACCTAAGCATAGGGCGGCTAGCAAAAAGATTTTGATTGGGTGGGGTATGGTAGTTTGTGTCATTGCTATACTGTGTTGTGTTCCTCAAAGTAGTTTGGCTTTCCTATCTACTTTTCTAGGAATTTCTTTTGAATGAATAAATGCTGACTCACTTTTTTAGAAATCACAATTTCTTTTTCGTTGCTAAGTAGGATTTTAACTGAATCATCATAAGCATATCTTTCAAGCAATTTGATTTCTGTTCCCAAGGTCAACTCCATGCGATCTAGGTACTGGAGAAAGTCGCTGGTGTGATCCTGGACGCCGACAATGACCCCTTCCTCGTTTGCACTCATCTCTCCCAAAAGGATCTGTTTGCGAAAAGTGAAAACGCCATCTGCATCTGGAATCGGATCTCCGTGTGGATCAAAACGTGGAAACTCGAGGTATTCATCCAAGCGTTCAATGAGTTCAGCCGATTGAATATGCTCCGCGATATCATGTACTTCATCCCACGAAAAGTCCAGCTTTTCTACCAGGAAGACTTCCCAAAGGCGGTGTTTCCGAATTAGAGTAGTAGCAATGCGCTGCCCATCATTCGTCATGGTTACGCCTCGATACCTTTCATAGTTGACCAAGTCTTTTTCAGATAAGCGTTTGATCATATCCGTTACCGATGCGGCACTTGTATTCATGGCCGCGGCAATAGCATTCGTACTGGCTGGTTTACCGGCACGTTCCTGGATCTTGTAGATGGCCTTGAGATAATTTTCCTCTGTCTGTGAGATCGTTGACTCCATAGATCAAGCGTGTGTCAGTTGGGTTCTTAGTACAAATCTACGTGTTTTTAGGGTAATCTAAAAATTTATTTAGTTTGTGTGAAATAATATAGCGCAGAAGGTGGTAAAGGAAAAACAGAACAGCCTGGATATTAGAGTTGCGGCAAGCTCACGGGATGTTCTCAAGAGCATTTTATCACAGCTTTTTGACTATTTTTTCCAAGAGGCATTTACAAGTGTGACTCTTTCTTGCCAGAAGGCTGAGACATCTCTTTTCCCATTTTCACAAAGAAACACCATGGTTCCACTTTCCCTGGCGAAGGGAGTGGTGATGCTTCCAATTAACTGGATGTCTTCGAAAAGTGCCTCCACGTCTGGCCCTAGTTCATCATTGATGTAGATAAGGGCAGAAGGTTTGAAGTTGGGATCGATCCACAAGCGGAAATTATCAGAGAAACTGTTGCAATGCGGAAGTCCAGTGTCTCTACCATATAGATTGACGGCGCCTGCCTGACCATAGTTTTCGGCATATAGCAGTGTACTTTCCGGAGCATTAGCCTTTTGGTAGGCGTTTTGCGTGAGCTGAGCCAGTTCTTCCCAGCCACACATATCGGCGTAATCCTGAGGTAAATCATGGACGACTCCATCTTCCCATCTCAGTGGTCCATCCAATTTTACTTCGGTTTTCAACCAAGTAGAATAATCTACCATTTGTTCCAAAGGCAAGAGAAATACACCTAGCGGTAGAAAAGGTAAGATCGATAAGATCATCAGGGTGCCAAGGCTGACTTTAGCCCATTGAGGTTTGGCCCATTCCTCCCAGATCACCGCCCCTGCCGCCAACAATACGGGGTAAATGCCTGCGGAATAGTAGCTTTTTCCCTTAAAGATTAAAAACAAGACGATCACCGCTAAGTAGAGCCAGCCTAGTACTCGGAAGGATTTGCCTTTTGGCCGGAAAAAGAAGAAAATACCTCCAAACAGCAACAGAAGGGAAGGCATATTTAAAAGTAATTGATCTAAGAGAAAATTTAGCGGTTTCACATTAGCCAATTGTGTGGCGCTTAGCGCTTCCATATGTTGTACGACTGGGAAATTATAGGCCTTTTGCCATAGCAGGTTTGGAAGAAAAATGATCAGGGCGCAAACTGCTGCATACCCGGTTTCTTTTTTCCACAATAGGGATCGATAGGAAGTAGCCAGTAAGGCCAAGAGTAAGGCTAGTAGGTAAAAGACGGGAGTATATTTATTCAAAAGACTCAAGCCAAAAACAGCCCCAAAGTAGATGATGTATTTGCCTTCCTTCGTAACTAAGTAGCGCAGCAAGAGAAAGGTGAAGCTAGCCCACAAAAATACATCAAAGATTACTGGCTGGAACATGGTGCTGGCACGCAAATACATGGGCGAAACCAGAATGCTAAGGGAAGCTAGCAGCTGAGCCCATTTCCCTCCACCCAGATCTCGAGCCATGTTCGCAGCCAATAGAATTAAGCCACAGCCCAATAGTGTTGGAATCAAGCGAATCATGAACGGAGAGTCTCCCAGAACATGCTGTGTAAACCAACTGATCCAACCAATCAAGGGGCCATTCGACCAATGACCGAAATCGGGATGATTCCCTAAAGCTAGGTACAGCAATTCATCTCTATGATAACTGTAGTTCCCATTGGTGAAAAAGTGTAGAATAAGTTTGGCGGCTAAGATCCAAGCAATCCAGGACCAGGCAAGAGGGGCAGGGTGATTTTTCATGGTCTAACTTGAGTTTCTTCAAAACTAGATGATTTTCACACCGCCTGCCGGACTTTGGGCTAAGTGGGATTTTGGAAGGGATCAGCGGCTAGTCAGGAAAAATTCTCTATCTGAAGATATTGACGAATTAGATCAATAAAGGCATAGACTTCCTGATAACTATTATACAAGGGCACGGGCGCTACCCGGATCACCCCGCCGCCGCTAAGAGAAAGGTTATCCTCACGCCAGTCGCAGATCACCCCATTTTCGGTGATGCAATCGAATAAGGCCTTTCCATCTCGTTCAAAATATATGGACAATTGACTACCTCTTGCGGAAGGATCGGCAGGTGTGATAATATGTAAGGCTGCCCCTCTCGCATTAAGTTGCTGTAGTAGAAATTCTAGGTAGCCAGTTAAGCGCTTACTCTTTTCAAACATCTGTTGAACTCCCGCCTTTTGCACTACTTCCAGGCTGACCCAATGCGGCGCAAAAGCTAGCATCTGTGGGGTACTAATCTGTAAACCTGCTGCTCCTTTACTTGGTACAAATTCTTTTCGCATGAGGAATCGGCCATTTTCCTGATATCCCCACCAACCTGCTAGACGAGGAAAGTTGGGATCATTTCCATGTCGATTGTGCAAAAAGACACCACTAGGACCACCGGGGCCCCCATTGAGATACTTGTAACTACACCAGACAGCGAAGTCTACCTCCCAATCATGCAAAGCAAGCGGGACATTACCTGCCGCATGCGCTAAATCATAGCCTGCATAAGCACCAACGGAATGGCTGGCGGCGGTAATGGCAGCGAGGTCGTAAAATTGTCCGGTATAATAATTGATTCCGCCTAACATAACCAAGGCCAAGCTCTCACCCGCTTCTTGGATAGCTGCCAGAATATCTTCTGTGTGAAGCAACTCTTCCCCAGCTCTGGGTTGTACTTCGATAATGGCCTCTTCGGGATCAAAACCCAATTTACTGACTTGAGCAGCCACCGCATATTGATCGGAAGGGAAAGCACCAGCTTCCATGAGCACCTTAAAGCGAGTAGCCGTAGGGCGGTAAAAACTGCCGAGCAGCAAATGAATGTTGACAGTCAAGGTATTCATCACAATCACTTCCTCTGATAGCGCTCCCACTACTTTTGCCAAGGGACCTTGCATCCGCTCCTGCACCTTTAACCAGGGACGCTCTCCTTTGAACCAACTCTCAACGCCTTGATCTTCCCATTCTCCAAGTACTTGATTTATCGCGGCTTTCACACCTTTCGCCTGCAACCCAAGAGAATTACCGCAGAAATAGATGGTCTTTTCTCCATTGTGCTTCGGAAATAGGAACTCCTCCTGGAATGCCCTTAAGGGATCTTGCTGATCAAGCATTTGAGCACAGCTAAGGCTAGTATCGAATGTCATAATACAAGGATAATGTAAGATTGAGGTGTAGTAACAAGCGCTAGATGGCAAAGTTTAAGTGGGCGCGGGTATTTCTTAGAATAAACTGCCTTGGCGGGCAAAACTCATCGGATTCTCATGTTCCAATAGGCGACGTTTCATATCTAAACCATAGAAGTAGCCATGCAAATCGCCATTCTTAGCAATCACACGATGACAGGGAACAATGATCGCAATGGGATTATTACGGTTGGCTAAGCCAACTGCCCGGACCGCGGTAGGGTTGCCAATTTTTTCAGCAATGGCGGAGTAGGAGCTGGTTCTGCCGAAAGGAATCTCCAGCAGGGCCTTCCATACAGATTGGTTAAAAGCTGTGGAATCCCCCCAGTTGAGCTTCAAGTCAAACTGCTCTCGCTTTCCTTTACAGTACTCATCCAATTGTACAATACATTCTTTCAGGTAAGGATGGATCGGGCCAGTGGGACAGGGCTTTTTACTGACCAACTTAACAGATTGGACGCCATTTGAATCACCCTTTACCTCGATGCAACCAAAGGGCGAAAGATAGTGTGATACTGCCAGCATAGAATGAGTTCAACTTGCGAATTAGGTAAACCTCAATGGTCAAGATTAAAAGTAGTAATTTTTTGTAAATCCCCTCTTGATAAACCGGTTCAAGCGCAAATAAAAAGCCGGCGAAGGGTATCCTTCGCCGGCTAGTCTAACGCGCTCTATAATAACGGAGCAACTAAACTGAGTATCATTCAATAAATCATCTTCTATTTGTTGATCACGATCTGCTGCTGGAATCTTCCCTTCTCCGTACGGAATTCAAGGAAGTAATTTCCAGTTGGGAGATCATTCACGTTTACTTGGTAACTTCCTTGTGTCCAACTCCACTGTCTCACTTTTTGGCCGTAGATGTTCCACAGTAAAACATCAGCCTGATCTAGCCCCTCTTCGGAAATGTTGATGTTCAGTGTATTGGATACTGGATTAGGGAATACTTCGATATTGAAATCTGAAGCCGATAGATCCTCTACCGCTGTGATGCTTGGTGGTAGGATTACTGCATTGATTACGTGTACCACACCATTGTCTGCAGGAATGTCTGCCATGGTCACTTGGGCATTGTTAATGAATACCCCATCTGCATTGATGGTAACCATGATGTTTTCTCCCTGGATCGTCATGGCCATTTGACCATCGCTTAGATCTGTAGATCTCACCTCTGAACTCAGGGCATGATACAACAAGATCGTCGCCAAATCACCGGTTGGGTCTTGCAGTAAGGTCTCTACTGTACCGTCAGGCAACAAGCCGAAGGC
>CAJXPD010000118.1 GCA_913057785.1 uncultured Lewinella sp. | reverse complement strand
TACTTCCAGCTTGGGAAAGAAGTGGGAGAGCTTTACACCCTTACGGAACATGATTTATTGAATGAGGGAAAAGGGGTAGCGTGGAATCAAGGACACATAAGAGCAGGGAAGGGTACACAAGGCTATTGGCCCGTCCAAGTGGAATCGGCAGGAACATACCGCTTTGGGTTGCGCCGATGGCCAGTGGAATCTGGTCTAAAGATCCTGGAGGGCGCGCCCGAAGGAGATGAGATTCCTCAAGGTACAGCTTACAAAGAGGGACAGGCTCTATCCTTTAAAGCAGCTAATATCTCAATCGCAGGACAAGAGGTAGAAGCACTTATTGATCCAGACAGTGCCGTGGTGCATTTTACTTTGGAGTTGTCCCCCGGACAATACCAACTCTCGGCTAATTTTATCGATAATGCAGATCAAGTTAGCAGTTGCTACTATGTGTATGCAGAGCGCCTAGATTGATTAAAGCATCAAAGAGGAAAGGAACTAGGAGATTTTACCCTGCCACTTACTCTATATCAAAAAACTTATTGGGTAAGTGGCAGGGTAAGCAGTTCAAGTGATCATTTCTTTATTTCAAACTTATAAATTCTTTTGCCGGTGGCATACCCCAATGTGTCCCCAAAGAACTGGAATTTGTTTAATCCCTTTCCAAAATAAGGTACACTAACCCAAGTTGTTCCCCCGTCTCTCGTTTCATAGGTACCATAGGAACTACTACCTCCAATCCAGCCGATTTCCTCATTTAGGAATCCAATTCCTTGAGTGAAATAGTGCTTTTTTGCATACTCCTTTTCAACCCAGGTCTTACCGCCATCCTCCGTTTTTAAGAAGTGAAACTTGCCATCACCAACATTCCTTTGAACAGATACATAGCCGATTTTTCTAGTTGGGAAAACTACTTTCCAACAATACTCTCCTTTTTGGGAGGATTCAAATACTTTATTCCAAGTTTCACCACCGTCCTTGGTTGACAGAATCAAGGCTTTAGAGTTCTCTTTGCCCTGAGTTGTCCCTCCGATCATGATTCCGTTTTTTTCGTCAAAAAAGTGCGGGACAATCAAAGCACCCGCCTGGTCATTCAACTTTATTGATGTCCAGTTTTTCCCTTTATCGGTGGTCTTAAGAAAATAGGAAGGTCCTCTTACTCTTCCACATCCAACGATCATATCTTCCGTTACTTTTTGTAACCCGCACAAGCCTTTTGGGTATTCGCCTGAGATCTTTGCTGCGCGCCAATTTTGTCCACCGTCTCGAGTTTCATATAAAACAATCGAATCCTTTGAAAAGAGATCTTTTTCCTCCAACCCAATTGTTCCCAACCAACCATTCAAGGAATCACTAAAAACGACACATCTAAAGAATGAACTATCCCTGTTGAATTGTAATTTCCATGATTCGCCACCATCCTCTGTTTTATATAGTGTTCCTTTATTATTGATTGCCCAACCCAGATCTGGCGTTAAAAAGCAGATATCATCGCTTCTACCTGTTCTTTCCGGGTAATTTTCTAGTTCATTCCATAGACTTGAGTAAGCCACAATTTTATCATCTGTTAATACAGATTTTAGGCCCTTGTTGCAGGAATAGAGGAATACCAAGCCAGCTATGAATAGTAGCGTCTTTTTGTCCATTTCAACTTTTTAGCTATTAGACGGGCATTTATAGACCGCATAGTACTTTGTCCATAGATTATCACAATTTAAAGGAAAAACTATTGGGGTTTATTATTGCTAAGGGACTCGGCAGGCGGGGTACTTGGAGACACTTATGTAGTCAGATAGCGCAGTTATACATTTCACACTGGAATTACCAGCAAGGCGATATGAGCTTTTCATTAACTTTAACGATAATGTAGATCAAGCCAGCAGCTACTATGCGTCTACGGAACGCTTCGACTGATCATGGCGCACAAGAAATTGTCCAAGGTCAAGGATCGGCTTTGGACAATTTCCATTACTCAAAAAAAAGCTATGAATCTAAAGCACCTGCTGCCCTTCCTGGGCCTAGTTTTGTTTTCCGATATCTCATGTGCGCAGAATATTGATCCCCTTAGGTTGGGTTTTGAGGCTTATCAACTGAAAACGGAAGAATGGGGAGAGATAAACTATTACTTGACCCCTTCCTCCGATGATGAGCCCATGCCCTTGATGGTATATTTGGATGGTTCAGGTGCTGACCCTTTATTTCAGCAGGTGGAGCAAGGCATTAGCTCCTCTATTGCCTTGAACTATCAACAGCTATCCCAAAGCTATCGGGTATTAGTCATTAGCAAGCCTGGCGTTTCCTTTATTGACAAAGTACCTTTGGAGGCAAGTGGATCTCCAGGTCATAGAGAACCTGCGGCATATACGGAGCGCCTGTCGTTGGCGTGGCGCGTTGAGTCAACTCACTTGATTATCCAAAAACTCATAAAAGAGAAGGAGATTGACCCGAAACAGCTTGTTGTTTTTGGCTTTTCGGAAGGGGCGCAAGTGGCTCCATTTGTTGCAGAAAAGAATGAACATGTAAGCCATATTCTGCTTTTTGGAGGTAACGGCTTGAATCAGTTTTTTGATCCGATCATAACGGCACGTCAAAAGGCCTTGACTGGTCAAATTAGCGAGGAAGAAGCCCAGCAAACTATTGACTCTTTGTACCTAGTATACCAAGATATTTATGCTGAGCCTACCTCCACGGATAAACGTTGGTGGGGGCATACCTACAAAAGGTGGTCCTCTTTTACCCAGCGCGATCCATTGAATGTTTTAGTAGAACTAGACCTTCCCGTTTACATGGCCAATGGAAGCCTAGATGAAAATTCAGTACTGAGTGCGGATTACATTAAACTAGAGTTTATTCGCCAGGGAAAACAGAATCTCACCTATAAAACCTATCCCAATTATGATCATCAATTCAATGAGTTGATCTTTGAAAATGGTA
Organism: uncultured Lewinella sp.; assembly: GCA_913057785.1. Lineage (GTDB taxonomy): Bacteria > Bacteroidota > Bacteroidia > Chitinophagales > Saprospiraceae > DT-111. The sequence goes on along the minus strand of CAJXPD010000118.1, from coordinate 27,158 downwards.
CTTTTAAGGACGCTATTCCTCAGCTGGACAATGTCTTGAATGCTGCTCTTGAATGGCTGAAAGATAACTAGAGCAATTCCTTAGATGATCTATCAAGAATTTCAACCACATCCATTTTGGAGATCCTTTGTCGCTTCCTATTGGGTAGCTAGTGGGGAGAGTACAGCTGCTTCTAGAATTTTCCCAGATGGATATGTGGACTTGATTTTTCATGGAACCGCCCGTGAAAGCATTAGAGTATCAGGGATGATGACGCATTACAGAGATGTAGCATTTACAGGAAGTATAGACCTGATAGGAATCAGATTGAAACCATCCGGACTTAGTTTGCTACAAGGCCTTCCCATGGCGGCGTTAAAAAATATTTCCTCTTGTTTATCTGAAATCTCTCGATGGCCAATTGAAGAATGGAATCAAATACTTTGGGCTTTTCCTTCGGTTCGAGATAGAATTCATTGGATTGAGTGCCATTTGTTACCCCAGCTGTTTCATGGCCGGAAAAAAGTAGATCCGCTAATCACCCCTATTTGCCAATACATCGAAAGCCGATATACTAAGGTCGATATTAGTGCTATAGCCGGCCAGTATTATCTCAGTCTGCGTCAGTTGGAGCGACGGTTCAAAGAAGTGGTGGGAGTGAGTATGAAAGAATACCACCGCATCTTGCGATTTACCCATGTCCTGGCAGCTATTCAAGAAAAAAAACAGAGGAGTCTTTTGCAAATTGCCTACGATCACGGTTATACGGACCACGCCCATCTTACCCGAGAAATATTGCGAATGACAGGAAGAAACCCTTCACAACTGAGGCCGACCCTATAGTCATCTATTCCGTGAAGTGAACTTGTCGTTTTTGTACAAAGTACAATTCAGATATAGGGGATACTTTTGTGCTGGATCAAATTGAGTTGGTTTGAAACAGTATCTAGCAACTGCGGTGGGAATACTGATAGTCTTTCCCGCATTAGCGCAAAATGAAACAAGTATGGTGACCTTACAATCATTAACCCCGAATATCATGGTAGAAGACGTAAATCAAACCCTAAACTACTACCAGAATGTCTTAGGTTTTGAAATCGTAGATACAAATCCTGAAGATGGACGATTGGAATGGGGGTTTGTCAAAAAAGGAGAAGCGGGACTAATGTTTCAAGAAGTCTCTTCGCTGAAGGAGGAATATCCTGGCCTAGCTTCAAGGCCCTTGGGCGGGGGCATGACCTTCTACATCTTGGTTCAGAAAAATATAGAAGATTGGTTTGCCAGCTTACAGGGGAAGGTGAAAGTTGTAAAGGAATTAAATACAACCTTTTATGGTACGAAGGAGTTTGCTATTGAAGACATAAATGGCTTTATCCTGACCTTCTCTGAACGAAAAGGGGTAGAATAAAGCCATTCTTTGTAGTGCAGTGGGTGCAATCCAGAAGAGGTGGACTCTATCTTCGACGAGATCCTCCCCTTTGTCCTCTACCGCCTCGTCTCCTATCATTAGAGGGGCGATCTTGGTTAACCCGCAGATCACGACCCTTATAATCACCGCCATCAAGCGCATCAATCACTTGATCTGCACGACTATTGTGAATATCAAAAAAGCTGTATTTTTCGCTCATATCAATCCGCCCCACAAAATCACCGGAGATATTGCAAGATCTGCAAATGTAACCCAAGAAATCTCCTTTTTGAGGAAGATCCATGGTGCCTAGATTGATAAATAATCGAGTGAAATCGGCATTACCTCTTCTTCTGTCTCTCCCTCCTCTGTCTCGGCCATCCCGACCATCTCGTCTTCTTTGGTTGTTTCTTTCTTCAATCGGTTGAGACTTATGCTCCACCGTATACCTTGGATTTTTCTCGGCGAAGGAAGCAGCAATTTGGTAGATGAGATCTTCTTTGCTCATTTCCTTGAGTGCCTCCTGGATCGGTGGTAATACCTTGTCCAGGATATCAAATTCAGGGGCATCCAAAATCCCTTGAATATGCGTAACCAACTTCCGCTGTAAAAGGACCTCTGCAGAAGGCGGTGCCTGATGTTTAAAACGAATATCCAGTCGTCTCTCCAATTGAGGAATCATGCCCTTCTCCCGGTGATGTGCCAGAATTAGAGAAACCCCACGTTTACCTGCACGCCCTGTTCGTCCACTCCTGTGGGTATAAAAGTTTAAGTCCTCCGGTATGTTGAAGTGATAGACATGAGTGATGTCATTGACATCAATTCCTCTAGCAGCAACATCAGTCGCTACCAGTAAGGTTACCCTTTTCCGTCGGAAAAGGTCCATCACGCGGTCGCGCTGTGACTGGTTAAGATCCCCATGGATGGCATCTGCAGGATAGCCATCTTTTTCGAGCATTTTAGCTAGCTTCTCGGTGTCTCTACGAGTCCGGCAGAAGATGATCCCATAGATTTCTTCCTCCGCATCGATAAAGTTCTTGAGAATATCGTACTTCTCGGTAGCCCTTACCACAGTGTACTGGTGCTCAATGTCCTTGTTAGAGGTATTGACCGTACCGATCACTAGTTCTTCTGGCTTGTACATGTAATTCTTGGAGATGCGTCGGACATCTCTAGACATGGTGGCCGAAAATAACCAGGTGGTGCGCTCAGAGGGAGCACTTTCGAGGATCTCATCAATCTCTGCCCGGAATCCCATATTCAGCATCTCATCCGCCTCGTCCAACACTAGGTAGCGAATACGACTGATATCTGCTGCTTTTCTTTCCAAGAGATCTCGAAGACGACCAGGGGTAGCGACAAGTATATGCACTCCTTTTTTCAACTGTCGAATTTGACGACCAATATCAGTCCCGCCATAGACAGCCAAGAGGCGCGTCTTTTTACGATACTTGCCAAAACTTTCTAGTTGATTAGAGATCTGCAGGCAAAGTTCCCGAGTTGGGGCCAGCACCAAACCCTGTGCATAGGGTAGTTCTGCATCAACCAATTCCATCAAGGGCAGGCCGAAGGCCGCGGTCTTTCCAGTACCAGTTTGGGCTAGACCAATGAAATCGCTTTCACTGTTTAGTAATTTAGGGATGGCTCCAGCCTGAATCGAAGTTGGGGTCTCAAAACCAAGCTCCTCAATTGCATCTAAGGTTGGTTGACTCAGGCCAAGGCTAGAAAACTCTTGCATGGGTAATTTGCTATGTTCTTAATCTTGATTCTTCTGTTCCTTGTAACGTGCTTTAAGAATTTCGTTACGTCGTTCGATAGAAGGTTTAGTGAAGTGCTTGCGCTTACGCAATTCTTTCATCAAACCAATGTCTTGTCTTTTACGCTTATATCGCTTCAATGCGCGATCAATAGACTCTCCTTCTTGAACTGGAATAATTATCATATATTATTTTTGATTGATAAAATCACATTAAAGCTCACCCTAGGAAGCCACATAAGGATTCCAATGAGCGTAGCCAATTGGGAACTGCAAATACCATCGCTTACCTTTCGGGCAGGTATTTGCCTCTCATTCCTGAGCCTTATGGATTTGAATTAAACAGCTTGAAACAAGGGTGTATCGGATAAGTATGTTGGCAGGTTTTCAGTTGGATTACACCATAACACTTGAGCACATAAACTCTAAGATTGGAAGCCAGCATCGAATCAATTCCATAAAACAGGGTGCAAAGATACGGATAATATTGGAGAAATGTGTTAAGGTGTCAATAGCTAGGCAATCTTTATGGCAGGGATGGCTCATATTTCGATCTGCTTGATGCTTTTCTTCTTATCTTTGTTATCGAATTTGGATAGGGAATTTTTAGAATAGATGAATGTAACGACTAACACCGAATATGTTCGAGGAATTGTCGAAAACGATCTAAGCGTACTAAAGACAATTTACAGGGAATCTTTGCCAGAGGTGATCAAATACGTGAGGAGAAACTCAGGAACACAGGATGACGGCAAGGATGTTTTCCAAGAAGGTATTTTGGTAATCTTCCGAAAGGCATCCGAAGGTAATTTAGAACTCACCACCAGTTTTCACAATTTTCTTTTTAGCATTTGCAAAAGGATTTGGTTGAAAAAATTGAGAAAAATAAGCGGGAAGGAGGTTCCTTTTGATGAGGTTTTGGAATATAGTAGTGAAGAAGATTTAGAAGAGGCTTTTCTGAAGAGTCAAAAATGGGAACTATTCAACAAGAGATTTATGGACTTGTCTGAAGAATGTAGGCAAGTGTTAAAAATGTTATTCAATAAAGTATCGGGTAAAGAGATTGCAGAAAAAATGGGGTATACCGAGGACTATGCAAAACGCAAGAAATATAAGTGTAAGCAAAGTCTAGCAGACTTAATCAAATCGGATCCCATCTATAAACATCTAACCAAAAAATAGTATGGCATTCGATGAGGAAAAATACCGGAAGATAGAAGACTACCTCGACGATCGGCTTAAGGGAGAAAGCCGGAAGAAATTCGAGCAGGAGATGCAGGCTGATGACGAGCTGAGCAAAGAGGTAGAGCTGCATAAAGATATGGAAGAACTTTTATCTGATTCCCCTGAAAATGCCCTCCGTAAAAATCTAAGCCGCTTAGCTGGAGAAGCTACAGTGGAGCCTAAGAAGGGATCAGGTAAATGGACTCTTGCCTTGCTTGTCCCGATTCTATTGGCATTAGCTTGGTGGTTCTTCTCAGGGGATAATGCCTCCCAAGAAAGGGCTCCCGTACCAGAAACCGAAGAAATTGCACCTGCTCCACAAGAGCAAGGTTCAAACCCGGAGACCATTGAAGAAGAAAAGCTAGATCCCATAAATAGCGAACCGGAGGAGACCAGCGAACCAGAAGTTAAACCAAGCACGCCTCCACCAAGCCCAGGGCGAAAAAGAGGACAGCGCGAACCAGCTCCTCGTGCTATTGCTGCTAATTTTGTTCCGAACCCTTCACTCGAATTTTTGATCGAAAACAATCTCCGAGATACAGAGTTGAGTATCAAATTAACTAGGAAGCAAACGGATGTTCAGCTTGATGGTGCTGAAGAACCCACTCCTTTTCGGATCAAAATTCAACTCCAAAGCAGGGCGGATATTTCTCAACAGGATTTTAAACTCCATCTTTTTTCGAATGATCGTCAAGCCTTCGACGACTTTTCTCCTATCTCTAGTGATGATTTAAATATCGTACCATTGGAAGCTGATGTTTATAAGATCGATTTCACAAAATCCTATGCGCTGGAACCAGGCTTATACTACTACCTCGTAGAGGACTTTTCGGAGGAAAAGATCCACTTGGTGGAAAAGTTTGAGGTGAAGTAAATCAGACTTGAGCTTTATCGTCCGATCAATAAGTAGGGACTCCAATAGTGAGGAGCGGCTGTAGCTTCTTGGTCCAATATCTTGAGTTTTGCTGCTCGAAGAGCAGTACTATAGTCCTGCCCTTCTAAAACACCTCTATAAAAGTCGACCATGACCTTGGCACTAACTTTGTCGTATACTTTCCATAGCGAAAAACCGACATTGGGTACCCCAGTATAGATAAAGGCTCGATTAAGACCTAACAGGCCTTCGCTTTGGTCAAGTTTTCCGAAACCACTTTCACAACTACTGAGTGTTATCAAATCCGCCTTAGTCTTTAAGGCATGTATCTCGCCAGAATACAGAATTCCATCTTCTTCCTTTTCCAATAAGTTGTTGGCACAGGCAATTCCAGAAAACTTCGGCTGCTTTACATTTGCAAAACTGTGCCCTGCAATGTGGAGGTAAGTGAAATTCTGCTCTAAATTGTGTTTTAGGCCCGGTTCATCTGCTTCTTCACGAAGGGCTAATACATTATCCTTTGCTCCATGCTTATTGAATAACTCAACTATGGTTTTGACCTCTTTTTCAGATTCAGGAAGCGGGGAGAAGTGTCCCTTTTCGATGGCTCTTAATGCACTATCACCAAAGTCGGATACGGTAGCACTGGCTGATAGCGGATCATCGTATACCGGAGCAAAGGCAAAAATGCCCTGAGTTGTCGGGCTTAAATCCCGCTGCCGAGCCTGGGCAAAAAGACTCGAGGAGTAGTGATAGCTGACCGTATATTGTTTGATCAGGTAGTTTAGATCTTTGAAAGAACCATAGGTGTTGGAGGAAAGCAGTGCTTCGAATGGGATGTAATTAGTCATTCCGTCGCCAATGATAATAAGGCGTTGTTTGCCTTCCAGTTGATCCGCTATCGGAGAGATGAATTGCTGGTAGAGTTGATGGCTGAGTTCGATGTACTTTTCTCGATTGGAACGACGCATCCAGGAGGATTTTTGCAAAAGGCGATGAAACTCGTCGATTTGGCTGGTCGTAGTCTGATTTAGGGGAATATTTTGGACTTCGAGTGCTTGTCGATTGCTCAAAGTATAGGCATAGATACTGCTGTCTGAAAACACAAACTCAATAAGCAATTCATGATCCTCCAGCAAAGCCTGTAAACGCTGTTCTGTTTCGGGTTGAAAGGCATATTTGGAGGCAAAGTATTCGGGGTTTTCTTCTTCGATTTTCCGGACTAATTCCGTGTATTTTTTTCGACTTTCTAATAAGTAGCTGTATTGATACTTAGCTAGGGCCGCAGAATCTTGATCCAGACGGGCTTCCCTTACTTTGTTTTCATAGTAGTGTATGTCATGGAGTAGGTCCCTTTCTTCTCGTAGGCGCTCAGAGGGCACATGACTATAAGCTGCTGCTTGGCTATTGAGTGAGGAAAGCCATAGCTGCTGAGCCTTCATCTTTTGTGTGAAAAAGAATCCCTCATGTAGGAATTTTTGATCCTTTTCTTGTTGGTAAAGTTCGTTGCAGAAGGCTAAGGCATCACGGAAATTATCCAAAGATCGCGCTATAACTGCTTTACTTTGGGCTCCCCTTAAAAGGTTGATCTTTCTGAGATTTTGCAAGTGGATTTGGTCAGCCAAATGGTATACGGATAAGGCTTCCATTTGCAACGACTCTTTCTGATCCAGGGATGCTGATTGAGTAGCCAACTGAATCAACAATTTCGCTCGGTGATTAAGAATGGAATAGGTGACCAAAGAGCTGCCAATCGGCTGGCTGGAAGACAAGATATCCGATTCCTGTAGATCCTCATTATAGGTTACTAGTTCTAGGGCTCTTTGGTTATAATGCAGTGCGGAATCCAATTCATGCTTTGACTCAAAAATGCCTGCTATGCTATGATAGATTCCAGGGCCTGTCCGATATAGTCTCGTATCGCCACCAGCGAGGTTGAGTTGAAGTGCTTGTTTATAAGCCAATAGGCTGGGATTCCATTCTTGTTGTTTCTCATAGATATGACCCAATTCACGTTGAATGGCGGCTTGTGTTTCCAGGAATCGGATATTATTAGGTAGGCTGGAGGCAGATTGTTGAAAAAGTGTTTCTGCTTGCTGCAAGTATTGTAGGGCTAGTGTTATTTCTCCTTTTTGAGCCCATACTCTTCCCTCCCCAATCAAGGCTCTTAGTTGTAGGTCAAATAAAGACTGTTTGCCTTGTAGTGCTTCTCCCGCTTTTCTAAAGGCGATTGAGGCTTCTTCCAATTCCCCTAGCGCAAGGTGATTATGTCCCATACTTAAGAGACAAAACGGAACTAGTTTTTCTAGATACCTGGGATTAGTTGTACCGGAAGTCTCGACGGTATAAATCACTTTCTTAAGGTAATCTGTACTTTGTTCATATTCCCCGATATCACTGTAGAAGTTTCCAAGGTTCAAATAGAAATATACTACTTTGAGTCCTGAAATTCCTTGATTTTCTACGGCAATTCTGAGCCCCTTTTCTGTATCTTCTATAGCTTTATCAAAATTCCCCCTCGTGGCATGTAAGGCACCAATATGCTCGTAAGTTCGCGCATATTCAAAGATTTTTTGATTGGCCTCCTTTTGCAGGACCATTTTTCCTTTTTCAAAGTAGTATAGGGCACTATCTAAGTCCCCCATGTCCCGGTAGATGGTACCTAGGCCATTGTAGTAGTAACCAAAGGATGGGTCTTTCTCCTCAGGATCTTGTTCCCTGAGGCAACTAACGCTCAGGTGAGCATAGGGTAATGACTGTTCTGCTTGCCCAGCCCATTGGTATATAGCAGATAAGCTATGGTAAATTCGATTGCAATACTTCTTATAATCTGGAGCCTGCTCTTCAATTACGCGAATGGCTTCCTTGGCAATAGTGACGCCCTCTTCGAAGGTTTCTCCACCAGCTAAGGATTTAGCTAAACTGCTTGAAGTACTGATATAGGCTTTCCAGTTCTTCTGAACCTCAAAGGTCCGCCTGGCACTGGCATAGAGCGGTTGTGATTCTTTGACTTTGCCTGACCAATATAGTTTATCGCCCTTCATTAGGTCATGGTTCCCGTAATATCGCTCTTTGAGCTCCTTTTGCTCGGCAGGACTTAGATTTTGAGCGTAAATAGCTATGCTATTACCGATTGATAGGTAAATAAGGAGGAGGAGTGTTGTCTTTTTCATGTTTAGGTTAGGTTCATTACCAAGGTATAGAACTACTTACCCTTGTACTGAGTGATCAATAGGTTATTTATCCCAATAGAGAACACGGCAAGTTTGTAACAAAAGTTTTGTTTGTCTCAAGAATATTGTGGGCCGTTCTGGTAGCGAGACTATGAAGAAAGTAGGATCATGATTTGTATTATATTGGGATTTGAAGCAGAAACTAAAGCTATTCCCAATAAGATTTCATTTATTCCAGCCCTTAGATTTGAAAGTATTCAGTAAAAATAAAAATCAGGCCGAGGGTATAAAATGAATGGCAGGATTTTTTTAGAAAATGGCAGTTTTCGGGTATTTTATTGTCGGTTTTGTTAGTACCATTAATATCGAATTGGATCTACTACAGACACTCAGTACTTGCTAAGGAAAGTTCGGCTTTCCTCAGCTTCTACAATCATTCTACATGCGGATAATCTTCTATTCAATCCTCTGGCTATCAGTTTGTGCCGGCTGTTCCTCTTGCCACAAAGGCTTCCCCACTACTGTCCAAACGCCCTATCAGTCTTCAATTCCCGTTTTTGAAGAAGCTGATCGATTGCGGTATCAGCAAGATTTTGCAGGAGCAATAGCTGCTTACAGTTCTACGCTGAATGGGGGACAATTGCCGAGTATAGATTCTTTATATGCTTTGAATCAGTTGATTTACAGTCAATTGATGGTGGGGCAAACGGATGGAATTACAGAAAAGTTGAAATTAGCTACGCGCTTACAGCGGCGTCTAGATTCGATTCCTCCGGTGCTTTTGGCCGATCATAACTTTAACCAGGGGCGCTTCCATTTTTTACAAAACCAGAAGGATTCAGCGCTACAGTTTACCCACCAAGCACTCAAGATGAGTTTTCGAACCTATCCGAAAGGTCACTTGAAGCAAGTCCAAACCCTAAATTTATTGGCATTGATCCATCGAAGCGATGGTAATTTGACGGATTCCATTCACCACTATGCCTTGCAAGCCAATGATGTGTTTGTAAACAATCCTGAATTGAGTGCTTATGATTGGGAGAATGATTATGTACAGGCTTATGCGAGTTTGTTGTATCGGGCGCATGAGCGGGGCGAGTATTATTGTAGATCAGCTTTAGGTAAGATTACAGAGCTTTCAATAGAAAATAGTTGGCTGAAAGCTCGACTTTTAAACCTACTGGCAGTAATGCTAAAAAAGCGTTCTTATGCCCTAGTAGATAATGATCCAGAACAGAGAAAAGCTAGGCAAGCGGCCATGTATCTTACTGCGGATTCCCTTTTTCAAAAGGCTATTCAAATGGGTAAAACGCATCAAGACAAGGAATTAATGTCGCTATACATTGATTGGGTCATTAATACCTGTAGATTGTCTGATAGCACTTTCTTTTTCCGGGCCATGGATGCTTTTGAGGCGGAATTCAGTGATACTAAAGATTGGCGTCCTTACTATGATCGTTTGTTGGGGTATTACTATTATGGCAAGGATCCAGCCAAAGTCATTAAGCACTATAGTGCTTTTTTGGCAGGCAAGGAAGATGACCCTCAGGTAGATTACCGTTTTTTGGCTGACAGTTATTATTGCCTCCGAATGACGCATCGTGCTCAGAATAACTTTGAGGAATCTGCCAAGTACTTTAAGAGAAGTTTCCTGCTCTACGATTGCATTAGCGAAGAGGTTGATATAGTTGACCCGGCCAGTATAGCATTGATAGACAGCACTAAGCGGTACTGCTTGACAATGAGCGGATTTTTTGCGGAAGGGTTGTTGAAGAAATACCAGCTAGAGAAAAACATTAATGACTTAGAACTAGCCAATGACTATTTCGACTTCGTGGAAAGACACAGCTTTCGGACTTTGCTCAATCGGGATGAAGATGCATTTCTCACCTTTCAGTTTGAGGCTGGAGGGGGGATTTACACTAAAGCTTTAGAAGCCGCCAATGTGGCATGGGAGGCCTCTAGCAACCCGGAATGGATAGATAAGGCATTTAACTACGTGGAATACTTAAAGTCTTACCTGCTTTATCGAGATATGTTGAAATCAGAACCAATCGAAGGCCACTATTCAATAACTGATAGCATCCGTCTATTGCAAGGACAGGTAAATCAGATGTTATTTGCCATGAACGACGAATCAGTAAATCAGAATGATATATATCACAATAATTTAGTTAATACGCTCAATCAACTGCAATTTACTCGGAGTCGACGCTTAGATACCTTTGAGATAGAACTATATCGGGCAAAAGCTAATGTCCTAGCTATTCAAAGTGACCTTCTCCCAGGGCAAGGTCTTGTAAATTATTATAATGGGGGCAACCAACTATTTGGAATCTATGTAGATCCAGATACTGCCCAGTTTTTTCGATTGGAGACCAACTATGTTGACTTTCAGAAGGCACTTACTGATTATCGCGGCAGTATAGAAGAAGAGGTGAGGTTGGATCAAAAAACTTATCAACAGTACCTAAAGGCTGCCGCAAGTTTGTACCAAGCATTGATTCAGCCCTTCGCTTCGAGACTTACTCAACTTGAGCAACTAGTCATTATTCCCGATCAATTATTGGACCCCATTCCTTTTGAAGCATTGTTAAGTGAACATGTAGATCCGAACAATTTTAGCTTTAGGGATTTGCCTTACTTATTACATCAGGTACAAATTGCCTACACTTCCTCCTGGCGAGTCTACAAAGCAAATCAACAAAAGATTCAAGCAGACCTGAGTCAAGCTAGCGTTGGTTTTTGGACTACCCCAGAGCTAAGTTCTGCCAATGGTCTAGAATTGATAGCTAGCTCAATTCAAGCCCACTTTGAAGAAGGTCACCAGGTGTTTAATCAACGCAATGGTGGGAAGCAACTGTTCGGGCAAAAGCATCCAGATTTTGATATTTTACATCTCCTCTTACATGCTCGAAGTAGCAAAGCGGATCGCTATGATAATCGGATTCTCTTTGGCGAGGCGGAAGATGACGTTGTTTATGGATTTGACTTATATAAGGAGAAATTTCAGGCTAAACTCGCAGTGCTGGCTTCTTGTGAATCTGCTGCGGGAACTTCTCAAAGTGGAGAAGGGACATTTAGTTTAGCTCGCTCCTTTATCAATTCGGGGATTCCTGAGATTGTAGCGGCCCAATTTCTTATTCCTCAAACTACCACAGGACCGCTACTCAGCTATTTTTATAAGTATCTTGGTGGTGGTTATCCTACCGTGGCGGCATTGCATCAAGCCAAGATTGATTACTTACAAAAAGTAGCCAAGGAGCGGTATGCCTATCCCCGTTTTTGGGCGGGAATGATGGTCTATAATTGAATTGGATAAGCTTCTGAAAGCTCCATCACTAGATTAACTGATTGCACTTGCTAAGACCGATTCTTTGTAAACTTCTTCTTTAGGCTTAACTAGTAATTGGGCATTTTTGCCAACAAAGATGGACCACTCATCAAGGAAACAAAATGTCGCATCATTACCTGCAATTCCTATCCAGTTATCCTCAGGATTCTGGTTGAAATCAATAATTGACTTCATCCAGTCGATTAAAAGGTTTCTTACAGAGGTTTGGCGGACAGATTTCCCATTAATATTAGGAATACAATAGTAGGCTATCCGGCTGTCCGGCATTATCATTGGGATCAAAAATACACCCCCTTTCATATGCGTAAGCTCGGTACTATTAGTTGGGTTTTTTTCACCACTATAGTGGTCATCGGTAAAATATTGATGAAGGATTTCGCCGATCGTGAAGTTGTCATGACTTTTGCCGTCGGAACCTTTGTAGGTGCCTTGTGATTTTATAAGTTCTGAGTGAGGCATATGAAAGACAATCAATTTATGCAATATGCGGGAAGCTGTCGAATTTGTTTCACCATTCTCTTCTACATCAGGAGACAGTTGCGCCTCAGGACAGGTTCTATAACCATCTTCAGAGTGATGGAAGTTATTCCCCCTGTTGTCACAAGAGTGGATTCTTAGTTCCGTATACTGTTGACTCTCTATCATGCCACATACTTCAATGCGTATATTCTGTGTAACCCTTCCCGGATAGAATAGACTATCATCCTCTACAGCAAGGGCTTCCTCATTAATATTATCTGCAAAAATTAGGGGTTCGAGAGCGGATGCCCGTACCATGCGTGCACCTTCGGGGATCACCATGGTGTCTATTCGCATAAATTTATTTTCTAGGGCGGAAATGTTCCCATCATTTAGATAGTCCCCCAGTGCATACACAGTTCGATTACCACCGATTATAAGTGTTTGGATGAACTCGGGTTGTTCATTAATGCGTGGCCCTATTTTAGGATTCGTAATTCGGACCGTTCTCTGTAATCCATGTCTTCGGTAAAAGCTCTTTTTGGGTTTTGCGGATCGTTGAGACATAAGTGTTTATTTTAGGTGAATTGATTATCTACACTGAAACTTGAACCCTAAATACAGAGCAGAGCAATGAAGGCAAAGCAACATCTGCCCTGACAAGGGAAAGGTTTGTGTAGTTGCTCTCTGGAAATGATAAGCCGAATATAAAAGAAGGCTAAGGTTATTTTGACTCTAATTCGATCAATTCTGACGTGGTGAAATATCCAACGTTTGCCTAGCTATTTCACTGCAATCTTGGGTAGCTATGTGCTGGATTACTCTTTTAGGGTAGCTAGCAAAGCTTGAGCTTCACTCGAATATTCCCTTCCCGTATCTACCATCTTTTCTAGTAAGTTTATAGCCTGTTCATCCCGTTCTTCATACACATAAGCCAGTGCCAGATACCAAGCTATTTCGGATTGATAGAGTTGCCAATTATTTGCACCCACCAGGGGCTCCAAAATGGGTATGGCCTTTTCTGCTTGTCCACTCCCAATAGCTGCAACGCTGGCGTAGATGAGATTCAGGCTGTCTCCGCTACTGGCTACATCTTGCAGCAGTGCCGTATAAGCCTTTCTATAAGTTTGCTGATCATATGCCTGTTTGCCGGCATCTCCGGGATCACTTAGGTTAGCATTATCCCTTGGGAGGTGCGCAAAGAATTCATCGGCAGGGCTACTAGGACCTAAAATTCGCCCAAGCGGCCCGAACCATAGCAATAACAATAAGGCGGCAGCAGCGGCCAAGCCAATATATAGACGGCGCAAGCGAAATGGTCTTGCCTTAGACTCAGTGGTAGTCTCCGCTTCCGGTTCTTTGGCATAGGCTTGCATCCGCCTTTTAATCTCCTCCTGTTCTTCCAATTCCTCTTGTGGTGGGAGAAAGCCTTCGTTCACAATAAGCTTCCATTCTTCCGCAGCTTCCTGGAAAGCTTCATCCTCTTGCAATTGCCGTTCCAGCTCAGCCTGCTCATTCGCATCCAAGGTACCTTGCCAGAATGCCTCCAATTTGATGATATCTTCTTCGCTCAGTTTCATGATCAAGATTTTTGGTTAGATGCCACTCACGTTTACGGTTTGAACATAGTGTTCTCGAAATCGTTTCCGACATCTACTGAGCAAGTTTCTAATTACATCTCCGTTGCCTTTGCCAGTAGCTTGGGCGATATCTTCATAATCCTCCCAACCAAGAATGTATCGATAGGTCATCATTTCTCGGCATTTGGGGTCCAGTAGGTTAATGGCTTTTCGCACATTGCTGCGCAATGATTCTTTGTTTTCAGCTGAAGGGGGCTCAGCCATTTCGGTCTTCTCTGACTGCTTCTTGTTGGCACGCGCCTTATTCAGCCAGGCATATCGCATGCTGGTGATCAAATAGGTAGATATCTTGGCTTCAAGTTGTACAATTCTTTCGCGCCAGATATTTTGTACGAATAAGACACAGGCATCATTGTATAACTCCTCTGCATCTTCTAACTCACACTTAATGGTTTTACCATTGACCGTTTTCCAGAAGAAGCTTTTGGCTGCATACTGAACACACTTGCCCTTATTCTTGCGATAGAAGTAGGCTTCTACTTCCTTATCTTTTCTTTTTATACCCTGAATAATCTCGAGGTCAGTCAGGTCTTTACTCATTTAGTGTCTGTTTATGGAGGCTTGCAACCTGCAGTCTTTATTTTTCGAACAATAAATAAAGATTGCGCTCAAAAAAGGGTTGTTTTCAAATATAAAACTTTTTGCAAGTACGCTCCGACGATGAAAGCCTTTTGTCAGGAGAAAAGCAGTTGCAAAATACCATTGGCGGCAAAGTGGAAGGTCATCTTAATTAAGTTGGGGGTGTTGTGGGTGGGGTTCATTGAGAAAAGATCTTATTTTTCTGAATTAATTAGCGAGTTTTTAATGGGTTGATAGTCAGTTGTTTGTGTTCTTATGAGTTCGTTTATTTTGAGAGAGTTTAAAAAAAATATTTCGGGAAAGGTTGCATTCAGTTGATCCCAGTACATGTAGAGAGTGAAAGCAAGTTCAGAGCGTGTGTAACACATGTAAACACGAAATGAGCGTAGCTTTTAAGGCTTACAAAACACCTTGACTTTGGGTTTTTGAAAAAAAATTAAAAAAAAATCGAAAACAGGGGTCACTTTTTAAAGCCTTTGGGAATTTGACTATGTAAGAGCGATACAATGTAGTATCAAGCTTGTAGTTAATTTCTCCAACATTTCAAATTCCGCTGATTCTTCAGATTCAAGAGTATCAGTCGGAAGGCAAACAATTGAATCGCTGCTACTGTTCGATCCTCCTCGAATTCAGGCAGCAACCATTACAACCGATTTTTTACGTCCGCCGGTAGTGTAGCAAGTGGTCCTTGCTTCACCTGACTAACCATTGGGTATACCGGGCAATTAGCTAGACTCAATCCCATCAGGTGCACATGATGAATTGGGAACGGAAATGATCGGACCCTGCCTCTGGGCAGGCTGTAGTTCCTATTTCATTTTCTAAATCGCTCCGGTCTAAAGCTCGACCATCAAGGAGCACAACCCTATTCATGCCATGAGAAACTTAATTTCAAACTTGATCGCCAATACACTTCTTTCTGCTGAAACTAACAATGCAGTTGCGTCTAAAAAGTCATTCGAAAAATTCACCGCTTGTAGCGGAACGTTCAACCCCAAAGCCGTAAAAGGTGGTAATGATGATGAAGGAGGAGAGGGGATTATTATTGAAGATGATGTAATAAACTAGTTCATATAAGAGGCCATTCAACGCTGAATGGCCTCTATACTTTTAGAGATATAATTTCCTCAATCTTCTTTTTTAGCCAATTTGATGCCTGAATATTGTCTTCGTTTTCTAATAAATGCACGATTTGCTCTGGTGAAAAATTCACGCCTCCGTATGCTTTAGCAAGCCTTCGGCAAACCTGGATAAACCTTAAATACGGTTTCTTATTGAAAGATGCACGATGTTTATCACGCATTAGCCACTTCTCGAAAGCATCAAAAAAGTTAAGTAAATAGAACTGATAGGAACCATCCTTCAAGTGGAGGTCGAAATAAACTTGTGTCAACAACAACCTTGCAATCCTCTGGAAATACGGGAGTTTAAAGTCCTTGTCCAATAAGATATTTAGAGATTCTGGGAGGTTTTTCTGCCAATAAGCTTGGTGCCCCTTGGCCCATGATTCAGCATCCGACTGAAACTCTTTCTTTAGATGGCTGGTATAGCTTTCAATAAAATATTGGGTAAAAGAGAAATCTTGATTTGTATTACTTGCTGAAACAATTGTGATGTAAGTATTTAAGGTTAATTGCCCCTGATGTAGGATGATTCCAGTATCAAGTCCTAATTTATACAAAGGAAGGCTTTCAGTGATTTCAAGCTTGGTGGATTTGATCAAAAAACTGCTATCATTAAGTAGTGATAATAGATGTATTTTCTGCTCCTTCTCATTTAGTTCTTCAAAATGAGTAAAAAACAGCTCCCTCAATGCTAGATATTGATCCAATATTTTATCGTCTTCATAAGCAAAACGCCTACGATAAAAATCTATGGCTGTATTTTCAATACCCAGACTGGCTGCAAGCCATAGTTCAAGCTCCTTTTCTACCTCATGATTTTCATTCTTTAGAATTCTATTTCTAAATATCTTCTCATTGATGATCGCTGCCCTTTCCAATAAATACAGTAAATCCAATTCTTCTCCCATCCTGATAATAGTACTTCCGCCCGGTCGCATTCTGGGGCTCTGGTTGGGATGATGATAAACGCGACGATGCATTTGAAAGAGTTGTAAATGATCTTCCCATTCTTTCACTGACATTTCTTCTAGGCGTTCTATTTCGCCCTCTGTTTCTTTGAAGAACCATTCGTCTAAGTATCGACTTTGTAATTCCTTGGTAAGTAAATCCTTTTGAAGATTTTGGTTGTTAGAAAGGTTTTGAAAAATAAGAAAGCGTTCGGCTGCTAAATACCCTTCTGATAATAAGTTATTCATGCGCCGAAGGCTAAACTTCCCTTTTGGTAAGATTTGCTTGAATAGTTTCTCTTTGGTGAACTTAGCATCCGTGAATTCAGGATAATACTTTTTGAGCTTATCCACTAAGCGAACTAGGTTCTTATTGCTATTGGCCCAAGGAGATTTGAGCCAAAGCTCAAAGGATTTCCACTCTTCGGGACTGAGGGTCTTTAAAATTCTTACGAATTTGGAGGAGAAAAGGCTGCTCATTTTTGTGTTCTATGGGTCAGGAGTAAAAGTCTGCCTTATAGCTTGTTAATTCAAAATCTTAAGGTACAAATAAGTAGATGCTTTGTGGTAATCTTCCCAAGGAAGATTGCAGTTTTTTTAGGATGGAATCAACGGAAGATAACTCATTTGGTCACAGGATAGGCCTTCTAAGGGTATAAGGTTACTCCTTTAAAAGCATCTACTATTACATCCTTGGATTGTTTGCCTATGATAAGTGCTTTTTTGTGGTCATTTTCTGTTGTTAATATATTGACTAACAGTGTTTAAAGGTGTTTGTTTTTGTTTTCATGTTGTGGTAATGGCCTGAAATTGTCTTTGGCAGTAAGCATCTATTTATGGCATCTTTGGGACATAATCAAGGAACGACTTCTTCAGGATAGGAGAATTCCCTGATAAACGACCTAAGTAAGGTCTGCTCAGCACTATCAAGCATCTCCGTGGCCCATATATTTCCACGAGTTGTATAGACCGTCTACCCAGTGATTAGCTCGCTTTACTATCCTGAAGGAGACAGTTCATTAGACTTAATGACTAAACGACCCCGGATCATGCAGGAGGCATGTCTGGGGTTTTTCATTTGCACTTACCGCTCTAGATTTTCAGCTTCATTAAGCCAGCCTCATCGGCGTTTATCTATTCGACTAAGCTGCTCACTCGATTCTTCTCCGTGTTTATCAAAGATTTTATAGGAAAACTAGCCTTCGGACCAATGAAATTGCTTTTAGTAAGATGTGTTTAGGTGTGGTGGTGAGTGTGTTTTATCTATTTGAATTTGAATTAATTATGAGTAATTACGGATTTTTTAGATTCTTTTTTTTGTGGTAATGTCTCTAAAATGTCTTTGGCAGGAGGTGGGTATTTATGGCATCTTTGAGTCATAACCCAAAAGAACTACAATACACTTAAAAATTTGAATTATGACATCATGAGACTACTAAATTTCAGCAGCATGACCGGCGAAAAATCTTGGTTGAACCGATTAGATCATATCATTGAAACAAATATTTCTGATGCATCATTGAACAATGAACGACTTGCTGCAGAAATTGCTATCAGTGAACGTCACCTTTTTCGGAGAGTTCGAGATATAACTGGACTTTCACCTCAAAAGTATCTACGCCAGTACCGACTGCAGCGCGCTATGCAATATCTACGAAATGGTAAGTATCGGAAAGTAAAAGAAGTAGCTTTCGCCGTAGGCTACATCAACACCAGTTACTTCATCAATCAGTTCGAGAAAGAATACGGGAAAAAGCCACTTCGAATCCTGCAAGAGGCGGGCTGGCGATAGAAATAACTTCTCATCCGACGAATAAGCATACATCCCTCCAATTGTATGGATACTGTCGATCGATAAACTTTAATGTTTCCTCTCACCTTAACAGGTGGTTTTCATCATTTGACCTTACGTTACCGAAGCACCTATGCCAGGTCAGTTGACAGGCATAACCGATCTATATACTTCGTATGATGGGATGGACTTACCATCCCTTGACAACTGATTATAGCTAACACCAAACCACATTCACACTCAACATGCAAAACAACCCCAATTTGTATTCATCGAAAAAAATCAAACCTCTAATCTGTAAATACAAACAAATGCACACTACTTTAGATTTTAATTCTCTTCCAAAGCGAATGCTTAGATCTTTGATTTCAAAAGCAGCAGTACCTACGTGTTTAATCCTATGTTTAACTCTTCTTTCTTCCGCCATGACCTATGGCCAAGAGAAAGAAAACCTTGCATTAGGAAAGCCTGCTACGCAATCTACTGAAACTTCCTATGGAACTCCAGCCTCCAATGCGGTGAATGGTGAAACCAGAGGTGTCTGGGTTTCTAGTACCAACAATGATATCACACATACTAATATTCAAACAAATCCTTGGTGGGAGGTAGATTTGGGATCAGTGCAGGATATTGGAGAGATTGTGGTGTGGAACCGAATTGACGCTTGTTGTTGGTCTCGTTCGCAAAACTTCTACGTGATGGTATCAGAAGAGCCCATCACCGAAACGAGTACGACTGAACATCAATTTGGTGAAGGTCCTATGTCGTTCACGGCGGTTACTGAAGCAAGTATAACCATCAATGGTTATGCTAGAGGACGTTATGTTAGAATCTTTATTGAGGGAGATGAAAAAATCTTGTCCCTTTCCGAAGTACAGGTATACGCTGGAACTCCTCCTCCTTCTGGGCAGAATCACGCACTACTCTTAGACGGGGTAAGTAGCTTTGTAGACTGTGGTGACTTTTTGACTTCCTCTTACACCAAAGAAGTATGGATCAAACTGGACCTTGATAACTTAAAAGTCAATAATAACATTATATCAGGTAAAACTGGACATGCATTTCGAATTCTAAATGGTAAGGCAGATGCAGGCCAATCTGGTAGTTGGACACAAGTACAAGATCCTAATCCTATCGAAGCCGGGTGGCAGCATTATGCCGTAACCTATGATGATTCTACCCAGATGATGACATTGTACCGTAATGGAGAGGCTGTCTCGGAGAAAGTTGGAGTTGCTCCCCAGTCGGCAGCTTCAGTGCAGCTAGGACAGTATGGTTCGTGTTGTCATTTCCGTGGTCTGATGGACGAAGTGCGTATCTGGGATCACGCTCGCGATGGTGCAGACATTGCCAATGATTATAATAAAGCACTTGCGGGGTCAGAATCAGGCCTCTTGGCATACTATAATTTCAATCAAGGTGTAGCCAATGGAGACAACACAGGAATTACTACGCTTAATGATCTGACAGGAAATAATGATGGTACCCTCAAGAATTTTGCCCGTACACCGAATTCTACCTCAAATTTTGTTCAATCGGATCTTGGTGTAGGTGATGAAGAAGTCGTAGCTACCAACAATGCCCTTCATTTAGATGGTACTAAAGATTATGTAGATGCAAGAGCTACATCCGCAGGCCTTCCTCAGGGTAGAGAGCCTAGAACTATGGAAGCTTGGGTGAAAACCACTCAGACCAGCATCGGTAATTTCGTTAGCTGGGGGCGCCGGGCCACCCGTATGCGTAACTCTATGGCCGTCAGAGGCGGTAAGCTGGCTTATATCGGTCAATACCTAGATTTTACGGGTAAGACGACTATAAATGATGGAAAATGGCATCATGTTGCCTTGAGCTATGATGGTGAAAATTGGGCGATCTATGTAGATGGCAAAGCAGATGGCACCAATGGAGGAGATCCTAATACTACGGACCAAAACTTAAAGATTGGAAACCTTCCTGAGCCGCATAACGGTGAGTACTTCGCTGGTACAATGGACGAACTAAGGGTTTGGAATGTGGCAAGAACAGCAGATGAAATAGTGGCTAGTATGAATACCGAATTAACGGGTAAAGAAGAAGGTCTAGTAGCCTATTATAACTTTAATCAAGGAGTTGCAGGTGGTGATAACTCAACGGTAACGACCTTGATGGATCTGGCAGGAAAGAATAACGGGACTCTATCTGACTTTGCCCTAAGCGGAGATGCTTCCAACTGGGTAGCTTCTAATCCAGCTCTTGAGTCGATCAGCGCAGCGCCAATTCCAGCTGTAAAAGTATTGGGTGCGATCTGGGGTGTTGGTAATAATAATGCCAATTGCACCACTGAGGTACAGGCTTTAGCCGACAATCCTACGACTCCATTCGGCGTAAATGGTAGCAACCTTGGTACAGATCCTAAGTATGGTCATACCAAAGAACTACGTGTAGCTTATGAAATCAATGATGTTGTTTACTTCCGTAAGCAGAAAGATCATAGCACGTTTGATTTCTTGGGTGCTTCAAAGAACCCAAAGATTACAATTCAACAAGCCATCTGGGGTATCTCAGGCTACGAAAGCGATGTGAAAGACGTCATTCAAAATCTAGTAGATCATGGCGCGGTTGGATTCATATCACAAGGAACAGTCTTGGGTAAAGATCCTAAGTACGGTACCAAGAAAACATTGAAGCTAGTCTACGAAGTAGGAGGAGAAACTTATGAGAAAGAAGTGAAGGATCACGACTTTATCTACCTCACTACTGCTTTTGAGGATGCGGTGAAAGGTGTTGAAACTAATGCACAAGACGATTAGGATCTACTAAGCAGATTATAAAAGGATAGGAATACCCTATCTGATCTCTTTCTGCTAGCAAGTTATTCGTAACCGATTGCGGTTCTACAATAGAAGACCTCAAGTAATGCTTTGATAGCCCAAGATTGCCGCTGTTATCGCATTACTTGAGGCAATTTACGAAGGAAGGCCATCTAATGTGATTTACATCTAATCCTTACAACCTAGTTCTGCCTTACAGCTTGTTTGAGAATTCTACAACTGGAATCGTCAAATTTTGTGAGCATCACTTTAGAAGATTTTAAGGGGCTTCCGATCAGGGGAAAGATAGCATTTATGATCTTTCACTAATCATCCTTCTGCTTTCTTTGGTTGGATAAATATTCTTTAATAATTTCCCTTATGGAGTCCGTCAAACTAGGTGGATAAATACTGTACGTTTTGACCTAGATACCCGCAAATATGTTTTGACTCCTTGTTCTAGTTCTTAGGAATTTGAATATGTTTTTAGGTAATCTAAACAAATAAAAACTACCATGAGACTCTTTGCTCTTTCTATTTTATGTTTTAGCCTTTCGTTTTTGCAGGCTCAGACACAGAGTACTCCCGCCGTATGCCAAGAAGGAGATTGTTCTCCCAGTTTGCTGTCCATTGAACTGGATGGCCCACTTCAAGCTACACCTTCCGCCAGACGTACCACTCAATTCCAGGCGGCCTACCTAAAGGTCAAAGAGATCAAAATTGGCCATGCGCAAGATCCCAGCTGGATGAGCAGATATCATACCAATACTTTGGGCGGTAAAAGCTGCTTACGACTCAATCAATTGGAAAGTCGCTTTGCCTATGAATATCAGCAGAACCCTGACTTCAAGCGATTCATCGATCAGAATGAGACAGATATTGAAGCTTTTAAAGAAGATGGTTTCCAGAGCAGCCGAAGGGTGGTCAATCTTCGAAAGCGATTAAATGATAAATGCCCGAGAGAAATCAAGAAATTGGAGAAAGAATCGGATGTGGTGGAGGCTGACTTTGTACCAACCTATATGAAACTCGGGCAAGTCCAAGGCTACTTTGATGAAAATGGCAATCTGCTTAAACCCATTGAAGTTCCAAAAGCTACAGAAGAGACAACGGCCAACGCACCTACCAACCAAGAAAAAGCTCAGACCAAAAAGGCACCCAAGCTCAATAAGAAACAACAAGTCTTAGCGCTACAAGATAAAGTCAATCAGATGCCTTCTTGTCCGGATATGAAGGGGAAATTGGATGGCGTAAAGGCAAGCGCAGAAAAGGCTCGTCCCAAATTGGGATTACTACGAACCGGCTTGAAACTCTTCGGCTCTAAATTGGCCACCTTTGCACCAGGACCAGTGGGCTTAATAGGACAGATTAAAGCGACCCAGAATGTATTGGGCGGCCTGCAAAAGTTTGTGCCCAAGATCAAAGTCGGGGGCTTGCTGGGTAAGATTGGTGGTTTGTTCAAGCGCGGGAATGACCTGAAAAAGAAGGGGGAAGACTTAGTGAATAAATCCAAAACGATAAAAGATAAAGCTGACCAATTGGCCAAGAAAGCGGATGGCTTGCAAAAAGACCTTGAGCAGCGAACCGCCAACATCGGAAACTTGCAAACTAAGCTAGATGATCTTTGTCGCCGAAAGGAGGAGCTACAAAAGAAATTGGAAGATCGGCCTCGAAAGATCCTTGATGAATTGAATCAGCAAGTACCCGATGTGGCTAAGCAAACCGATGATCTTGAAGATCAATTAGGGAAAGCCAATAAAGCGAAAGACAAGGTATTGAACCAGGTGGCAGACCTAGAGAAAGAAAAAGAGGATTTAGAAAAAGAGCAGGAAGCCTTACAACAAGCTTTTGAGCAATTACAGAAAGACCAGGACCAATTGGCTCAAGAAACGGCCGAAGCTGAAAAGGAAGTCGAAGAAGTCAAGAAGCAAGAGGCAAGATTGCAGCAAGCAGAGGATGCCTTGACTGACCTAAAACCTTCTAAGGAATTACAGTCAGAGCTTGCCGACTGTGCTTCTGAATTGGAAAGCTTGCTATTAAGTATCAATGGCATCGATGGTACACAAAAGAACCTCAATAGAAAACTGAAAGGCCTACTATCAAAGCCAAAAGGCATTCTAGGGAAATTATTCAACCTCCAGAATATTCATAAGCAATTGAAGCTGCCGAAAAACGGCATTCCCATCATAGATAAAACCCTGGCCAAGGTTGATGGTCTAATGGATAAAGCCACAGCTATTGGCTCTACGGTAGAGGCCCTCACCGGCAAAAAGACCAAGCTGCAGGAACGGATAGAAAATTATGACAAACAGCTCGATCAGATTAAGGGAGTATACGATTCCAAGGCTTCCAATCTTGATGCTATGAAGGATCAGCTAGTCGATTTAATCACAGAAAAGACTGGATTGAAGGACAAATTAGCGAAGGCAGAGGGAGATGTTACTGCTATGGAGCAAACGGTAAATGATTTTATCAAGCGCTACAATATCTTCGATGGTCGGTCAGCTTGTCTCGATAAAGAAGATCTGGAAGAAAAGATCAAGGACCTTGGAAAAGGGCAGGAGGAAACGGAGCCTGAGCTAGAGGAGCTAGACCAGGACCTAGACAAGGCTGCCGAAGCCGAGGAACAATTGGAGCAAGAAACGGAGGCCGTGGAAAAAGAGATCGAAGAAGAAGTCAAGCAAGCCGAAGAATTGGAACAAGCGGAAGAGGAGATAAAAGAGGAGTTTGGTAATGAAGTCAAGCTCGAACCTGTGACGGCGGAAGAATGGGTAGAGAGCTTTGAGGTGGAACGCCCTTACTGGGAAGCCGTTTTCCACCCAGATGATGAGGTGGTGGAAGGGTATAAAGGTCGATATTTTGAAGTTCGCCTCAAAGATGCCAATCAAAATGTGAAACTACTTTTTGGACCAGGAGAGTATTTCAAGAGCAAGAGTGAATTCCGGAAGAGTTATGGATCCACCATTGGATCCTTTGTAACAGAGGCTTTGCACGCTATGAAAAAGGTCGATCAGGGGAAAGTTCAGCTCTTTATTCAAGGTAGTGCCGACATCGCCGGGCACAAGACCTTTAGTGGTAAATTAGATGAACGCTTCTTTTTTGATGAAGTCAAGGTGTTGCCGCAGAAGACTTCTGAAGACGAGCGCTTTGAAAGTGTACCGGTGGATCAAAGTATTCCAGAACGCAATTTCCGTAATGAGCATTTACCTAATCTTAGAGGCCAATATCTAAAGCAGATGATCGGGGCGTATTCTAAAAAGTTTGATCCCATTCTTTTGGAAGGAGCCGTCAAAAGTTTTCAGGATGAAGATGAACGTAATGCTATCATTTACCTGTTCATCCCGGAAGAGATAGTTAAAGAATATGAAGATCGTTAGAGGTAGGAAAGTCATACCCGGAAAGAATAGAAGGGAGTAACCCTTACCATCTTATTTTTGTGATATGGAATTAACACGTTCCCTGGCAACAGTGGGCGTGTTTTTACATAAAAGCATTGCAATTTATCTTCCAATAAGTAAGAATGGACTCCAATAATGTGGAGAAGCTGTCGATTCTGATTGTAATAGATTAAGCTTCGCTTGGCGTAAACTTGTGGCATAATTCTCCCCCTCTAGCACCGATTCATAAAAGTCTACCATGAAGGTAGAACTTACCCGGTCGTATACCTTCCAGAGGGAGAACACTACATTGGGAATGCCTGCGTATACGAAGGCGCGGTTAAGGCCAATTAAGCCATCTGCCTTATCAAGTTTTCCCAACCCACTTTCGCAGCTACTTAAAGTGACCAAATCAGCACGCGTGTCAAGCGCATAAATTTCTCCCATATATAGAATTCCATCTTCCTCGATTGAGGATTTCTCAGCAAAGCAGGCGATGCCAGAGAATTCTGGGTTTTTCAGATTCGCGAAACTATGTCCTGCAATATGAATGAATCTATATGGGGCTTCCAGGTTAGTTTTAAGGTTGTTTTCTGTCGCTGCCTTCCGTAGCATTAATTTGTTTTCTTGGGCATTTCCTTGTTGGTCGAATAGGGTATATATATCGTTGGCTTCCCATTCTGATTCTGGCAGAGGAGTGTATGTTCCGTCTTCGTTAAAGGCCCGTAGTGCATTATGACTAGGGGTAACCTTTATGGGAGGCTTCTTGGAAACAGAGGATAGAATTTCCTTATCATCATAAACTGGAGCAAACACGTAAATTCCTTCCTGCGAGGACTGCTGCTTTCTTCGGCTTTGCACAAATAGATTGGCGGAATAGTGATAAGAAACTTCATAGCGTTTGACCAAAAACGCTAGATTTTTAAAGGGCTTCATTTCCGAAGAGGTGAGGAGGGCTTCGAAAGGAATATAATTGATCTGATCATGCCCAACTACGATCAAACGTTTCTTACCAACTAGGGAGGCTTCCATGGGCTGTAGAAAATGTTGGTACAATTCATGACTCCATTGAATGAAATTGGCTCTACTGCTTTTCCGATGCATGGGTGATCGTTGTAGCAGGTCGTGCATGAGTTCAATTTTCTCAAAGGCTAAAGCGCATACTTTTTCCCCTTGAGCTAACATGGATAACTGAGCTGGCATACCTTTTTGGACGACAAAGGCCAACTGTCCCCAGCCGGAAAGCACATATTCTATCAGCAGCTCATCTTGGCCTAATTGTTCTTGTAATTCGGCTATAGTTGTAGGATCAAATTTGTATTTATTCTGGAAGAAGCTTGGGTTATCTTTTTCTAGTTGTGGCTGCAAGGCCTCTAGGTCTCGACGTGTCTCAAAAAGTTGATTATTCAATATCTCTTCAACCAGCAAAGTATCTCTCCTAGCTTGTGCCTGCAAAACCCGCTGTTGGTAATCTTGGATATTTAACGCTAATGTTTTTTCCTGGATCTTAATCGAATCAGGCCGGTCAAGAAGTTTATGAGCCTCTTCTTCGAGTTGTGCTAACCACAGTTTTTGGGCTTTCATACGTTGACTATAGTAAAAGCACTTTTCTATCAGCTTGGGGGAGGGCTCGATTTTGTATAGACTCGTGGCAAAAACAATGCTACCATGGTAGATCATCAGTGATCTTCGGATCAAACCAGCAACTTGCCCTGCTCTTAGATTATTCGTTTGTTGTAAACTTCGGGTGTGAAATTGATCAGCCAGATCCATTATCGCTAATGCATTGTGCAATGCCTCTCTTTCGTCCTCCCTATCTCCATAGTGGACAGCTTTCCATTGACCAAATCTCGCCAACTGCTTCAAGATAGCGTACATGTACGTGATCGTGTGCAGGTCCTCTACTGCTGGGAGGACTCTTGGATCGTAGGAGTCAAAGTTCTTGGTGGCTTTGACCAAGGCCTTTCGAGTATAGTATACGGCAGAGTCGGCGTACATTTCCTTTTCTCTTACCTTCCAATTGTAGATCTCTGCTATTTCCATCAACATTCCGATACTCTCCGTATTGACGGGAGCAGATCCATTTCGTTCCCAAACTTCCACATACTTCTTGTAGTAATGCAATGATTTTTCAAAGGAGCCCGACCTTTTCCAATAATGTCCTCTACTGCGGTAAATGCCAGCCCTTGCAAGTTGAAAATTTCGATCTTGCTGATACTTTTTTGCATTTACCAACCATAAACTGTCTGCTTTTTCGATGTATGGCCAAGATCGCTTAAAGTCATCTTGCCAGTTATACTGTTCTGCAATCTTTCTCAGGTTTTTAATACGTAGGAGCAGGTGCTCTGCTTTGTTTTCTATGAGGCTTAAGCTTTTCTGGTAATATTTTATCGCCTCTTGTCTGCTGAAAGCATCAGCCAAATCTGAGGAGTAGTAGGCCAAGGTGATTGTGGAACTATCAGCCAATGGTCTTTCGATTTGACTAGTCTTCAAAATATAGATAGCCTTGCGATGATATTCTTGACTTTTTTCATACTCTTCTAGCGCAAAGTATAGTTTCCCTATTCTATTGTAATGTGGATGTAAGACAAAGGCATTTGCAGAATAATATTGCTTGGCAACACGTAGCGCCAACTTGGCGTAGGTCAATGCTTCTTGAAGGTCATAGGTACTTACATAGCA
>CAJXPD010000117.1 GCA_913057785.1 uncultured Lewinella sp. | reverse complement strand
TGGTAATGGAGATGCTAATGGCTTGCGCCAGCTCCCCGCCAACCTGATCGAGAAAATTGAGGTGATCACCAACCCTTCCGCTCGTTACGATGCAGAAGGAATGACAGGGATCATTAATATCGTATTGCGCAAAGAAACTAAGGGCGGTCTCAACGGCTCCTTTGATGTGAATACCGGAAACCCACACAACCATGGCGCTGCTGTTAACCTTAATTACCGACAGGATAAGGTAAATCTATTTGCCAATGTGGGTACCCGTTTTAGACAAAGTCCTGGTGATCGAAGCTTGTATCAAGAGTTTTATCGCAATGATACGACCTTCATTTTGGTGGAGACCGGAGACCGAAGAAGAGGTGGCCTGTCCACTACCTATCGTTTTGGTTTAGACTATTACTTCTCGCCAAAGGACATTTTGACCGGCTCCTTTTCATTGAGAAGTAGTGACGATAACAACTTTTCGACCCTAACTTATGAGGACTTTCTTTTTAATATAGATAATCCTACCAGAGTTACCCGCAGAACGGATGACGAAAGTGAAGATGAAATTGATCTACAGTATTCCTTAAACTATAAGAGAACCACCAAGAAAAAAGGCGAACAACTAACTATCGATTTTCAGTATGAGGAAAACAGCGAAATAGAAGGTTCCGATTTTCGCGAAGAATACTTCACTAGTGATCAATCTGCTAGCGGGCAGGAAGACCTCCTACAGCGATCTAATAATGACGAGGCTGTAAAGCAATACCTAATCCAATTGGATTATGTTTATCCCTGGGGTAAAGAAGGAAAGTTTGAGACAGGATACCGAGGCTCCTTACGTCATATCAATAACGACTATCTAGTCGAAGAATTGGCAGATGGAGATTGGGGTAGATTGGACAATTTCAGTAATGACTTCATCTACGATGAAAACATTCACGGCTTCTATGTGTCGGCAGGAAATAAGATAGATCGTTTCTCTTTCTTGTTCGGTTTGCGGGCAGAATACTCTGATGTGAGAACGGAACTGGTAAATACCAATGAGATCAATCATCGGGATTACATGAACTTCTTTCCGACCGCTCACCTTACCTACGATCTAGAGGAGGATAACTCCGTGCAAGTGAGCTACAGTCGACGCATCAATCGCCCACGGTTTTGGTCTTTGAACCCATTTTTCTCCTATAGCAACCCACGTAATTTCCGTGGAGGTAATCCGAATTTGGATCCAGAGTTTACACATAGCATAGAAATCGGGCACATCAAGTATTGGTCAAATGCTTCGCTAAGTTCTTCAGTGTATTATCGTCACTCCACTGGCGTGATTCAAAGAATCCGCAGAATCGATGAAGTAGGTAATACGCTTACTACACCAGAAAACTTGGCTACTGAAGATGCTTATGGCTTGGAGGTTACCTATCCTATCACTCCCTTTAAATGGTGGCGTGTAAATGGTGATCTGAACTTCTTCCGATCCATTACTAACGGAACGAATGTGGGAGAGAATTTTTCAGCGGATAACTTGAGTTGGTTTGGTCGTTTAACTTCCATGATTGATGTGAATAAGAAGTTGGACTTCCAATTAAGAGCTAACTACAGAGCCCCACAGACCACGACACAAGGAACCAGTAAGTCTCTATTGGGGATAGATCTAGCTTTTAGTCAGGACATCCTAAAAGATAAGGCTACCGTATCCTTAAGCGTCAATGACCTTTTCAATACGCAGCGGTGGCGCTATACCACTTTTGGAGAAGATTTCTTTTCTGATGGTTCGTATCGCTGGAGACGCCGTCAAATCACCGTGGCCTTCAATTATCGTTTGAATCAGAAGAAAAAGAAATCGAGAGGTGGTCGAAGAGGGGGAGACTTTGGCGGTGGCGGTGGAGAATTTTAATTAAATGTACATCCCTGCAAGCCTTCGTGCATTGCAGTCGATATAAGAGAACTATTTAACCTATCCTATTTGTAGTCCATTTAGAAACAGGGGCATTGCTTAATTGCAATGCCTCTTTTTTATGGGGTGAAACTTAGCAGGATTGCCTAGGAAGGGTAGGGTGGACTTGCTGCTATATTTGAAGGGTTAAGGGATAGGCGGAGCTTCAATTACCCTCGCTTGTTCTTAGACTTTACTAAACTTCTTCACATGTACCAGGATTACTACCCCGATGCTAACCTAAGTGATCTAGTAGACCTCTTTTTTTCTATCCGTCGGACGGGAACCAAACAATCAGAATCTGCTGTAGATCTGATTGTTCCAGATGGGACCCTAGGATTGTTATTTGTTCATCGCGGGAATCTGCGACGGTCTTCCTTGCAAGGAAACACTCAATTGTTGGAGGATAGTTATTTCTTCGGACAAAAAACAAAGTCGGTATATTATGAATTTAATCCACTTCAATTGGATATTTTCGGGCTAAAACTCAAAGCCGGCGCTTTGATGAAGCTCTTTGGAGTATCTCCTGAAGAAATAACGGATACCTTGGTGCCTGCTCATGCTGTGTTGGGGCAAAAGTTCGGGGATTTACAAGCACGCTTAGCGACCACCTCTGATACACTAGGCCGCAAAAGAGTCTTAGAGACTTTCTTATTGCATACTCAGCAGGAGAGAAATGATAAGGATAGGTTACTGGATGCTATTCTTAAGCACATCAAACAAGTGCGAGGTAACACCAGTGTAAGTGAGCTTACTTCACATTTTCAAGTTGGTTACAAACGCCTTGAACGTCTATTCAAAACCTATACAGGGCTAACACCAAAACAGTTTTGTAGGATTATTCGATTCAATGCTACATTGTATTATCAGCGAAGGGTAGAAACTTTGACAGATCTGGCATATTCTGCTGGATATTTTGATCAAATGCATTTCATCAAAGAGGTGAAGAATATTACTGATCTTTCGCCTTCTCAGTTTTACAAAGACATCGGTCAAGGAATTGCTCCCCAACATAGACGGCACATTGCCAGTAAGTATGCTTGAAAGAAGGCTTGTCGAAATTATACTATCAATGCTGCGATCGCCCAACTTATCTTTAAACACGTTCGTAGTTTCCAAGGAGTAATTAATAGATGGGCCAAGTATTTCCGTGTTTTAATAACAGTAAGTCAGTTGGTGATTGATACATATAGGTGCTTCTGTGTTAAGCATTAGTACGAACAATAGGATTTGTTGACTTTCTAATCCTAAAAGCTTGGCCCTTTTTCTTCCCCTTCTTTTTCTAGCAACTAGCCAGGTGGCTGCCATCTCACGCTTATTTTTCCCTACATTTTGCTTTCCCGCCAGCATTCTTGTACCAAATGTCAGCATTTAGTTGTTAGATATAGGGGAATGGATACCGCATTCTTTCTATGTTGTTCAGGCAAAAGGAAAATAAGGTGCCTATGAGAAACACTAAAACCCTGTTGGTATTAATCTTCTGCTGGTGTAACCTTTGGGTCCATACTGTTGCAGTAGGACAGAATGTAGAGATAGAACGTAAGCTAGAGGCAGATAGCCTAGTCTTTTACATCGCCAATGATTCTCATATGCCGCTGTATGTGAAAGTGAATGTAAATGAAAAAATCCCCGCAGATTCCCGAATGTATTCCAACTTTGTTCTAAGTGCTCAGGGAGAACGGGCAAAGTTTTTAGTCGTGCCGGTGGTTGATGCGGCAGATACTACAGAGCTTTTGCAGGAGCGTTTTGGCAGTATTCGATTGGAACATGGAAATCCACTTACAGTAGAGCCAGACGGTAGTTTCCTGTACGGTTTGCCCTTTCAACGTAAAAAGACCTACAAGCTGATTCAGGGATTTAAAGGAAGTTTCTCGCACAACAAACCTGCTTCTATGTTTGCACTGGATTTCGCTATGCCTATAGGAGATAAGATTTGTGCCGCAAGAGCTGGGCAAGTAGTGAAAGTTAAAGAGGACTCTAAAGAAGGAGGCCCTTCAGCGAAATATCGAGGAAAGGACAATCATGTCGTGGTACTCCATGATGACGGCACGCTGGCCTATTACGTACACTTAAAATTTCAAGGGGTCCTGGTGAAAGAAGGGCAGATGGTGGAAAAAGGAGAACTGCTGGGGCTCTCAGGTAATACGGGGTATTCCACGCAGCCACACTTGCATTTTGTGATCCGAAAGCCAACCGTAGATGGCCCAGTGTCAATCCCTTTTCGATTTCAGGAATATAGCTACAAGCAATTGAAAGAAGGCCGCAAATATCGACGCCGACGTTAGATGCGGTTTCCCTAATATCTAGAAAAAAATAAAAAAAAACGCTTCCCTTAAAACTTTCCAACCTACTTGCCCCTCCTTATGATGAAAATGATCGCAAGGAGGGCCTTTATCCGACGAATAAACAGCAATCCTGCAAACTAATATCAAGGATTTCACCCGCAAATAGGGAATTTTGAAAAAAGACTCACACACACTTATTGTTAAAGCCAAGGCCGGCGACACCAGAGCCATGAACAAGCTGTTCTCGATCTGGTACCCTAGGGTATACAACTGGGGGTATAGATACTTTGGCGATAAGGAGATGGCGGCAGAGATTAGCCAGCAGGCGTTTTTGTTGATGCAGCAAAAACTTGGGCAGTTGAAAGATCCTGCCAGCTTTAAATCATGGCTGTATAGAACGGTCATTAATCTTTGCCACAATGAAACCCGCCGCCGCAAAATCAACCAGAAGGCAGTTGAGCGTTTGACGTATCGAAGCAGACGAGATACCGCTCCAGCTGCAGATTATATGTACTTGAAAAAGGAGCGTTCTAAGCAAGTATTAGATGCCTTGGCACGCCTACCCGAGGAACAGCGAACCGTGGTAATCATGAAGGAGTATGAAGAGTTAAAGTTTCGCGAGATCGCGGAGATACTAAATATATCAGAAAATACAGCAAAATCGCGCTTGTACTACGCGTACAAAGCCATGCGAAAATTTTTTTTAACCCAACCTCAAACCAAAGCGATAAGATATGAATAGAGAAGAACGGCTAATGGCCTATCTCTATGGAGAAATGGAGGCCGAAGAAAAATTAGCTTTTGAAAAAGAGATAGAAGGAGATCCTGAGTTGCGTGCGGAAATAGGAGAATTGCAGGATACGCAGTTTTGCCTACAGGAGCTTCCCGATTTACAGCCTGAGGCTACTGTCTTGAGTCTCGGTCAAACCTCAAGTTTTGACTGGCGAAAATGGGGCGTACGCCTGGGAGTAGCGGCGTCTTTCTTGCTCTTGCTAAGTCTAACCAATGCGAGAATGGAGTATGCTGAAGGTAGCTTTGTGATTGCCTTTGGGAAAGAAAGAGTAGTGGAAGATCCGCAAACCGCTAATGATGCCATTGCCCAGCAAGCAGCTGATTTTAAGGCTGTACTGTTGGAAAAGGAACGAGAATTTAACCACAAGTTGTTAGCAATGGACTCACTTTGGCAAAATCAACTGGCCGCAAATAGTGAGGCTCAACAGTTGGCGATTGCGAAACAATGGCAACGCTTTCAAACCCGTCGGCAGGCTGACTTTGCCGCACTACAGACCCAATTCAAGGAAGAGCAATTGCCACAATTCGCAGCTCTATTGCAGAACATGCAAGTGGCCCAAAAGCAAGAGCTACAGGATCTGATTAGTGGTTTGTATACCGATTGGGAAGAAACGCGCCTTCTAGATCTAAAAGCGATCGAAACAGAGTTTGTACATCTCTATAAAAATGTCGAAAGAAATCATACAGAAACAGCTGCTGTACTAGATGATATCGTGAATGGTAATTTTTTAAACTAGGAACCGGTTTAATCTTTTGTCTACAGATGAAAAGTCTAAATCAGTTCGAGATCAAAAACAAATAATCATGAAAAAAATATGGATGCTCTGTCTTGTTCTTCTGCCTTTAATCGCTGCTGCGCAGGGGGGAGACAAGTCGAAAGTGATGAAGGAAATTGAGATTGCTGAGAATATTTTAGCCTCTCTGTTACAACAGGAAATTGAAGTGTCAGATGACGTCGTCATCATAGGCCACGGCGGATCCTCGGGGAATGTAGAAGGTACCTACATTGATGATTTTGGAGCTTTGTTCACCATCGGCGGAGAAAACAGCTTTAGAGGAATTTCCATAGGAGGGAATAGCAAGCTTGCCACAGCTTACAATTATCACTACAACCTGAAAGGAATCGCCAAGCTACAGGAAAGATTACCTTATACGATCTATTTGGATTCGGATGGCAAGCGGATTAGAAAGCGAAATAGAGACCGGGATAAGGAGGATGAAAATGTAGATGCAGAAGCGAGTAGCGCTGAAATACAAGAATATGATGACTTTGAGTTCTTCAAGAAAGTGAGCAGAGACTTCTTTGTAGACTATGGATACCTCATGAAGGGGATCAAGTCAAATGAAAAAGTACTACTCCGTTATGTACGCAATAATAATGTAGCCGTGGTAATTGATGGATGGAATCAAGGTGATGGCTGGAGTAGCTTGAATGATAAAGATTGGGATGATGAGCGTGGAGTCTATACCGCAATGGTGCTTAAGTCAGATATTGATGCCCTACAGCGTGGTAACCTTAGCGAAGCACAATTCGAAAATAAAATTGCCTATACAGAGGGAGAAGAGGAAGTAGCAACGGAGAGCAAGGATATGAAATTGATTAACTCCATTTTCTCTCGCTTGTATAAAGACGACCTAAGTGGCAGTGAATGTATCAGTAGCCGCAGTACACCAAAATCAGAATACATTCCAGACCTTGGCTTGGTAGTCAATATGCGGATGAATACGCGCTGCCGTGGTAGTCGCGGATTTGGCAGCCGCCTGGAATTATTTAGAGAAGGACAGGGATTCACCTTGGTTGATCCTGAAGAGGAGGATGAAGGTGAGGAAGACAATGAGGATCGCGAAAATGCCGATGAACACTATCCTGAATTTTTGTCTACGCTGAAAGAAAATGTAGTGGAATATGGAAGTATCGCGAAATCCTTGAAGGAAGGAGAAGTATTGGTCTTTAACGTTGGCTTTAACGGATGTCGTGATTGTAAATTGATTCCTGAGCAACTAAGCATAACGGCTAAACAAGCTACGCTTTCTGCTTATCGCCAGGGAAAACTCTCTTTGGATAAAGCTGTGGAACAACTCAGCATTGTTGAATAGCATATCAATCACCTGCACTATAGAACTGACCCGACTGTTGAAGAGCTTCTAATGAATGATGTACTTCGACTAAAAATGAAGAAGCCTCCTCACCGATCAATCGGTAGAGGAGGCTTCTCTCTTTTACCCCGTCAGTAGGGATTATCTTTATCTCTTAGAAAGAGTAACGTACACCAATTTGGCTATACCAACGTGCACTTCTTGTACTGGTTTGGATCAAGGTCCAAGGATCACCATTCACGCCGTCAAAAGCGAAGCGAGGAGTGGTCGTACCTGGCTCAAAATCAACAAAACGTAGTAGTCGGAAGTAACCATTATCTCCGATGAAATAACTTTTACCCCAGTTAGGATTCAAGAAATTTCCTAGGTTGAAGATATCGAAGGTAATTTGGAAAGTGTGCTTTTTCTGTCCTACATTGAAGCTTACATCCTGAGCAATCTTAAGGTCGAAGAGGTTTTCAAATGGCGTACGAGACATGTTACGTTCTACGTACTGACCTCTGCGAGAGCTCAAGTAATCATCACCAGAAATGAACGCATCCAAAGCCGCCCATTGAGCAGCAGCGGTAGACTGGTCAGCGAAAACAATCTCGTTCTGGCTGGCAGGAACATAGATCATCGCGCGGCTATCTTCACTGTCTTCTCCAGTCAAGGCATCTCCATTAGTATACACGTAAGTGAATGGCTGACCAGATTGCCCATTGTAGAACAACGAAATAGTCGTAGCTACATTCTCATTCCATCTGAACTTCTTCGCTACAAAAGCACTCAAACGAGAGCCCGCATCAAAAGTGGCACGAGTAAGTATTGGACTGTTTCTACCTTGGACAGAAGGGTTTTCTCTCCAGTTCGTAGAGTTGATGAATCCAGTACCATCATACAAGGACACCGCACGAGTGAAAGAGTAAGCAATGCTACCCAACCAGTCATTGGCAAATGGCTTCTGCAATTGAACAGAAAGGTTAGCCGTATAACCTTGATTGGTATTGTCCACTAAAGTGATGTAGTTGTAAGTATCATCAATTACGTCTCCACTAAAGATAGGACGATTATCAGCTCCCTGTAGACGCTGAGTAGAGGCCACCTGGTTCACGTTGGTTACTCTAAGGTCATTGATTGCATCCGTGTACATTCCTTCCACAGTAAGGATCATGTTACCTGGCAATTTTTGGTCGACTGCTAAACTAGAGCGCCAGAACTGTGGGTATTTGAAATCTTCTGCGAACAAGTCCACATCACCTGATGGTGAGTTAAGATTCAAACGATCTCTCCATTCATTTGGTGTTGCACGGAATGGACCGAAACCTGGTGCAAAACTAGAGTTCAGACCATTACGAATGAACATCCCGCCAGGCCATACCCAAGGAACACGGCTTGTGAAGATACCCGTACCACCACGAACCTGCGTTCGCTGATCTCCATTCACGTCCCAGTTGAAACCAATTCTCGGAGCCAACATGATGGAAGTGCTAGGTGCTTGACTTGCTTTTGCTCCTTTTAGATCGTAACCAGCAGCTTCTAACTGAGGGATAGTTTCCTTGTTGAAAGCTTCGTTCTGAAGTGGTGGATCATCCACGAAAATTGGAATATCGGCACGTAGACCAAGAGACAACTTGAAGTTGTCTGAGATTTCCCAGTCATCCTGTACATAGAATGCCAACTGTGCAGCATTAAAGGTAGGTCCTAAGTTATCGGCTTCATCTCCAAATCGCACGCTTCCTCCATCTCCAGGCGTCAATGGCTGCTCATGTCCAAATAGAGAGAAAGCAGGTGCACCCGCTAGGAAAGCATCTAGACCCGTTTGAGTGATATTACCATTGTCGTCTACTTGATTATCATAGAAGTAAAGTGGCGTAGAGAAGATGGTAAACAAGTTCTGGATCTTGAAGAATTCATTATGTGTTCCTACTGTAAAAGTATGCTTACCCGCACTGATGGAAAGGTTATCAGTAATAGTATAAACATCCTGAAATACGATGTTGGAATAGGAGAAGTTATCTGTTCCAAAAATTACAGTAGCATTACCATCTTGCGCTTGCACCCTTGGGAATGGATCTCCGAGGATATCTCTATCATCTCTAACCGTAGTAACACCAACTACCAACTTGTTGAACAAGTTGTCAGACAGCGTACTCTTCAATTCGACAGTGGCAGAATTGGTAGTAGATGGGAAGAAAACCCCTGCGTTAGCAAAAGGAAGCGTCGTATTATTGGGACGATTTACATCTTCTTCTACCCCTTTTACGTAGCTATATCTAGCAGAAAGGCTGTTCTTTGGATCGATATTCCAGTCCAATTTCAACAAAAAGCGGTCCGTTGTACGAGTAGTGGCATTGTTCAAGTACCCTCCTGGATCGTAACCATACTCACTATTTAGGTAGTTGGTAAGCTGTGTGAGTTTAGCCGCATCAGCCATACCTTGGTAGGTAGTGGGATCGAATGGCTTTGGTTCTTCATCGCGCTGAATTTCTAGATTGGCGAAGAAGAATAATTTGTTTTTGACCAACGGTCCTCCTAATCTAAGTCCAGTGGTGTAAGAAGTGAAGGGAGCCAATTTCTCTCTCACCTCCAAGTCTTGCCCAGCTGTTTTACCGGCGAAGTTTTCATCTTTGTAAAATCCATATACAGATCCTTCAAAGCTATTGGTACCACTGCGTGTAACCGCATTGATACTAGCACCAGCAAAGCCACCATAGGTAACATCGTAGGGTGCCAAGACAATAGAGATCTGCTCAATCGCATCAGGGCTAATCGGAGTAATACCGGCCTGACCACCATTCGTTCCGGAGTTGGCTAGACCGAAAACGTCATTGTTAACCGCACCATCAAAGAAGATGGCATTGTACCGGTTGTTCATACCTGCCACGGAAAGACCACCGCCGTTTGCGTTCCCCTTTTGAGAAGGAGCCGTACGAGGATCTAAACGAGCAAAGTCTTGCAGGAAGTTCCGATCAACGGTAGGAAGCGTATTGATGGCTTCTTCGCTTACGTAGGTTTCCGCTCCGGTTCTATTTCCGTCAAAAATATCTCCTGAAGTTGCCGTTACTACGACCTGCTCCAGTACGATATCCGTTTCACTCATCGCCAGGTTAACCTTGTAAGTCTGTCCTAGGGTTAAGAAAACACCTGTTTGTGTAGCATCTTCAAAACCGACGTAAGTAGCAACGACTTTGTAAGGACCTCCAGCCCGCATGTTCGGGATGTAGAACTTACCGTCTTCATTTGCTACTGTGCCATACATGGTACCGGTCGGCTCATGTATAGCTTGTACCGTCACCAAAGGAAGGGGGGCACCATCTGAGTCGGTGATTTTCCCATTCATGGTGGAAGTAGTTGCACCCTGTCCAAAAACACTAGAGGTGATACCTAGTAGCATAATACAGACAAGCGCAAAGTGTAAAAAGAATTTTTGCATACTGCCTAAGTTTAGTAAAGTGTGAGTAAGTTGCCTACTAAAAAATTTCTTTTCCCTGGTGGTTTAAGAATAGTCATCGGAAGAAATAGGGAACCATTCTTAAGCTACTGTAGGGACTATATTCTTAAGGATGAATAAGGCGTATTCTTCACACTCACTGGGTAAATTAGAATACAAGTCCAATCGATCAGATGATCAGTAGGGGTACCGAAAATGAAAAATTGGCGCACATCTATCCTGATCTTTACTTAGTCGGATTTATTACGCTTTGATTTCTTTAGGCTCTAGTGTTTTGTGGAAAATCGATTTGAATTACCTGCAATGGGATAGTTGTAAAAGTGGAGGAACAAAATCGCTTTGTTGCTGCTATTGCCATCGGCAACAAACATAGGTCACACAATTCTAATCCAGCTTTGTGTCCTACACGGTTTGTTAAAGTTGGTATCGACCGCGAAGGTATCGTTAATTCTCCAATTGAAAAAGGAATCAGATTGAATATTCGGGAAAACCCCAAGTCAACTGTCCTCATCCTACCCTTTTGGGTAGTTTTTGTTGGTAGAGTCATTCAAATGACTCTACTCAAAATCCGAGCTATATCATAATGTATCGCAATAGGAAAAGCCCGACTAAAAGGTAGAGAATGGGGTGTACCGATTTCCCTTTACCCGTGAATACTTGAATTAAAACATAAAACATCATGCCAATGGCGATTCCATTCGCAATGCTATAGGTGAAGGGCATAAGAATGATTAATAAGAAGGCGGGGATAGAACTTGACAACTCCTCGAGTTCCAGTTTTCGGATACCATCCAGCATTAGTAACCCCACCATAATAAGAACGGGAGAGGTAGCAGCAGCAGGAATCATTCCGGCAATCGGAGCCAACAGAATGGCAAACAAAAACAAAATCGCTACGACGACGGCCGTTAAACCGGTACGCCCTCCCGCTACAATGCCAGAACCACTTTCTATATAGGTCGTCACACTAGAGGTGCCCAATAGAGAACCGATGAGGGTAGCGGTGGCATCTGAAAACAAAGCCTTGTTCATTCCTGGAAGATTACCTTCTGAATCTAGCATATCTCCTTTAGCAGCAGTACCCAACAAAGTACCTAAAGTGTCGAATAGATCTACCAGCGTAAAGCTCAGAACCACTAGGAGAATCGTGAGGATACTCTCCAATGCTGTACTCCCCTCCGGAACGGCAAATAAGCCTGCGAGGTCCAATTGGAAAGCAGTAGGGGCAAGGCTAATCTTATCGATGCTGTAGGTATCTGGGATCAAAGTCACGCCCATAGGAATGCCAATCAAGGTAGTGCCCAAGATCGCCCAGAGCATGGCTCCACCCACTTTGCGTACCATCAATATGGTCAGTAAGGCAAATCCAATAATGGCCAGTAAAACGGGCGGACTGGATACCTTACCCAATTCTATGATCTGCGGAGGGGCAGCTACCACCTGGTCAATTAACGGGCCAGCTTCTAATGTTTCACTACCGAGTATAATGTCAATGATTGGTCCTTGATTCATATCGATTAGCCCTGCATTATTTAATCCGATCAAGGCGATAAAGAGCCCAATACCTGGAGCAATGGCTAACTTGAGATTTAGTGGAATGGCGTCGATGATCGCCTTTCGCATGCCGGTGATGGTGAGCAGAAGGAAGAGAATGCCGGAAAGAAAAACGATTGCCAGTGCCTGTTGCCAGGTGTATCCTAGGGTAAGCACTACTGTGAAAACAAAGAAGGCATTCAATCCCATCCCTGGGGCCTGCGCAAATGGGAAATTGGCCAGCAAGCCGATGAGCAAAGTACCGATGGCTGCAGAGATACAGGTGGCTACCAGTACCGCCTCTGTGTCCATTCCTGCTTTGGCAAGAATGGCTGGATTGACGAAGATGATATATGACATGGTGAGAAAGGTGGTCAGTCCCGCAATGAGCTCGGTTCTAACAGTTGTTCCTTTCTCTTGTAGTTGGAAAAATTGTAGCATAGCTGGCCGTCTGTTTGGCTTACAAACATAGGATTTTCTGAGAAAGATCGGCCACGCTCCATTTACTTATATCGGACTCTCTTTGAAATTTCCTACTTTTGGCGGAAGACAGTTAGAGATGTTTCCTATTGTCCCGACCTGTTACACGATAGCTTCACTTCATTCACACCGCTATATCTCCAAACCATGGCCATGAAAAAAGTTGCCCTTACAGCATTTTTCCTTTTCCCCCTTTTCCTTTTCAGTCAAACCGACCAGGTTTTTGAACAGTATTTGGAACAAAGAAGGATCTTAATGGCAGCCGATAGTGCGTTGTATTTTGATGCAAAAGTGAGACTTTCGCCAGCCGAGGTGCAGCTTAATCAACTGATGCAAATTGAGCAAAGGCAACTGCTAGATCACTATAGGCAAACGCATTTTTTTCCGCCCGCCCGCGACTTTTATCAGTCCAAACAACATATAGAAGGCACGAAAATCTTCACGGTACTACGACAAATGCCGAAGGGAGGCATCTTGCACCTTCATCAGCTAGCCATGGGAGATGCACAGTGGGTAGTAGATAAAGCTATTGCTACACCGGAGATGCATGTGTTTTGGGCAGAATCAAACGACACCTATGTAAAAGGCCAACTCTGCGCTTATTCCGCCGGAAAGGCCCCCAAGGGATTCCAACCCACCGGAGCACTCAATGCCAGGGATGATTCCTTTTCTGATCAACTGTATAAACTGATTACTTTTGACGAAGATATCGATCGAGACTCTGTGGATATATGGTATGAATTTGAAGCTATCTTTCAACGCATCTATCGTTTCGTTACCTATCGACCTATATTTCCGGAATACTTGAACAGAGGACTTGATGTGTTGGTAGAAGATGGGATTCAGCATGTGGAACTTCGGATGCCCTTCCGAAACCGTATGTATGATCTAGAACACCCGACTGGAGGTTTGCCCGTTGAGGAGTTCGCTCAGATCTTGGAAAGAGCCGTTGATCGACAACGGCAAAAGGATTTGGCGTTTACCTTGAAGGTCATCCATACCGATCTACGTTTTAAAAGCAATGCTGTCATCTGGGAGGATATTCAAGAGGCGGTGAGTATGAAGAAGCGATACCCAGATTGGTTGAAGGGGTATGATCTGGTGGCGGAAGAAGACAATGGTGAGGCTACACTTTTTCATGCTAAAACCTTTTTGCGACTGGATTCTCTGGAAAAAGAGAGGAAGGTAGAATTACCTTTGTATTTGCATGATGGAGAAAGTGACTGGGCCTCAGTAGCTAATTTATATGACGCCATCTTGCTCGGAACTCGCCGCATTGGGCATGGCTTTAACCTCTTCCGCTTCCCGAATTTGATCGAACTAGTCAAACGCAATAATGTCTGCATTGAGGTGAACCCATTGAGTAACCAGATTTTGGGATATCTGAGAGATCTCCGGATCCATCCCGCGAGTACCTACCTCCGGCGAGGTGTGGACTGCATCATAAGTTCAGATGATCCATTGATCTTCGATTACGAAGGCTTAACCTATGATTTTTGGTCGGTCTATATGGCTTGGGAACTGGATCTAGCTGCACTAAAACAACTGTGTCGGAATAGCCTGGAACATGCTGCCCTGTCCGAGGAGGAGAAGACGGAGGCTTTAGCCGCTTGGGAAGCAAAGTGGATGCAGTTTGTAGAACAGACGATTGCCAATTGGTAGTTTATCGCAGAAATATATTGAACACATTTTCGTATCAGGTGATCCTTCATCACGTGATGAAAGTTACCTGGATAATAAAAGTTTACAATGAAAATTTCTACTCCAGTAAGCCTTCAAAGAATTTATAGTGGCTGTGCTTATATGGCCCTGTTAATAAGCCTTTTGCTAAGTGCCTGTACCCAACCTCAGGCAGATTCCACACCGCAGAAAATACCCGTAAAAGTAGTTGTGGTGAGTATGTTTGAGGCAGGGGAAGAAGTGGGTGATCGACCAGGAGAAATGCAATTTTGGGTCGAAAGACTGCCTTTGCCTGATAGTTTCCCTTTCCCTCAAGGATATCGACAATTACGCTACAACCCTGATCTAGGAGTCTTGAGCATCATGACCGGAATCGGTAATACCAAGGCTGCTGCATCCATCATGGCTTTGGGCTTAGATCCGCGTTTTGACCTGAGTAAGGCTTATTGGCTGGTGGCTGGGATTAGCGGGGTAGACCCTGCCGATGCACCAACGGGTTCTGCCGCCTGGGCGGAGTGGCTCATTGATGGTGATCTTAGCCACGAGATTGACGCCCGCGAAATTCCTGAAGACTGGAAAACAGGCTATATACCCCTACGACGTACAGAGCCTTATGCACAGCCGGTAGCTACGAATAATGAAGGCGTGGTGGCCCGTCTTAATCCCAAATTAGTAGATTGGGCGTACAGCCTAACCAAGGACATGGAACTGCCGGATAATGATGAAATAAAGTCGATGAGAGAGCAATATACGGGCTATGCCGCAGCTGAGATGAAACCTTTCGTCTTGAAAGGGGATCAACTGGCGGGAAGCACCTACTGGCACGGAGAATTGCTGACGGAATGGGCGAATGACTGGGTGAAGTATTGGACGGGGGGAGAAGGAAATTTTGTAACCTCAGCCATGGAAGAAATGGGAACATACC
The DNA here is from genome assembly GCA_913057785.1 of uncultured Lewinella sp. Classification (GTDB taxonomy): domain Bacteria; phylum Bacteroidota; class Bacteroidia; order Chitinophagales; family Saprospiraceae; genus DT-111. The sequence continues at coordinate 15,518 of CAJXPD010000117.1, read as the reverse complement.
ATTCACTGGATCGTTTGCACCAGAGTGGTCTGGTAGACAAGGATCGACTCCTGGTACTTCGCACGGCCTCCAATTTTAGTATGCAATGGCCGGGTATTACGGCTCAACAGAGTTTGGCTGGAGAAAAACTGACGGGCAAGGGGTATTCAGCTTACATCCCATCTTTGGAATCTGCTTATCAGGTGGGAGAAGTGGTGGTAAAGGCTTTGGTAGAAGGCTGGGATAAATATGAAACTACGATGCCAAAGGCGGAGTAAATCTACAATTTGCTTCTTGGAACAATGGGATAAGCGCATAAATTGCTGTATTTTCAGGAACTTTAATCTGCTACAGCAATAACTGCCTTATGAAAACCCGACTACCACAAATTAAGCGTTACCTCCTTTGGGTATTTTCTTCCTTTCTATTGCTCTGGTTCCTGTTGTCTTTAAGCATAGGGAGTTCTACCAACAGTTGGAAGGAGTTCTTTGCTGGACAGCTTGACCTGGGACGGATGTTAGCTGGGCACCCGTTCAGTTGGCTGCTGTCTAATGTTCCGCTTTTACTCTTCTTATCCTTCCGTGCGGTATGGCGTTTATATCAGCAACGGGGAATTCAAATGGTACTGAAACGTTTAGCACTTGTTGTTTTACTCCCCTTGATGCTTGGGATAGCAGGCTGGAAATATGCGGATTGGTATACCCAGGAAAGAGACTACACGTATGAATGGGATCATTCCATAGAGAATGAGAGTGGCTCGGCCTTACAGCGCTACAAGAAGGATGGAAAAATTCGTGGTGTCCATTACTTCGGTAGTCGCAGGTTCAATGGCGATATTCTTACTCCTATTACCAAAAACAATATCGAGTGGGTAGTACTCGTGCCCTACAGCTATCAGGAAGATTACGATAGTCCTGATTTGCGTGTTTCACGAGGTACTAGAAACGGAGAGAGTCGGGTTAATCGATATGTGGAATTTATCGATAAAGCCAAGAAGTTAAATCTTCAGGTCATGATGAAACCACATATTTGGATGGGCTCGCCTTCCGGAGGGAAATGGCGTTCCGATATTGAAATGGCGGATGAAGCTGCCTGGAAAGCCTGGCAAGCTAGCTATCGTGAATATATCCTGCAATACGCTAAGTTCAGTGAAGAACAGGGACTCCCTTTCTTCTGCATTGGGGCAGAACTACACATGGTGGTGAAAAAGCAACCTGAATTTTGGCGGGAGTTGATCAAGGAGGTCCGAACGGTTTACAGCGGTAAATTAACCTATGGTGCCAATTGGTATCAAGAGTATGAGGATGTTACCTTTTGGGATGATCTAGATTACATCGGGATTCAAGCCTATTTCCCGCTGACAAAAAATGAGAACCCATCGGTTGATGAGTTAGTAAAAGGATGGAAACCCCATGTGAAGAAGATCGAAGCCATGTCTAAGCGATACAACAAGCCTGTTCTGTTTACGGAAATTGGCTACAAAAGCTCTTGTGATGCCGCTATAGAGCCTTGGGCTTGGGCGAGTAGTTTAGGGGGCTTGTATGAGAAAGTTAGTACAGAAACACAAGCGAATTGCTACGAAGCTTTCTTCAAGGTGTTTTGGAAGGAAGAATGGTTTGCTGGCGCATTGTTCTGGGAATGGAAAGGCTATGATGGATCTCAGAATAGCCGACAGAGTATCAACTTTACACCTTATAACAAGCCTGCGGCAAATGTCATGGCTAAGTGGTTTGGAAGGTTGGGGAAAGCAGTGAAGTGATCAGAATGGGCAGCAGCGATAGCTTTCTCAAGCTATCGCTGCTGTTGATATATTTTTAGTTGTACTACTGGATGTTTAGAAGTCAGAAACCAGAAGAAAGATTGCCTTGTCTCGCCATAAAGTCTAGAATCATGGCCTCTCGCAGCAAAACGGTCTGACCTCTAATAGTAGGAAGATTTTTAGTCTATAATCGACTGATAAACGAGATTTTTGAATTCTCTATGTAAAGGATAGAAACTATGTGGAAGAAACTGCGTGAATACCATACTCACCAATTCCTCCTCAGGATCTACCCAAAAGAAAGTATTCGCCAAACCGGACCAGGTACCTTCCCCCACTGAGCCCATTTCTGTTCGATGTGCTGGATTCAAGGTAACCATAAAGCCAAGGCCAAAGCCAGCTCCTGGATTGGTCGAACCTACGGTCATCCCATCTGGGAGGTGATTCATTAACATCAATTCTACTGTTTTACTTCCCAAGATTCGCGTTCCATCTAATTCTCCTCCGTTGACCAGCATTTGCGCAAAGCGTAGATAATCAGTAGGTGTTGATGCTAGTCCACCACCACCAGAAAAGAAGATAGTTGGCGATTTTATTCCGTTGGTCAGTGGCGTTTCCATGGGGAAAATCCCGCCCTTACCATCTGGAGCGTAGACGGTAGCCAAACGATCTAGCTTGTCCTTAGGAACAAAGAAACCTGAGTCCACCATGCCTAATGGCGCAAAGATTCGTTCTTGCAAATATTGATCTAAAGGTTGCCCCGAAATAACTTCCACTAAGCGCCCCACGACATCGGTGGAAACACCATATTCCCATCGTGCTCCTGGCTGGAAATTCAATGGTAGAGTAGCTATCCTGTCCACAAATGCTTCTAGGTTTCTACCAGGCTCCCAAATATTAGCCATGGCATACATAGTATCTACTGGAGTGGGATTCCAACCGTAGCTTAGTCCAGAGGTATGAGTCAGGAGGTGTTCTACCGTCATCGGACGTTCTAGATCAACCATTTTGCCATTATCATATACCTTCAGCTTGCCAAAGGATGGGATATATTTGGCCACAGGATCATCTAAATGGAATTTACCGTCTTCGTAGAGCGTCATTAGCGCAACACTGACGATCGGCTTTGACATAGAAAAGATACGGAAGATGGTTTGGGGGGTGACAGCCGTTCCTCCACCAATCTGCGTGGTGCCATAGCCTTCCATGTGCACAACCTTGCCCTTCCGAGCTACCACACTGACAATACTCCCCAATTTGCCTTCATCAATATACCATTGCATTTTGTCTTTTACTTTAGCCAGGCGCTCCGTTGATAAGCCAACCATTTCGGCTTGGGTCATTGGAGCAGGCTGTGCCAGTACTAAGGTCACTAGAAAGAGGCTCGCCAAAAAGGCAGGGAGTGTGATTTTTAAGATCTTCATGTGGGTACTTTAAATGAATGATAATGATGCACTGATCAGGCAGCTTGTAATTCCCTTCGCTCCATTCAGCATCCGGGATCAATTGCCTAGCGAAAGATAAAGTGAATTTTCGCTAAAAGATAGTTTGTAGACGGAGAAATCGGATTCTGACCCAATTTGTTGTACGGGTTTAATCCAATTTTGACAGGCTGCACAGGTAGAGATCAATGAGTGAAATCATAAGTGGTATAAAAAGGTTCAATACTGTAAACAGGCAAGAGGCCACATGAATACCTTACGTTGGAAAAATGCTAGATTTGTAGGGTCGCGATGACAATTACTTTTGGAACTGATTCAAACTTATTGACTGCAGTCCAGATGAATGAGTTTGAATCAGTTCTTACACAAAACAAAACACAATGAATTTTTCGGCCAACTTTAGGATGGTATTGAAACTCCTGCGGTTTCAAATACCCTCCAAATACATTCGATCACTTTTAGGAAAGGCAAGTTTGCTATCACTCAAAGGCATTTGCTTGCTGCTCATCTTGTCCTCTTGCCAAGGGGATGTGACTACTGCCGAGGAGGAATCTGATACTCCTGCAATACCGGCGAGCCTTCCAAAACAAGATTTCCCACTGAATGACCTTTCTGCTTTTTCATCTCCTAGCGCCGCTTGGGCGATAGCCGGGAACGCCTTTGCTGCAACTCCCGATGCAGGCTTTCAGGTGGATGAAGGTAAGGGGACTTTGGTTTGCAATAATGAGACGAGCACCCTCACTCCTTTAGCGACACAGATGGAGCATGGTGATTTGGAAATGGATCTAGAATTCTTACTTCCCAAGGATGGACAGACCCAGCTCTGGTTACAGGGACGATATGCAATCCAATTGGAAGATACCTGGGGTAAGGAGAGCCAGCGATGTGGTATGTTGTTGGGTAGTTCTTCTGCCGATGATCGCTTGGCACCTGTTAATGCCTGTCGGGCACCTGGCTTATGGCAACATCTGAGTTTGTATTTCGAGGCGGCTCGATTCGATGAGAACGGGGCGAAACAGAGCAATGCAAAATTGCACTATCTGCGACTCAATGGGTATACGCTAATGGAGAATGTGGAAATAATTGCCCCATCTGCTGGAGCGAGCAGTACGGATGAAGTAGCAGAAGCGGCCCTTGTATTTGCCAGTCTGCAAGGGGCAGTGGCCTTTAAAGACATTCACTACAAGGCCTATACCTTGGATCAATTGCAAGTCAGCAACATCCAGTACAAGGTATATCAGGGGGACTGGGATCATTTGCCGGCGGTAGATACCTTGACAGCCACTGACGCTGGCTCGAAAGAAGATTTTGACGTGGAAATGGAAGGACTTAAGGATAAATTTGCCTTGTCTTTTTCTGCCCAGCTGGAAGTGCCTGTGGAGGGCGAGTATTTATTCGAGACTCGGATTGATGATGGTGGAGATCTTTTTATTGATGGAGATCTACTTATTCACAATGACGGAGAGCCTGGAATGGGTACTGAACGAGGTATGGTCACGCTCACTAAGGGCACGCATAAGATAGACTTGACCTACTATCAAGATGTTTGGGGGAAGCGGCTGTTCGTCTTTTATGAAGGGCCGAATATCAAAAGGCAATCCCTCGGAGCAAAGGAAGTGACTGAAGGTCCTAGGAAAGGTCCTCAAAGACTGGTCATCAATCCAGAAGATGAACCGGAACTAATTCGCAGTTTTGTGAATCACAAAGGGCAAAAACGAAACTTCCCCATATCCGTTGGGAGCCCACTGGGCATACATTATACCTTTGATTTAGAGGAGGGAACACTTCTCCATGCTTGGAGGGGGGAATTTGCAGATGTCACGAATATGTGGGTAGGTAGAGGGCATAGCCAGTTGTTGGTTCCTGGCAACGCAAGTGCGCAGGCCACTGCGGGTGTGAGCATAGCTCAAATGGAAGATTCAAAAGGGGTATGGCCTTCTGGGCTACCAGAGGGGTATTCCATCGACGGTTACGATTTGGATGGCGATGGGTATCCCATCTTTAAATATCAATATGGAGGACTGCAGTTATCCGATCAAACCTTACCTACTAATGACGGCAATATCAAGCGTACCATTACGATTGATAGCGGTACTCCTCAATCTAATCAATATGTACGCTTAGCTGCAGGTAATATCGAAGCCCTGGAATCGGGCTGGTATCGGATAGATGGAGCATATTATATCGACGTAGAAGAGGCAACGATCGGAGGGCCTAATGGTGATTTGCTCCTGGTTCCTTTGGAAGGAAAAGAGCGCGTGGCGTATAGCCTCATCTGGTAGGAATTACACGATCCAGATAGCTTTTAGGATAAATTATTGAGTAAAAGCGTGGGCAAAATATCCGGATGTAGCTTTTTCCTCTCCTAGTAACATCTCGGATGTTTGTGCTGCGGAAAATCTAAAAAGATGTTTTCGAAAAGATATTCTATTCTATATGTGGTGTTAATCGGGCTTTCTAGCGTTTATGCCCAAAGCCCCTTGTTGCAAAATGAGGCGGATTATTACAAGATCAGTACGGTACCTCTTCCAGAAGGAGTTGTACTGGAAGCCGGTGGACTGGCCTTTGATGACAATGGAAAACTTGCGGTTTGTACGCGTCGAGGGGAAATCTGGACGATTGCGAATCCAGCCAGTAACAATCCAACTTTTGTGCGTTTTGCGCAAGGCTTGCATGAGCCTCTGGGTTTGGCCTACAAAGATGGAGAATACTATTGCACACAGCGAGCCGAACTGACGCGCATTGCCGATAAAAATGGGGATGGGAAAGCGGATAGCTTCCGTAAGGTGTACGGCTGGCCATTGGTGGGAAATTACCATGAATACTCCTATGGTCCTTTGATTATGCCGAATGGGAATATGATGGTTACCTTGAATTTGGGGTGGATCGGTCGGGGTGCCAGTCTGTCCAAATGGAGAGGTTGGATGTTGGAGATTACGCCAGAAGGTGAGATGAATCCGGTGGCAGTGGGCATGCGATCTCCCGCTGGATTTGGTGTCAATGCCGAAGGCGATGTATTCTATACTGAAAACCAAGGAGATTGGGTAGGATCCGGAAGGATGACCCATATTGAAAAGGGTGATTTTGTTGGGCATCCTGAAGGCTTGAAGTGGAGTGGAGAGCCGGGGTCTCCTGTAAAACTGACCATGGCAGATATCACGGATACGCTAGGATATTCACTATATTCCTATCAAGAAAAGCACCCTGCCGTTAAGCCGCCGAGCGTATGGTTTCCGCATACCCTCATGGGGATTTCTACCTCTGATGTTTTGTTGATCGATCATGATAAATTTGGCCCCTTTAAGGGCCAGCTTCTGGTGGGAGATCAAGGCCATAGTAAAATTATGCGAGTAGTACAGGAGAAGGTGGATGGTGTATATCAAGGGGCCTGCTTACCTTTTCGAGAAGGCTTCGCTTCCGGCGTGCTTCGCTTGGCTTGGGGCCCTGATCAGTCCTTATACGTTGGCATGACCAACAGAGGTTGGGCCTCAACAGGAAAACAACCCTATGGCCTAGAGCGACTCAATTATACTGGAAAAACACCATTTGAAATTCAAAACATCAATATCCAACCGGATGGCTTCTTACTCACCTTTACAGAACCAGTGAGTAGAGAAACGGCTGGTGATATTAGTGCTTATTCCATCTCGGATTTCACCTATCTGTATCGTCACAACTACGGAAGCCCGGTGGTAGATTTAGAAAAGAGAGCCATTCGAAAAATCGAAGTGGCTGATGATGGGCTAAGTGCCCGCTTGTATGTGGAAGGCCTGCGCTTAGGATATGTGTATGAGATCAAAACGGAAGGTGTACAAAATAGAGCGGGTAAGCCCTTGGTGCACCCCCTAGCGTATTACACCTTAAATCGTATCCCTGCGGGAGAGAAGATGGATATGTCCGAGCATGCGGATCACGCCAACGTAGATGGAGTCAATACGAATATTGTTAGCCCAAAGCGGATCACCAAAATGCCTGCGAGCTGGACCAATGGGCCAGAGGAGAGTGTAGAGCTGGTGGCTAAGGCAGGTATGCTCTTTGACAAAAACCTGATCACTGTTAAGGCTGGAAGTAAGGTGAAACTGACTTTCAACAATCCGGATGACATGATTCATAACCTACTGATCGTAAAGCCAGGTACGGCCAATAAGATTGGACAGGAGGCCATGGCTTTGGGATTGGAAGGACAAGAAAAAGGCTTTATCCCGGAATCTGAGGATGTCCTGTATCATACCACCTTACTCACGCCTAATAGTAATGATGTGATTTATTTTGAAGCACCGACGGAGCCAGGTGAATATCAGTATGTATGTACCTTCCCTGGGCATGCGGCGAGTATGCGAGGGGTATTGCGCGTGGAATAGATAATGTGTACTTTCACAAGTACTAAGGTGTCTAGGGCAAGAGGACTTTAAGTTCCTCTTGTCCTAAGGCCACACTCAGGTATCAAATCGACTCTCTCATGTTTCTAATCCACCTTTTCGCAAAGCGCACATTCACCTCATTCAAAAGTTTATTCAACTGCAATCTTCTTTGTATTCTTTTGTTACCCGCTCTATTACAGGCTCAAATTCCCAAGGGAAGTATCTTCACTAAATCCTTGGAAGAGGCAAAAAAGAACCCGGGAAAGGTGGCAGAACTCGATCTTTCGGGACAAAACCTCACCTCCTTTCCGATGGAGATTTTAGAAATGAAAAACTTGGTTTTTCTTTCACTTTCATTCAATCCTATTCAAGAAATTCCTGCAGAGATCGGAGAATTGAAGAAGCTATTTAAGCTAGGGTTGGTTGGGTGCCAACTCAAATCACTGCCTTCATCGATCGGAAAGCTAAGCGAGCTTAACTTCTTGCATTTGGAAAAGAATAATCTGGATTCCCTACCAGAAAGTATCGGAAATCTTGGAAAGCTCAAGCAGTTAAGTCTTACGGAGAATCAGCTGACTAAGCTACCAGAGACCATTGGGCAACTAGACCAATTGGAGTGGTTATTTCTTGGAGCCAACCAATTGAGTTATTTACCCGAGTCAATCGGTCAATTGAGTGTCTTGGAAGTTCTATTGGCGTCTCGGAATCAGCTGGAGGAACTACCGGAATCCATCGGAAATCTGAAAAAATTGGTCCAGTTTGGTTGTGCAGAGAATAAACTAAAGAAATTACCCAACTCATTTGGCGGTTTACGGGCTCTACAGAAACTAAGATTGCATGATAATCTTACTTTAAGTGATCTCCCCGCCTCTATGGCCAATCTGAGAAAGCTGGAGTCCCTACAAATATGGAATTGTGCATTTACCAAGTTCCCGACTTCCATTTGTCAACTACCGAAACTTAAGGTGTTGTATGCCAATAAAAATCAAATCAGCATCCTACCGAATGAGATCAAGGGCTTACAAAGTCTGGAGAACTTGAACCTATCTGGAAACCCACTGGAAAAGAACCTGAATGAAGGTCTTTATGAATTGCAAAACCTGAAAAGCTTGATGTTGGCGGGTAGCGGATTTACCAATGAAGAGGTGGCGGTTATCAGGCAAAAGATGCCAAAATGTGCTATTTGGCAGTAGTATGATAAAATCTAGAATAGTGATGAAGACAGTTCGGTTAATTGGCATTCTACTGCTGTTGATGGGATGCGCTACAGAAAAAGATAAGCCTAAATACCTACGGTGGGTCGGTGATATTGAAGCAGATCCCGAAATAGATGGAGAGGTTTTTCAACTATGCTTTAGTGAAGCCCGAGTTAAACAGTACTTCAATTTTAGCCAAGGCATGCAATATGACGGAGAAAAGGCGGCTATTGTGGAGGTGTTTCGCCAAGACTATGAAGCCGTCGATGTCCCACAAAGTGGTTGGATCAGAATTCGCTTCATCGTGAACTGCAAGGGGGAGAGCGGCCGATTTCGACTAAGCGCTTCCAATACCCAATACCAAGCGCAAGAATTTGATTCCAGAGTCACCGATCAATTGCTCTCCATCACCCAATCGCTCAACGGTTGGAAACCTTTGCCGGATAGTAAAGATCCTCGGGATTATTATCAATATTTGACCTTTAAAATCGAGGACGGTGCATTAAAAGAAGTTTTACCATGAGACTGTTTATCGTTTTGCTCTTATTGGGAAGCACTACTTTCTTGGCGGCGCAACCCAATTGCGAGGCCTACAAATACTTTGGCGATGAGTTAAAGTACAAGGCTTGCAAAGCTGCTGAGAAGCGAGCGGGTTACTACCAATTTAGTCGGAGGTACCAAGAAGCCTTGGATGAAGCCATTGCCATCGACTCTACTTTCGCCTTCGCCTATCGCGCAAAATCTACAGCCTATCTGAAGAGTGGTGATTTTCTGGAATGGAAATACCTCATGGATAAGGCGGTCAAATTCGATCCCACTGCTCAGTTGGACTATCGCGGATGGTGTAGATATCAATTCTTCAGGGATTATCAAGGAGCGATTGATGATATTGAGTTGTTGGATAGTCTGGTAGAATATGATATCGGCCACTCTGTTAATGGAGACTATCATCTCCATATTGCTAGAGCCCTTTGCTATAAAGCATTAGGTAAAAAGGAACTAGCCATTGAGATCATAGAGGGCCAGGTACAAGATTCGACCTACTTCGTCGGAATTTATGATTTTCTGCATCTAGGTGTATTATATTTGGAAACGGAGCAGTATGACAAAGCGCTCACGGCCTTTGCACGGCAAGAACAGGAAAATGATCTGGCTGAACTCCACTACTATAGAGCACTAGTACACAAGGCCACAAGCGATGCCGAAGCTTATCAAGGAGAATTACGCATCGCTAAGAATCTTTATCAGGAAGGTCGAAAGATGTTTGATCCCTATGTGGAACAAATGGATAAGATATTCCTTTCTACCATCGAAAAGGCCTTGGTCGCCGAACGCTAGCGTTCGCGCCCCAGAGATCAGAAGTCTTCAAGACTTCTGATCTCTGGGGCCTTGTGCCACTCTATAATATTTGCAAAAGTGAAAGAAATGGATTACTTTTACTTTTGTAAACCTTATTAATCACCCGATATACAAGCGCCAAAGTAACTAGGGCCCAGTTGCTTCTAGCGTTTGTTATATGCTGACTGAAGCAATTTAGAGTCCATCCGTAGATTCCTTTCATTAGGGATTCGACTTTCCTAATTGCTTTCAAGTCTAGGACAATTAGCTGACTTGTTACTCAAAACTTTCCATTGATGACGCCCAATAAGCCGCTACCTCCTCGTTGGGCGGAAAAATTTCTCGCCTGGTATTGCCGCCCGGAACTTCTGGAAGAGATCCAAGGGGATATCTATGAGTTATTCGAAAAACGGTGCCAAGAGTTGGGCGGAAAGCGAGCCAGAAGGCGATTCATTTGGGATGTTTTTCGGTCTTTTCGACTGTCTACTATCAAACAAGTCCGCACAAATCCATCAGCCATGTTATTACGCAATAATTTCAAGATTGCTTGGCGACAGCTCTTGAAACAAAAGATGTTTGGGGCCATCAAGATAGGTGGCTTTGCCCTTGGTGTAGCGGCTTGCTTGCTCATTTCACTCTACATCAAAGACGAAACCAGCTACGATCAACACTATCCAAATGCAAATAATATCTACCGCCTTTTAGGAGTCAATAAACAGAATGGAGTAGATGACCGAGGGGTACATTTCGCTGCGCCTATGGCTAGAGTCCTAGAGCAGGACTATCCGGAGGTATTGAAGGCAGGGCGGTATCTCGCAAGTCCTCTATTTGGAGCTAGAAGCACTGAGGTAAGGCGGGAAGATAGACAACAGAACACCCATGAAGACGGCTTTATGTTTGCCGATCAAAAGCTCTTGGAAATCTTTCAACCAAAAATGCATTATGGGGAGTTGAAAACGGCCTTGAGCAAACCCAATACCCTGGTTTTGTCAAAGTCCAAAGCCGACTACTATTTCCCCGACGAAGACCCGGTAGGTAAAGTGATGATCTTGAATAATGAGGTAGAACGTCCTTATACCGTGGGAGGGGTGATGGAAGATTTTCCAAAAAACTCCCATTTGCATGAGTTTCATTTCTTCCGGACCTTGACGGAAGTCGAGTTCTGGGAAAATGAACAGAGTTTTTGGTTTTCTCCCAATTATCATGTCTACCTAGAGTTGCAGCCGGGCGTAGACCTTGCAGCCATGGAAGATAAATTTATGGGCGTGCTGGAAGATTATCTTTTGCCGATTTTGGTGGAAGCAGGCGTTCCAGATGCCAATAAATTGATAGAGAATGGCAGTTTTCAGATCCAACCTATTGCTGATGTACACTTGAATTCTAACGGAGTTCCCGATCGGCTAGAGCACGGAGATATCCGGTTTGTCTGGCTTTTTGGAGGAGTGGCTTTCTTCATCTTGATCATTGCAGCCATTAATTTCATCAACCTTTCGACTGCGAGGTCAGCCAATCGAGCCAAAGAAGTAGGACTACGTAAAGTAGTTGGGTCAGAGCGAAAAAATCTCATTTCTCAATTCCTGACAGAATCTATTCTGTTTAGCAGTCTATCCTTTATCCTAGGTGCACTGCTTGCTTACACCATCTTGCCTTATTTCAATGCCTTGGCAGGTAAAAGCTTAGTCATGCCTTGGTTGAATCCGATTTTTATCGCTTTGCTTGCGGGATCAGCCTTGGTGGTAGGAGTATTTGCAGGTATCTATCCAGCGATCTATTTATCTGGGTTTAAACCCATCAATGTACTGAAGGGAGCCTTAAGTCAAGGTAGTAAAAATGCCAGAATGCAAAGTGGATTGGTGGTATTCCAATTTACCACTTCGATCATTCTAATTATTGGGACGGCGGTGATCCATCGACAGATGCAATACATACTGAATAAAAAACTGGGGTTCGATAAAGAGCAGGTGCTTTTGCTGCGGGGAGCACATGTGTTAGATGAAAAGGTAGCTACGCTGAAAGAAGTGTTGCTACAAAATCCAGAGGTTGAATCCGTTGCTGTTTCTGACTTCCTCCCCGTTACCGGAACCAAAAGAAACGGGAATCAATTCTGGGAAGAAGGCCGAGAGAATGATGATAACCCTACTGGTGGAGAACGTTGGGAAGTAGATCATGATTATATCAAGACGATGGGGATGAATATTGTAGCTGGCCGAGACTTTTCCCTGGAAATGCCTACGGATTCTCAGGCGGTGATCATTAATGAGAGCATGGTTAGAGCACTTGGATTGGAGGATCCAATTGGCAAGAGAATCATTAATTCGGGTTGGATTAGTTGGCCCATTATTGGTGTGGTAGAAGACTTTCACTTTGAGTCACTCAAGCAAAAGATTGAGCCGCTAGTGATGACGATTGGGGCTAGTACGAATACGGTATCGGTAAAAGTCCAAACTGAGGATATGTCTGGTACCATTGCCTCGGTGAAGGGGATATGGGATGAGATTTCTCCAAATCAGCCGATTCGATATACTTTCCTAGATCAAGATTATGAACAAATGTACGAGGAGGTGCAAAGAATGGAAAGCATCTTCACGAGTTTTGCCATTCTAGCGATTATCGTCGCCTGCCTGGGTCTTTTTGCGCTGTCGGCCTTCATGGCTGAGCAACGACGGAAAGAGATCGGTATCCGCAAGGTTTTGGGCGCTTCCTTGAACAACCTCCTACAATTGCTCACACAGCATTTCGTAATATTAGTAACCGTTTCCTTCATGATAGCTGTGCCACTGGCCTGGTACCTAATGCGACGTTGGCTCCAGGACTATGCCTACCCAACACCTATTAGTTGGACAGATTTTATATTCTCAGGTTTGATTACCCTATTTATTGCCCTATTCACAGTCGGGTTTCAAGCCGTCCGGGCGGCCCTGAGCAACCCGGTTGAAGCCATTCGGAGTGAATGACTGCTTGGGCACCGCACTCGAATCTACTTCCGAAATCTCAGACTTCGGAAGTAGATTCGATCTGACATATTCCTTAAAACTTGACATAGATGACGCCCCGTAATCCTCTACCTCCTCGCTGGGCAGAACGATTTCTCGCCTGGTATTGCCGACCGGAACTTCTGGAAGAGATCCAAGGGGATATCTATGAGCTATTCGATAAGAGGATTGTAGAAGTAGGCTTGGAGCGAGCCAAGAGGCAATTCATCTGGGATGTTTTTCGCTCGTTCCGATTATCTACTGTCAAACACGTCCGCACAAATCCATCACCCATGTTATTACGCAACAACTTTAAGATAGCCTGGCGACAGCTCTTGAAGCAGAGATTATTTGGAGTCATCAAGATCGGTGGCTTTGCGCTGGGCGTGGCTGCCTGTCTCCTTATCTCACTCTACATTTTAGATGAGACTAGCTATGATCAACATTATCCCAATGGAGAGAATATCTACCGGCTGTTAAGCGTCGATAAAGAGAACGGAGATGCAGACCGAGGAGGATATTTTCCTGCTCCCATGGCCAACGTTTTAGAAGAGGATTATCCGGAAGTGCGCAAAGCTGGGCGTTTTCTTTCCATCCCATTATTCGGAGCTAGAAGTACGGAGGTGAGAAGGGAAGACAATCAACAAAACACGCATGAAGATGGCTTTATGTATGCCGACCAAAAATTATTGGAAATATTTAGGCCGCACATGCATTATGGGGATCTGAAGACCGCGCTGAGCAAACCCAATACCTTGGTTTTGTCAAAGTCAAAGGCAGACTACTATTTCCCCAACGAAGATCCCGTAGGTAAGACAATGATCTTGAATAATGAGATAGATCGCCCTTATACAATAGGAGGAGTGATGGAAGATTTTCCAAGGAATTCCCATTTACAAGCGTTTCATTTCTTGCGGACTTTGACTGAAGTTGAGTTTTGGCCCAATGAACAGAACTTTTGGCGTGCCAATAATTATCACACTTACCTCGAGCTATCTCCGGGAGCAGATATTGCGGCATTGGAGGACAAATTTATGGAAGTGATGGAGAACTATGTGGTGCCGGATCTAGTAGAGGCTGGAAATGTTGATGCCCACTGGTTTCTAGAAAATGGAGGTTTTCAATTACAACCGATTTCGGATGTCCACTTGACCTCTGATGGGGTTCATGATCAGCTTGAGTACGGAGATATTCGATTTGTATGGCTGTTCGGAGGTGTAGCACTTTTCATTTTGATCATTGCGGCTATTAATTTCATTAATCTATCTACGGCGCGCTCTGCCAATCGAGCCAAAGAAGTTGGCTTGCGGAAGGTGGTAGGTTCTGAGCGATCCAATCTGGTCTTTCAATTCTTAACGGAGTCGATTTTGTTTAGTAGTTTCTCTTTCCTGCTGGGTACATTGCTCGCGTTTGCCATGCTGCCTTACTTCAACGCCCTGGCGGGCAAAGCCCTGCTAATACCTTGGCTGAACCCAATCTTCCTTACCCTTATTTTAGGTTCTGCTTTGGTAGTAGGAATATTTGCAGGCATATATCCTGCGATCTATCTGTCCGGATTTAAACCGATTAATGTGTTGAAAGGGGCCATTAGCCAAGGGAGTAAAAATGCTCGAATGCAAAGCGGTTTGGTAGTATTCCAATTTACGACATCAATCATTTTAATTATTGGTACTGCGGTGATCCATCGACAAATGGAATTCATTCTGAATAAGAAATTAGGGTTTGATAAAGAGCAAGTAGTATTGCTGAAAGGAACCCATGTGCTGGATGAAAAAGTATCAACCCTTAAGGAAATTTTACAACAGAAACCTGATGTCCAACAGGTGACTATTTCAGACTATTTACCAATCGTCGGCAGCAAAAGAAACGAGAATCAATTCTGGAAGGCCGGGAAAATAAATGAAGATAGTCCTATTAGTGGGCAAAAATGGAGAGTGGATCATGATTATTTGAAGACGATGGGGATGAAGATCGTGAAAGGAAGAGACTTTTCCCTGGAAATGCCCACCGATTCTCAGGGAGTAATTATCAATGAGCAAATGGCTTTAGAGCTGGGACTCCAGGATCCTATCGGGAAGCGGATTACCAATTCAGGGGAAGTTTGGCCTGTTATTGGAGTAGTTGAAGATTTCCATTTCGAATCCTTAAAAAGTAAAATAAGCCCACTGATGCTTGGTATTGGGGCCAGTACCAGTACAGTGTCTGTTAAAGTGAATACAGAAAATATGGCGGCTACGATGGCTTCGATCAAAGATACCTGGGATGAAATTTCGCCACAACAGCCGATACGTTATACTTTCCTGGATCAGAGCTATGCGCAGATGTACGCTGATGTGCAACGGATGGAACGCATTTTCACTAGTTTCGCTATCCTAGCCATCATCGTAGCTTGTTTGGGACTCTTCGCATTATCAGCCTTTATGGCCGAACAACGAAGAAAAGAGATCGGTATCCGCAAGGTTTTGGGCGCT
>CAJXPD010000116.1 GCA_913057785.1 uncultured Lewinella sp. | reverse complement strand
GCGTACATACGGCCGGTATGTTAAGAACAAATTGATTCCGAAAAGAATAAATGAAACCAGGGTTTAGGTCAAGGTGCACGTCGGCCAACAAAACGTACACGACCATGCTGCCCTACAACAAATAAGATCTTAATTGTAAATACAGTTGGTAAAGACGACAAAGCATATTGGAATACCCAAAAGGCCGTAGCTCGCCCCTGTGAACTGCTGGCCACAATAGCTGAACAAACATGACGTACCTCGAGGAAGCAAAAGCGTTTATAAAGAAGTATCCTGATATCGAAAAAGATTTCAAAGGATGTACAACGCAAGAGGTTGAACACTTAGAACAGAAGTTCCAACAAAAACTCCCGAACGCATTCAAGGAGTTTCTATTTTGGTTTGGTAGGGGAGGAGGTCAGATAATGAGAGGAACTGATTATTACTATGCGTATTTATCCGATGAAGCGTTTGAGAATTGGAAAGAAGAGGGGATTGTACCTAAGGATTACACCTTCAAGGATCAAGGAATAGATCTGCTGAAAAGAAATAGCTTTGATGGAGAGAAAATACTAGAAAATTCCATTCTTTTCATGTGTCATCAGGGCTATGCAATCGAATATATAAAAACGAATGAAGGCGAAAACCCACCCGTTTACATCTTTGTAGAACAAGGAGACTGGAAAGAAACAGGTCCCACGGTTTGGGTCAATTCCTTTAGCGATTACCTGACGAATATGTTACGGCAACATGTTGAAAGATTCCTGAAAAATGGAAGAGTATAATAAGTAGTGTGACAATAGCTTCTCCTGGTTTTCAAGCGCGTCTATTTAGATTATGCTTCGTTAGTAAAACTCTTCCCACTGCCAAGGAACGGGGCTGGTACTTATCAGATAAGGCTAAATACAGAACCGGTTTTCAAAACGGCTCAATATTACCATTCAAATCGTAAAGTTCGATATACCTTTCAAGATCCCCTGAAATAGGATCAATAGATTTCTGAACTACCTTCGCCCAGTCAATCCATTCTTGGACACTGGGTGAAGATCCTTGTCCTTCACTTGCAGACTCAATACTGTCAATAAACAACCGAAGGTCCTGTGCAACTCTCCATTTTGAAGATTGATGCAGTAATAATTCGATTCTCTTCTTTTCTTGTTCTACTTTGATCTTCTTTTGATCCCTGATTGCCTGCAATTTCTTTTGTTCCGCCCATCTCTTTTCTCTTTCTGTTCTATCGGCCTTTTCTTGTTCGGCTTTCAGTTCCAACGATGCTACTATTTTGGATAGTTGTTGCTCAATTGTTTTTTTACCATCAATCCATTCATAAGTTCGGAAGTGGAACACTATTTTCACTGACAAGCGACCATTCGGGACCAGCAGGTGTCTATTCCAGCTGTCTTCCTCGAAAACCTTGCGATTACATTTTTCACGAAATTTTATAGTAAACAACTCTTCATTTACAATTACCAGAGTATCCCAATCGCGGATCTCGATCACATGCCCCCTTTTCTCCAACAGTTTGATGAAACTATCAATAAAGCGCAGCATTCGACGGACGTTCTTCCTCGCAACGTTAATAGACAGAAGCTCCCCCTTAGTCTTAATGGAATCTTCAAACCCTTTCCATCTTAACGGCCTTTGATTATCCAGATAACTTTTGGCTCTTTGAACCAGTGGGTTAGGATTAGTCAACCTTTGGCGAACGGCCACTTCTTTTGAAAACAGAGACTCTACTTCCTTTACTCTTTGGGCTAGTTTGTATTGGTAGGCATCTTTATATTCAGAATCGAAGGTATCGATATCAATGAGCGTATTATACCACTTCTCACCTTCTGGTAGTTTCTCAAGACTGACAGCCTTTTTGTACCCCAGCTTTTTCCAATATCCGGCCTTGGGCAAAGGAATCTCAAACCTTTTACAAATCTTCCTGATTAAAGCATCCTTTACATTCAGTTCTGCTGCGATCTTGCTGATGGGCTTTGCCCAGACTAGATGGTAGAACTCTTTTCTTGTAAATTTTTGATTGGGCATTTTCTCGAAAGGTAACCTACTATTACTTTTGAAAAGTCAAAATGAAGTCCTGAAACTTGTATACATTCTCAAACCTCCCCTTTTCCTTCAATTCCTCGAATTGTTTTTCCAAAGATTCTTTCTTTAACTTTTGGTCAATCCTATTGTATAATCCTTCAATTTTCAACCCTAATTCAGGATGAATTTTATCATATGATTTTATCGAAATTCTGTAATATAGATTAGACACGTTCTTCAGGGAAGAAGTCAGAGGATTACATCATGGATTGGAGCAAATTGGAATGTCTTTAAGATTGCTCCGTTCTTGAAAATAACCAGAAACTTTAGTGAAGGAGACTTGCACTATGAATAGTTAAGACAAGAAAGTTTAAATTTCGTTTATGTTCATGAATTTACTAGATAGTTAACATTTTCAGGATTTGTCAATTACTATTTACAAACTGAAAAGATTAAGGACGAAACCAAAGCCGAAATAAATTAATAATTGATTGCGTTCATAAGTATTTGAGCTTATCTTACATTTAAAATCTTTAAATCTAAAACCAATAAAATGAACTGGGGAAAATTATTAGGTCAAGCATTGGTCGCAGGAGTAGTATTAAAAGGAGTATCGGATGTTGATGACTGGCTAAACGACCAAATTCGAGCATTAAAGAACGGTAAGTCTGCTTCAGCCTATGTGGAAATGGCTTATGAAATTGCTAAAATGGATAATGATCAATGGCAGTATTTAATCGGTCATCTGAAGATTAAGTCCCTACGGAATGATTATGCAAATCACGTGTACCAATATTGCAACTATGTAGTTGGTCTAGAAAATAACAGTATCAAAGAGTTGATGTCATATTCGATTAGAGACGCTGCTGATGTGCTTGCGCATGGATTAAGAGGTATGGAAACCTATGAGGTAGCGGCACACTATGGGATCTTGAAAGCGCAATCAGAGAGAAGCATGAAAGCGAAGGCCATACTTGGTCAGTTTGACCAATTATTACTTGGTTAAATGATCTTCAGTTCCTGGCACCGAGTCAACATAAGTTTTAGAATATTCATTACAAATTAAAGCGCAATTTCTTATGGAAGGATTTTTTGATGTCATACAGACTTTAATAATTGCCATTGCTGCAGTATTCATCGTTTTTCTAGTTCTAATGGCCATGCCAAAGAGTAAGCTTCGAGATATTGTTCTGGAATATTTAGGGTGGGGAACCGCTGCAGTTTCTGGTGTTTCGGTCATTAGCCCAATTGACATTATTCCCGATTTTATTCCAATCGCAGGTCAATTGGACGATCTAGGCATGATAATCTTTGGAATTATTGGAGCGGTTACTGCGTATCGATTGAGAAAGAAGCGATTAGAGTCTGCCTAAATAGGGTTTTTGCGGTATATCTATATTTAATCTTGTAAAAATTGTCAAAGTATAAGATGATGACTAATATCCAGATCAAAAACATCCTTGAACAAGAATATCCAGTCGAGTATATGACCGTAGGGGAGACTGCTATTGACTATATGCTAGATAGTGAAGGGCAATTTTCTAATGATTCGACAGAATCAGGAGCAAATCTCGATCTTGTTGAGTATGTAACAATAATATCTGGATGTATAGTGACTTTGAAAGAAGGTTACGACTTTATCAAAGGGTTATCGAAAGATATAAGAGCCAAGATTTCACCAGAAGAAATATTGCGTGAAATAGAAGGAGGAACTGAATTGTCAGTGGAAGACAAGAAGAAGCTAATTCGTAAGGTACTAACTATAGTCAGTGATGATTAGAGCTCTTACCTCTGTGCTATTCATAGTATTTAGCTTATTATGGATCTTCCCCATTTTAATTTTAGAAATATTCCGTTTAGGTTTATTTGGTTTCAACACAGAAGGCTCAATCTTGTTACTTGTTGGCCTGATATTTTCGTATTTAATTCTCAATTTACGAAGAGACCGTATTGACGTTTCAAAACATTACGAATTATTGTCGTTCGTGAAAAAATATGAAGATGATGCTTGTTTCGAATTAATAGAAACAAATAGATACATCACCTTGAGCCAGTTTTCAAGCTTCCTAGAAGCATATACAAGAGGTGGAGTTTTATCTGGATTAGTCAATTTAAAAGCAAGAAAATTTGTAACTAGTCGAGTTAGAATTGTCTTGATAAGTCCGAAGTTAGCGAACAAATTTCGATTACCTTCCGGCCTCAAATCTTTTCCATCTGCAATTACACATCAAACAGTAATTTTTACTATAAATCATCCGGATAAATTAAATCCATTACTTCGTTTTGCAATTAACCATGAGCTTGGACATATGCATAAATATGCTTTATCCAATGTCAGCATGAGAGAAATTGGTACATTTCCATTTTTGTGGCTCTTGTTTTGGGCTACCTTTACCGTGGAGTTCAATGTATTGTCAATTGGTATTATGGTAGTAATAGCGTTAATAGTGATAGCCTCTGAATTAAAAAATGAAGACAGTAAATTTAACACCCGTGAAAGAATAGATGCAGAGATAGCATCTGATTTCATTGGATTAAAATTATTGTCTGAAGAAGACTTAAATCATCCAGTGTTTGAAAAGATAAAATTTACTGATCCTGATCTTGATGAAAAAGAGAATGAGTTAAGGAACAAAGGATTCAGACTTATTTTAAGCAAGTTAAAGGAAGATAAAGATTACGAATTACCAGATAATTTTCATTTCAGAAAGCGCGTGATTCTTCTTATTCTGTTTGCCTTTTTATTGGGAATAAATGTAACAGAATCATCTGGGGGCTTGATTAAATTTGCGATATGCTTATGCATTTTTATCCAAGCTCAAAGATTTGTGAATCATCGGGAGATCAATAGGGTATTAGCGAATATTAAAAGCCGAACCGGCGTAGATCTATCTCGATTTAGAGAAAAAAACTCAATTCTTAACTAGTAAGAAGAATCTTCTTCCAACAAAGCGTATGCGATCATGCTACCCTATTTGTCAAATGAGAGTGTGAATGTAGAGGAATTGATCCATATCGAATAGATGCCGATGTCGGAAACCAGATAATTGACCGTACCTCGCCTCCACGTGCTGTTGGCTGCAAGCAGAAAAGAAAAAATACTTGATGAATTAAATGTATTAGGAATAAATGAGACTACTTTATTTCCTGAGTTGGAGAATCAAGTCAGACGGTTGAAAAGTCAGCAACTAAAAAAGCGTGCGCGATCATGCTACAAAATCTTGATTATAAAAGGAGTTTGTTTTCTCCGAATAAACACCGATTTTGAAAAACAGAAAAGGCCAGCACGGCGCATACGCGGACTGTTGCAGGTAATGAAAATAACATCTACAACAGGCCGCTTGTGAAGAGCAGAATGATTTGAAATAAAGTTGTTAATGGTAAACAACAACGTATATTGGAAAATCGAATTTCGGCTATATGTCGCCTCGACGATCTGTTGCACGCCTAAGGAAAGTAAATTAAAATCTATCAGTTAAGAAAATCTTGGAATTTCTCAATTTTTGGTAATTTAGTTTTAGATGCCAATATTTTAATGAAAACCCTATAACCATGGAGAATTTTTTTTCCTTCCTTGAAACTCATATTAATGGATTTTTAATTTTAATTCTACTTGTATTTGCAATAGTGGCTGTGATTAATTGGCTTGCAAGAATTTTTAAGTGGGGAAAGTACAAGGGAGTACAATTGCCTCCTGAAGAATATAGTAACACGAGATATATTATTTCACAATTCTTTGTGAACATTATCAGTGACTTTAAGCACCTTTTAGCGTTAGTGATCGTCATTATATTCGCGTCATTGATAATATATTCGATGAGGACAACTGACGACTTTGAAGAAAAAATGAAGGCTCTTCAATTGGTAATTGCATCATTAGGAGGACTATTAGGTTCTATTATTGGTTATTACTTTGGCGAATCTGCAGCAAGAACTGGAGGCCAAAGTATCTCGGTTGAAAATGAGCTAACTCAGCAAGGTGGCTCAGGAGATGACAGTATTACACCTGCACCTGAAGTCCCAAATAACATTTAATAGAGTAGAGTATGGCAACCAGAAACTATAGCATTGTAGTTCGAGATTCTTTAATTAATCCAAATGAATCTAATAAACAGGATCAAGCTGTTGGTTATTTCAAAAAATACCGGACCAGAAGTAATAAGACCTATTATAAAGTTTGGATTTATTTGGAAGGTAAAGATCTCCCTTTTGTCAGAAGAGTGAGGTATAAATTACATAAGACCTTTAGAAATCGAATCAAATTGATCGAGAGAACGTCTACTAACTTAAATTGTAGTTTAATAATATGGACTTGGGGGATCTTCATGATTAATGTGGAAATCGAAGATATGTCAGGAAATATTATTAGAGTAGATCATTATTTAACTTATGGTGAACAACTAAAGCAAGGGAAAATAATTTTAAAAGAAGAGTCCTATTGATAGGTTATCATTCACATAACAAAATGTATTCGCTGCGATCATACTACCCGATACAGATGAGATCTTGATTGTAAATGGAGTTGAAATTGGGCGAATAGATCCCCGTATTGGAAATCAGAAAAAGTGCAGCACGTCAAATACCCAGCCCCTTCTCAGCAAGCAAAAAACAAGACCAACAGAATAGACAATTGTACTAAGGAGGTTTTACTGAATCAAACAGATAGAGAACCTAAAAAGATATTTGAAACTGATTGTGAATAACTAACCTTTTCCCGAAAAAACGTATCAATTACAAATTAGGAAAAGCGAACGCAACCATTTACCAAATGACTCAAACCACACTTGTATTTCCGAAGCCTCTTCCCCAGAAAGAGGAATTATTGGAAGCCATTCAGAAAGCTTTTCCGGATGCAAAATCAAAACTATCATTTGGTGGCTACATTGACATATATGAGAATGATGTAAAGACGTCTTTAGATTTGATGACACGGAAAATCTACGTCAGATCTGAATTTGATGAACTCTCTACCAAGAATCTGCTACTAGCAGCTATCTCGCCAGCAAGGCGTTACACAAAACCCTATTCAACCGACACCGGAAGGCCGCATCAATTGGTGATTGAATTTTTCAAAAGCGAATATGGAGGCGTTGAGCAAGTGCAAAATGAGTTATCGTTGAAGGATTTATGGAATAAGTTTTTTGGAAAGAAGGCAAAATAGTTACGTACTCAATAGTAAAAGAACCTAACTCAAAGAATCTGATCGTCGGATTATACCTAAATTACTAAGCTAGGATGAAAAAACTACACCTAGTAACTGCTTATGCCTTTTCATGATTTCACTTGCCCAATGGCAGCAAAATTATACCCTACTTGCCAAAATGCTTTACCTGAACAGCGATAGGCAACCAGCAGGTGGAGGTCAAAGGTTGTATTCCAATGATTGCAAGAGGAAAACACCTGTCATGAACAGAAGATTTCAAATCTTGGATTTTCCTCACCAGACAAAAGAATACATCCGAAAAGTTCCGCGATCTCGCTGAGAAAAATAAACGGTTTCTACCTTGGTAAGAGATGAACTCCCTATCCTGAACTCTTGCTGAAAGGGTGCTTTAGCCGCACCGACTTTGATACTGCCGGTACGTGGGCGTACACCGGGAATGTAAGTAGAGAGCGGGATCAATAAGCGATAGGTATATAAATTTGATCCCTCCCCGTTTCTTCTCAAAGGGGTAGAAATAGAGAGGGTATCTCCGCCCATGGAGGGAAAATAAGTGGCCTTCATGATTGTCCCTTCCTGAATCTTACAACTGTCGTCGCGGATGGTACCGTACATGAGGATGCCAGGTTCGGGGATCAGCACTAAACTAAGACTTATTAGAATAACTTGATATAAATACATACTGAACAAGAGATAAGTTCTTCATTGATAAAATTTGATCATTTCAAAAAGCCGAAAGAAAGGAATTTCCCTATTGATCATTTCCCAGTTTCACCTCTATTACTAGAGGTTGATCGGAAAAATCGTATCTCGTCACTTTCTTGTTCTTCATCCAGCTTCTATACTCACCTTGTGCTCGTAACTTTTTTGCAAGACCAGGTTTGTATTCCCAATGCCATGATTCAGATTTTACTGTTCTCACAAAGCCATATTTAGTAGCATTTTCTTTCAACCATGAATAGGTCGCTCCTCTTCCTACACCTTTATCTTCAACTAGTT
The DNA here is from genome assembly GCA_913057785.1 of uncultured Lewinella sp. GTDB lineage: Bacteria > Bacteroidota > Bacteroidia > Chitinophagales > Saprospiraceae > DT-111. Next base: position 22,500 of record CAJXPD010000116.1, on the reverse strand, counting down.
TTCCCTTTTTGTTTTTCTTGTAGACAATACCTGTTTTCCCTCGTCTGGTCCCTGCAATATCAAATGCGATACCATTTTGATGATTTTTATACCCAGGACGAGCAGCAAGATTGCCCTTACCTTTTTTATACAGCCTCCAAAGTCTGAGTTGTTGAGGATAACTCCTAAACCCACTATTTAACTTGAGACTAATGCCTTCTTTACTTGCTGCTTCACTCATGTCCTGAAATGGACCTTGAGTTTTCTCTGCGATCATGACCTTTGGGTTACTTTTGACTTTCACAGTCCTGATCTGCCCCAAGTATTTTCCTCTGCTCCAGGCAGCATTATTACCTTTCGGATCAGGACTTGGAGGCCCAATAAAGCTAGGATCATTTGGTTGTTTCCCGTCTGAGTCGACGATAGCAATAGGGTTATTTAGACTGTAAGCATAGGGAGATATTTCAAGGAAACTATGTAGCAAAGGATCTACAGAGATGAATTTTCCAGTTATTGCACTATAATACCTGGCTTCAAAATAGAAATTATTAGATTCCTGATCTTGCTCTTTGCCTGTGAACGTATAGGGCGTTTCGAAACCTACATTTTTCGTCAAACGGGTTAGCCCATAAGGATGTTTTGCGATCTGTTCCACCACTTTGGCAGAATCATCTAAGGACAAGGAAGTAGAACCTAAATGGTCATGCAAGAAGAAGGTAGTATCCAGTTTAATTTGGCCAATGCGATTTCTTCCTGCAAAAACGTATTTAATGAACTGAGTATCTCGAATTTCACTGAATTGATCTATGTAGGTAGCTTTAAGAGAGTCATTGGCAAATTTAACCTTACGGGTATCGGCATAATTGTAGATATAAGAGGCATCAATACTATCCTTCTTTATTTGAGTTAGTCGATCTTTCACATCCCAAGTATATCTAGTATGTTGGTCACTAGTCATATTACCATTCGCATCGTAGGTAAATATCATATTCCCCGCTTGAGCGGAAGTCACGGCATTTGGTCCAGCCATATCCTGCGCACTCCTGCCGACTCGATTCCAAGCTCCAGCTTCCCCTCCATTAATCAAGGTTCCTAAACTCATTTGCGGATTGGGAGTAAGCAAATCAGCTTCTTTTTGCACCAGATTTCCAGTACGGTCATAGCGATAGTTAATTGTACCATAAACATCGGGATTAGCAGCTTGCGTGAGTCGATAAAGGTGATCATAAGTGAAGTACTGTGTAGCATTGAATTTTCTGGCTCTATCACTTGATAGCTCTAATTCCGTACCGATGCGATCCAAAGTACCTCCGTCCCTATGATCAGAAATGGTAAGAATGTTGGATACTGCATCAAACTGAAAACGTGAATATTGGAGGTCAAGTTGATCTCTTTGTCTTATGGTTTTAATTTCCTGTAATCTTAGTCGGTGATCGTACTGATAGGAGGCTGTTGTACCACAAGCCAAGGCTAGCAGGGCATTTTGGCCAGCTGGATTATAGTCGTAATGTTGGATAAAGTTGGGGATAGTTTCCAGTAAACCTCGACTATTGTACTCATATCGTATCTGACTTGCATCTGGGTAGGTTAGTACCGTGACCCGATCCATCGCATCATATGCATAGCCAGTATAGAAATTCCGCAGGAACTTTTCTCCAGTGATACGTTTTACCGTCCAAGCTGTCCGTCCTCTTTCATCATAAGAATAGTGCTCTTCTCCCGATTGATCCATAATCCATGAGAGGTATCCCAAGGTGTTATAGGATGTGATCCTGCTACTATCGCCACCCCATAATTCACCTCGTGACAGCATTCCTTCAGGTACATCATAACAATACTGCACATCTGGAACCGTATCAGTATGATCGTAATACTCTGCTATTAGACGATTAAGCCCATCATAGCCATAATTAATGACCTGATTCTTGGCATCTTCGGTGGAGACGAGGTTGCTCGCATCATCATAGTGGTAGAAGGAAATGCCTCGATTGGGATCATTGTTGTAAGTTTTTCGGCTTAGGGCATCATACTTGAAGAACTTGTGATTATTTTGCGCATCAATAAAGTGAACCATATTATCTAGAAGATCATACTCATAGACCGTTTTCCATTCCACGATTTCATTTACTTCCTCTCCCTCATCACTAAGTTTAACAAGTTGGTAGTTTGAGCGCAATCTAGGGGTCCCTTCGCTGTCGGTTAGACCATCCATCACATTTCTGCTACCGCAACCAAAAAATTTGGAGTCAGGATCAGTTTGTTCTTCGTCCTGAGAGAAAGTGACCAGTGGTTGATATTCTATTTGCGAAAAAACGATTCCATTTGGTCCGGCGGGTTGATTAATGCGTATAGGACGCGTAAGTGCATCGTAAAAGTGCTCGGTATATCCCGTATTGAAGGTTGGATCTACAAAATCTAAAGAGCCCGTCTCAAAATAGGGTAGATAGCTCTTATGCGCCCGCTTTCGTTTGTTGAATTGTACAGTATTGGTAACTACGATTTGTCCTTCTCTTTCTCCCTCAGCCCTAGTCATAATTTCTCTTCCTAAGCCATCTACATAAGTTCGAGAATGTAAATAGCCATCCCCTTGACTACCATCCAACTGTCGTGATTCCACCCAATTGAGAATCCTTCCTCCTTCAATAGCTTGTCCCAACATATAATCATATTCCGTCGTATGTTGACTATCTAAAGGTTTTGTGATAGCAATCAATCGAGCAAAAGCATCGTATTTGTAAGTAGTCGTATGACTGTTGAAATTCGTTGAGGTCAAGACAGTTCCATAACCAAGATCATAGGTAGCCTTAAAATTCAAAGTAGCGGGTGAAAGTTTCCCCGTATGTATGATTTCTTCCTCCGGGAAACTATGAAAAAATGGATCATAGCGTAATTCCCGATAATGACCTGCTTGTACACCAAAGAGTGGATCATAGGAAGCAATTACATTCCCATAGGTATCGTAGTCATTTCGTACAGAAACTATATACTTGTTGGAATCTACCCAGTTTTCAACTCGCGTAAGATTTCCCTTACTTATTTGTCCCAGTTCTAGGTTACGATCGTAGTAAGATTGGGAATGGGCCACCAAGGTATCAAGTTCGTCCGTAGTCTTCTGTTCGACGGGCTTGTTGATGACCCATTGGCTTTGTCCATCCTCAAAAGAACCGCTGAAGCGGGTAGTAATCTTTCGTTCATCATCCCAACCCTCCTCAAGGCGTCCATAGTCAAGTTGCTCGGTCATATTACCGAAGTCATCATATTTGAAGGTAGAAAGTAATTCAACTGGTGAACCATTGCCTTTTTCCAGTATTAGTTTCCGGTTTTCGTTCGGATAAGGAAACGTTACGACAATATCTTGTTGCAAATTACTTTGATGGAGAATCTTCGTTTCCCATTTCTGGGATTCTCTAAAGAACATCTCCCCCTGAGCATTCCTAGCTTCAACACTTAGTTGTTTGCCTTTTAAGGCTTCATTCAAAGCTCCGGTATCGAAGCTATAGGCCATGATCAAATCTGGTGCCGAGGCATCTCCTATTTCGCGGCTTTCTACTTTTGCAAAGCCTCTGAATTCTTTTTCTTCCCCATCATAATATCCATCATGGTAAAAGAATTCGGTTTCATAGTCATTGCCCATCCCATCTGCAACAATGGCTTTACGGACAACATTAATTGGAAAGGGGAGGGGATATTGCCAGTCTTTTCCGCTTAGCTTATCCTCCAGTAGGTATTGGGTCGAGGTAGTATATTCAAGTTTGGTTTTCTGACCAATACCATTGTCAATTTCAATCAGCAGATTGGGACTAGGTACTGCCCCAATCAGGCGCCCAAGGTCAATGATTTGTAAGCGGGGAGCAGCAGCTGGATCGGAATAGACTAAATCAGTGGTCCCATTGCCGTTCATATCTGCCCAGCGGATACTTGGAGACAATCCAAGTACATCTGGCAGTCCAGTGATAAAGCGACGCTTATCGAAGCTATAGTTTCCCAGGTTGAGCCAATACCATAGCTGATTGGGAGCTGCTCTTTCGATAACCAGGTCTGACAAGCCGTCGCCATTGATGTCATGCAAGCGAGCTCGATCTATCAAATCGCCACTGAGCAGGAGGTCTGGCATCGGAACAAACATTGGGTCTGCGAATTCTCCATGACCTAATCCAGCCGTGACCTGAATTCCAGTAGGCCGGATCAATAAAAGATCAGGAACACGGTCGCCATTAAAATCGGACAATCTAACCTTTGAATTGGCGAGGTCATATCCTTGCTCTTGAGGTACGGTTATCGCCTGAGAATATTGTTGATTGCCTAGATTGAACCAGATTCGGTAATAGTAGCCGTTCCCAACAGAAATACTTTGGATGATATCGATATGCTTATCAAAGTCGATGTCAGCCGTTTTAACAGCAGCAGCACCGAATGGAGAGGGTGGGGCAGACTGCCCCTGGGCTGTATTCATCAGTTGCCTAGGGCCCCAGCTGTTATCCCCTTTATTCTTGAAATAGTATATTTCCCCGAAGGGTGCTTTATACACCAAGTCAGCAAGTCCGTCTGCATCCATATCAGCCAAATGAGCAATAGCATTTTGACCATCTTGTAGGTTGATCTGCCAAGCCAGACCGTCTTCACTTCCAACCGTTTCAGCGGGCCTCCAAACGATCACATTCCCTTCTGCCCTCTGTTGTTCACCCTCATTCAAGAATACAGAATGAACACCTCCAAATTGATCTGTCTTTAGTAAATCTGGAAGGCCATCAGCATTTAGATCAATGAGATCCACAAGTGGGTTATCTATGAGTTGAATGGGAGCATTTTCTTCGCCAATGATATGGTCTGCTGCATTGAGCGTGTCCTTTGGCGTAGTATCTGTGTATTTAAATTGAATGGGAGGATAAGGCGATTGTCCATCCCCACCAATCCATGTCACATTGCTCAAGAGAGACCAGTGCTCATGCTGTTGATAGTATAGTCGGTAGATCCGATTTAGGTAGTCTGTGGTTCCATCTTCATTAAAATCAACAGCCAGGTGGCCGTCTAATTCTACTCCCTGGGTGCTCACGTAGATATTCCTAACCCGTAGCCCAGTTCTAACCTTAAATCCTGGGCGGCAATCTTCAAACCAGTCAAATCGGTCTTCATATTCAATACGGATGGAGTGAAATGCATCCCAAGGTGGAGCCCCTGGTCCATATTTTATCTCTGTCAGGTACTTTTGATGGAGATCTTTGGGACAATCAAAGGCTGAATAGGAATAGGTAATAGCATTACCATTAGTGTCTGTCTCTCGTTCCAATAACCAACTGAAGACATTTCCCGTTTCTTCGTCGATGATTCTCGCTTGATCCGTCAACCCAAATTCCAGCAGTGTACCATTAGGGAGAGTTCCTCTCCAGTGGTCTTCAACCCGCTCATATCGGATGAAGGCGCCCTCATTCTCACAAAAAAGGTAACCTTCATCCGTTAAGACTAATTCTTCTCGCAGTTCATTAATATAGACATCTACTTCATCTACTTCGTCTGTCTCCCCATCAAAATCATCATCGAGTCCATTAGCACTGTCCACATAGAGCGGAATTCCCTTATCAGACTGTCTTTGGATATGAGGTAGATTCCAGTTCCACCCATAGCCCAAGGGGCTATTCCCATTGCCCCCATTATACACTAGGGCTAGGCTAGGAGCGTGACCTGCCGTCCCAGGTGGAAAGGCAAGTCCTACCTGGTAGTTGGCTTGTCCTGTATTAAGAGACGGTTGAAAAGATTCGCCAAGCCCTTCTATCGATCCAGGACCAGATGGCAAGGATATGGTATTAGTTTTTACCCCGCTCTTATCTACGGATTGAGCATGCAAGGCCAAACAAGCCATCAACAGCCATAATAATATTGCGCCTTTCTTCATATATCTCCATATAAAGTAGTCCATCAAACAAACCCTTAAAAGCCAGGAAAAGCGTAGGTCTCAAAAAACAGCCTAATGTCGGATACTCCATTTCCATTTCTTTGCCCACCAAACAATTGCCCGTCAATAAAGCGATCGATTCCTTCTAGACGATTTGAATGAAGTGTCTCTGCTGGTATAATTAAGAGCCAGCGAGTATTCCATACCGATCGACCGATCAGTCGACTATCCCTTTGTACCTCATTTGGGTTAAATGCCCCACTATCATGAAAGGCTCTAAAGCGAGAAAATCGACGAAGGTCGGCAAAGGAAGTTGTAAGGTTATCGACGGAAGGAATCCAGTCACGGTTTTGTAAATCGCCATTGCTAATACTGTTGAATGGAGCTGGGATAATCTGATCGATGATCTTAAATTCTCTAATGTCACCGAAATTATCCGTAGGAGACCGCTGAATATCTATGCCCACCGGGATTAGATATACCCTCGGCGTATTGGACATACCATTACCAACCAAGGTATTGTAGTTGCTAAACCATACACCCACCGATCTAACTTTGGTGGTAAACAGACTAGGGTCATAAGAGCTATCTCCTCCCTCGTTATCGTTCCCGAAGAAGTTCAGGCCAGAATTAATGGTTGTCGAGAAAGGGATAACAAGAGCGGGTTCAGCAAATTGTGGATTATTGAAAGGACGAGCATATCGCTGAAACTCAGGCAAAGCATAGATATCCTCCACCAAGTAGTTTCTTAAAGTATCTCTCCATCTTTGATTTCCTTGACTCCCTGCCGGAATTCTGAAGAGCTCATTCCTAAGAGAGAAGCGATTTGTTTCCCGCTGTGGATTATTGAAACCCAGCTGGCTTTTGAATACCTGGAAATTTTGCGACATACGTTGCATCGGATCAGATAGTCCCTGGCCAGTCTGGGGGATCCCCCCTTGAACAGTTCCGATAAGCCTTTGTCGAACAATATCAGTTAGAAAGTTTTCGCCAGCGCGATTATCATTCGAGAGCAAAGTAGTCTCATAGTCATAGGCCTTAGCCGCCAAATACACATATCGAGCAGCCAGATCAAATTGCGCTCTATATTTCTGTAAGGCATCATTGCGGAAAATGCGGAAAGCCATATCCTTGTACCGTCTGGACTGCACATTGGCAGCCGTTTGTCGCCTAAAGCGGTTGCGATCCTCTAGCAGTCGCTGCCCTCGAGCCAAGATGGCAAGGTACCTGCCTGCAGACTGCTGAATGGTCTCTACCATAGAATAAAGTTCAAATCGGAAAGTCGCCTCCTGTCGAATCAATTGTTGCAGTTGGAAAACCTGCTGTTGAATGGCCTGTTCCTGCCGGATGGTGGTCAATCGAATATTGGTTTGTGCCTGGTTGATCTGTAAGGTATTTTGATGATCCATCTCCACGATAGACTCACGATCAGCAGATTGAGTCATTACCTCTGAAATGGCTGTGCCCGCCAATCTTATTCCACCACGTACCGCAGAAGTAGCATCTACAGAGAACCCAACTGAGGTAGGGAGGAATTCAGCGACAGCGTTTGCCACTAGCGTGGCCATTCTACCTTTTGTTCTAAAGTTGAGCTGACGAGTTCTGGAGCGAGTAATACTAGCCAACAAAGATTCCTGCTGATTAAGCTGTGCATTCAGCACCTGTACTTCCTCTTCGTTGACCGCAAATTGAGCCTGAAGCAATTCCCACTGCCCCTCTATGTTGCCAAGGAGATTGTCGTATTCTAGTAGAGCACGATCCAGGCGACCTTTGGCTTGAATGAGATCAGAACGAGAGATCTGCAGCTCTCCGGGGGCTCGTCTTTGCCCCGTCCAACTACTGGGTTTAAGCTCTCCAAACGGTCCCCCACCGTTAGGACTCTGAGGGTTGGGTAGATGAAAAATAACTTCCCTTGTTGATTCCGATAATGCACCATCACTATCTACCTGAATCTCTTTGAAATAAGTGGGAACCTCAATGAGTGACGGTGGGGTCTCCAACATTAAATCTGATCGATCGACATAATTAAAGTGGTACAAGTCTGGGCCTTGATATCCACTAGGGTAGGTTTTACCAGCACCAATATCATCCGGATAAGGGTAGCCAAAGATTTCAATTAATCGATTCGTAAAATCTGATTCCCGATCCTCGACAGCTTGGTTGAAATCATTAAGATTATCAGCTTGCCGTCGCAATAATTGGGTGGCATTATTGGCATGATTGAATACGGTAATAGTATTATTCATGGCCGTCACTGCCCGGTCATAAATTTGCTCAAAGTGTGTTTTGCCCTGGTCTATCTCTGTCGGAGATATATCAAAGGGGACCACATTGGTAGCTAAACCCAGCGGATTTAGACCTAGATTCGCTTCATCCATTTTGGCCTGAATTTCAGCTGCCCTGCTAGCCACTTCTCTAAGTTCTAGCACAGTACTTCGGTCAATCTTTTGGATGCCACTATTGATCGTATCCTCCGGAGGAATAATGGCATTACCTGCCACCCAATCCATATAGGAAGCAAGCGAAGCACGAGTTGCCCATTCATCTACGCCCCAAGCTCTTTCTTGGTTCTCATCCTTATATCCCTGCCACTGACCCTCCGGGTCCTCTACGAAAGCAGCCCGATAACTCAAATTCACGATTTCAGCCCCCGTCCGTGCTTTCGCTGCTGCCGCCTTGGCAAATTTTCTTTCATCAAAGTAGTCAACGGTAATAGGTTCTCCTCCAAGCAGAATGCCCTCAGGTCGCGCATTCCAGGTATAATTGGGTTGCCTCAATAACTCATAATATGTTTTCGTAGCCGATAGATAGTGCCCCCAGGCATCTCCATGCCCTTGTGGATAAAAACTTTTAGCGTCAGCCTCATCGATGACACCATCTACAAATCCACTTTGATCTTGAATATCATAGTTAGAGGCATAGGCGACTTCGCCATCGCCATTCGTAAAGTTCCAGTATAAACGGTTGTACACAGGGTGAGCCGCGACTCCTGGCGCATTGGTGTTGTCACGTCCTCGAAGAAGAGATAGCTCCTCTTCTAGTAGATTGGCAGTCTGGTTTTGGAAACAGTGTATTGAAGAGGCTTCCGTGCCATAAACTCCATCTTCAGTTCCATAGGCAATAGTAGGATCTGCAGCATCTGCAAAAGCCTCATTACCCAGTAAGGTATACATATCTGCAATTCTACTAGCCACCAATAACAGCGCACTGTTGGCTGGTGGATAATCTACTGGAGGTATGCCCGCAATACTTAGATCTATTCCCCGTTTTAGAACGGTTTCATAGATTTCAATCAGACCAAAGTCATCAATATTGTTACAATTTAGGGGAATGTTTCCTGTCCAACGTTCCCCAGCTTGGCTGATCATACTTACGATAGTGTTGACAACTCTATCACCAAAATCAAAGAAACTATCCTCTGCTCCTTCAATACCTCCACCTGAGGCCCGTTGGGTAAAAGGATTTATTTCTCCGACAACTCTCTTAATCCAGCCTTCTGCTAGTTGAGGACGTGTCCAAGCACTCCACTGTCCAGACCAGGAGTACGGACCGTCCGGTGTTTTATACCTACAGATGAACCAATTATCACTTAAGGTCAATAGACCTGGGCCTTTAATGGTAGCATCAATTGCCCCAATACCCGTAGGTGGTACCGGAGAAAAACTCAACCAATCTTGCTCAACATTGCTCGTATCAGGGAACTGTCCATTTTCATCGGGAACATATCTCCATTCAAATAGATAATCATCAGAGTTGCCCCCAAAGTCTCCGCGATGCCGTAAGGTGAGGGTCTCATCAAAAGGACAATCAGGAGTGATGACCATGAGACCGTTTGGTTCCAAATCAGGAACGACCTTAATGATTTCAAGGCTTACAGGCAGGGGATCACATTGCGTTCCATTCTGCATGGCCAGGGTAACATAGCCCGTTCCTTCCGCCAAACCTGAAGTCAAAGCGAGGGCCTCATATGGATCTGTATCACTGTCAGCTATGATTATTGGGGAGTTCGCCTGCAGAAATAGGCTGTTGACAGCAGTCTGCCAGCCCGCATCTTGACTCAGTGCCTGAAGTTCCTCCAATTCACGCTGGCTCATAACATTGATCAGACTGTAATCAAATCCAACGACTGGGCTAATTTTTTCACCTTTAAAAGTTAACGTTTGTAGAGATGGGCTGTAGGAAACTCGCCGCCGCAAAGCTAGAGAGAGGTCTGCAAATACAAGATCTACACCTACAACTTCTGTTTTGATATCATCTGGGACACGCTCAAGCGGAGCAGATCTACCCATAATGGGATCAATGAGTAACACGCTATTCCCCGCTCCATTGGCGATGGATTGCTCGTAGATGACATCCACTGAGCACTGGCCATCAATTTGAGGTATGCCAAAAGAGGCTTCCAAAACAGTTTGCCCAATCTTCATGGTAGGCACATCTCTAGGCCAATGAATAGTATAGCTTACTTCAGCAGGAGTACCACTTAGATCATCTAGCCATGGAATATGTGATCCCACGTTTGTACCTTCTGGCAAAGGATCTAGATAGAAGCCTTCTTGCACAGGATAGTAATATCGCAAAGATATATCTGCCGTTTCGCCGTCATTTCCCGCTGCCCTGGCCCAGTGACGTTCATTCCGATCTTCAAAATAAGGGCCAGAAATAGCCTCGGTCTCCTGACAATATTGCAAAAGACTCAGGGGAAAAGGCGCTTGAATAAGTTTCCCGGCATCCCCCTCATAAGGATCTACTTCAGTGTTTGTTGAATCCTGGTAGACTATATGCTCCCAGTTGCGAAGAAAATAGGGCCCTTCTTCTCTTTGCACAGAAAAGACTCTAAATCGCCATTTTTCCTCCGTAGGTTGTTCCCTATACTGCATGAGTACATAGGGTTCTGAGCTAGCCGCTGATCCTAGGTCATCTCTCAATGCAAAGATGGCTTGCCCCTCTTTATATGGGAAGGCCCGGGCATGTTCGTCATTAGGGTTAAACCCTAATTTGCTGGGGTCATTTTCGTAGTAAATACTCCAGCCCGTACCATGGATTTCCGGCCGAATAACATTTGAGCCGTTTTGCCTGGCAATAATGATCTTATTAGAATCTGGTGTTTCTCCCCAGATATGCTGATACCTAGATACTTTGGAAAACCATTGTATCCTTACCTCTTCTGGCCAATCTGGAAATTGAGGGCCCTCTGGGTCTTGCACTCTACTAAGGTTAGCCCACCAAACTTCCATCTTGTCCTCATTAACACCGAAAACCTGTCCTGTCTCCGCATAGATCTCTGGTGGAAATTTATCTCCTTCAGGGACATGAATATAGCCCGGCTTGGGTCCTTGGTGATAGTCAACCAGGACTTCCTTCCCGATATCCCAGTCCTGTTCGGTCAAGTCAAAAAAAGAAGTATCTCGATGATCTATGGTTCTTACTACCTCAAACCCTACCCAATCTAGTCCAGGTAGGTTTTCAGGTCCAGTTTGCAGCTTCATGAGCGACCAACCTACGCCTGTACTATTAAAATCTACTTCGGTTCCTGGTCTAAGCGTAGCCTGCCCTATGTTTGCTTCATATACAATTTCTGGATGTAATTCTGCAGGGATGCTTATGGATGGACCAATCGTATCTGTATCCATGGACCTAACAAAAAGCTGGTACTTAGTGTTATCTTCCGGCCACGAAGGTGATTGATATTCTCGGAATTGAAAAGGCCAAAGAATATCTGCCAGGCCCATACTTCGCCAAATGATTCTGACTCTCGTTTCATCCTCATTCTGTCGGATGGCCCAAAGATGTCCCTCCTGTTGGGCTCCCTCTACATTATGTTGATACAAAAGAGGAGGATCCTCCTCTCCTCTGAATATGCTGGTTTTTGTAAAAACTACTTCATCGATGGGAACAATAGTATCATAAGGAAGTATTCTTGATCCAATATCAACTACCCCTGTAGGGACATCCGCTTCTGGAGGTCTTAACTCCACAATTTCCACGCCTATAAAACCTTGTACATCGTCCTGATATTCGAGCAGAATAAAGGCCGGTTCTTGCAGTGTTGTGCCTCTAGCATTCAGCTCCTTCTGCCCACCATTGGATAAGCTCTGCCAGAAAGGCTTTAATTCCAGATCGTCAGTAGGGTCGAGTGGCGCTGGAACAGTTGTGTTGTAGTGTATAATGACATCGTCAATCCTACTCACATCTACAGGAGGAGCCCCAGTAGTAGTTTGGCTGGTGGCCTGATGAGTATGGTATAAAATGACTGGAGGCCTCACCGGTTCTGGTGAAACATCGTAATCGGCCAATACGGTCGAACCATCATTGAATACCCAATTAATTTGCACAGTAGCCTCTTCCAGGGAATAATCGCTGGTGAGTAGTATTTGTTCCGATTCAATAAAAAGCACATGATTCCTAGGAGAAAAGGTGGTTTGACTCCAATTGACATCCAGCCAATTCTTGTCGTTTGGGATAGGGATAGGCTCACCGAGTTTTAGTGGGCGAATTTCTACCGTATAGGAGCTATCCCGGAATAGTCCTACTTTATTGGTTGCTCGGACAGTAAATACATATTTGCCCGTCGGAAAGAAATCAGTGAAATGAGCAGGAAATTGTGTAGGAAGGAAGTTAACAATAGAATCCGTTTCTGAAAGACTAGTAAACGATTGAAACCTTTCGATATCTGTATCATCACCAAAGGCATATTGGTAATGATCAACTCCGCTTTCCTCATCAATAAAAGCTTTCCATAAATAAGTTAAGGATGAATTTTTTGAGGTGATGGAACCTTGTGTACTATTGACCTCCACTGGGAAGGGAGGTGAACTATCTGCCAACTGGTAGGCCACTTCAGATTGAAAGCCTGCAGATCCACTAAAACTTCGGACCCAGGTAACTACCCATCCACCCGTTTGATTTTGACCCAGCACTGGGAATTGATCCTCTACAATTGGGCTTGAATCCGTACGGCCCTGGCTATTTACCAAGTATCCCTCTTGCCAAGTAGAACCGTTGTCATCAGTATGCGCGATCACGATATCGTAATCCAAACCGCTAGAAGGGATAAAGCTTTGTGAGGCATATACTATCGCCCAATTTCCTTTCGTGTAGGATTCAATTTGCGGATATTTCCCCATTGCTATAGGAGCACTAGAAACTTGCCAGCTATAGGCCTCATCCATAGATAGAGCTTGATAAATCTTATGTCTCAGAAATGGAGATTGGTCCTCCTCCTCTTCTCCCCAAACCAATAGCCAATGCTCTTCCTCATCCGTAGCCAGATCAAGGTTTCTTACATGTTGGCATTCATGAATGACGTCAGCTTGCTCCCATACTATTCCTTCTGACCGCGAAATGACCAGTTGATCCGAAAGTGGAAAATAATCTTCCGTACTTCGGTTCAATACAAATGCCGCTAGCCAATTCCCTTCCTGATCACTTTCAACGCTAACTTTAGAGATCTGATCCACTTGATCAAGCGACTTGGAGTAGGTTGCTACTTCTTCCAAAGAGCCCCAAGAATTCCCATTATCAACGGAGCTAATACTTAGAACCCGTGAGACTCCTTCAAGGGTCTCCGACCAAAGAATACGCCATGTCGCAAGGTCATCGGAAGCTATCATCGGTTCGCTGAGAAAGGCACCATTGCTCTGGTTCAATTGCAGAGGAGTAGACCAACTATTACCCAGATCAGTAGACTGAATCAGATATATTCCAGCATTATCTCTCCAACAGATGATCCAGGTTCCTTGCCGATTAGTTGCTACAGAAGGAGTAACCAGGGATGAAGTTTCCAATATATCTCGTGGAACACTCCATTTTTTGCCAATCGAATCAGAGACTACTAACTGGATATTTCCAGCAGATGGATTCTGGAGATCTAGTACCCCCCATACTGCCATCCAACTCCTTGATTGATCTGAAGCTAGGCTGGGAATACCGCTCAATGTAGTCCCTGGTCCATTTTCATCAAAGCTGTTAGAGTCCAGGTACGGAATCACTTGACTGGTTGCTGAGACACTCAAGATAAGATATAAACTAGCAGTTAGGACAAGTCGATACAATAGGCTTTGGAGCAATGCTCCAATATTATGGTTAATACAGCGCATTAGTTTGAAATCTTAATGAATTGGATAGTTTGGGAGCTGAATCCATCTGAGACCTGTAAGAAATAGGTGCCAGCTTGCAGAGCCTTGGTGTTAATTTGATTTCCACTTGATAGGAAAAGTCGGGAAACCAATTTGCCATTGATATCCGAAATTTTCACCTGGTAGATGCCCTCAGGAAGTCCTTTAATAAAGAGCTTCTGATCTACCGGATTGGGAAAAATGGTCAGATCAGTATCGATCAACGGATGTTCAAAGAATCTTAGAGCTGATTGGGGAGTAGCAATCCCTTCCTCTGGGAAAATAGCATTTGGAGTGGGAGGCTCATCTAAACGATTGATGGTGCTTATTCTCTGCAAGCGGAAAGAACCACTTACTTTTAGAGCTTGCCGATGAATCCCAGCAATCGTTTCGCTGTATAGTCCTCCTACCTGATTATCGCCCCAACCTGGGAGATTTAGGTTCTCCGGATCTTCTTCTGTGAATTGAAGCCGTAAGGAACGAGTGACGGTGTAGGATTCTAGTCCTTCCGGCAACGGTTCTTCAAATCGCTCGTCCAGGTTATTATGATCAGGATGATATTGATGTTTAAATGGGTTTAAGGGATCATCATAGCTAATGACCAAGCTATCCACCGAAAGCTCTTCCTCAAAACCCCCAGATAGTAGGGGAGGAGTATCAAAGCTGAAGAAAGGAGTACTTAGTCGACGACCTACAGGTTTGCCATCTCTCAATGCCGCACCAGCGTATTGCGAGACTAAAGCATCATCGGTGAGCAAGACAAAAGTCCCCGGTTCATCAACAATCATTTGATTTGGATCTTCCGGATCCTCTTTATAAGTGCCCTCCTTCCACATTTGCGTAACCTGATCAAGGAGTCGTGCATTACCATCAGCATCCACATGCAATATCAACCGGAGTTGAAAAGCTGATGCTGCAGGCTGAGGAGAATCATCGAGTCCATTTACATAGTTTACCGCATCAAGATTGGCATATCCTACCCAAAGCCCTGCCCGATCGGTGGGTAGCGAAGCACTTACCGGAACGAAAAGTTGGGTTCCTTCATCATCTTTCACTTCTATTAGGCTTTGATAGGTACCATCTGAGCCATTCTGTAACTGTGTTCGATCTACGCCAATCGTTAACTCCACTACCGAATTGGGTTCGATCTCTACCTGCCATACATCATCAAAAGTTTCCCAAGCTGTTCCAGACGGTTCCTTTCTGATTAAGGCGACCTCACCTAGATTCCCTGCTACCAGTTCCGCTGGATAAGGAGTTAGGTTCACCTGTTTTGCGGAAGTGCTGTAGTTCCTTAATCTGATGGGCTGTTCCACGATGGAGGTACCGAAGATCAAGCAGTTATCCTGTTCTAACTCTAGTTCTAGTGGAGCATTAAAAGTGGTAAAACGATCGCACTTCACCCAATAGGAGACTCCCTTTTCAATTCTATTCTGCTCAAGATCTTGGATCGGCGTCCAGTCTCCCTCACTATCCATCATAAGGACCTCATTGCCTACCAATTCTGGCGCACTGGCAAAATAGTCCGAAAAGGTTGGGGCATTTTCCTTGTCTACATGGAACCCAGCTAAATTAAACGTATCACTTTGCCAACTTAACCGAGGAAGGACGGGTTTCCCTTTTAAGTTTAATTCTACAGCTTCCTCACCTGAAATTTGGACCAAGTAACTTTTGCCCCCTTGTAGCTGATGAAGATCTGTTAAACCAGGTTGACCTGGGTGGTAGATGAGCCAATCCAAACCACTTTCAGCGGTTGTTTCAAACTGTTTGGCCCAAGCCCAAACACTTTGTACAGGCAAATTCTCAAAAATAGCAGCACACTCCTTCGGAACAGGGTCAACTTCCAAATAGATGGAGTTCCAGCCGGGTTCTAGGGTGAAAACTTGGTTTAGCAATTGCCCCTGTAAGACAATGGGGGCATAAGCTAGCAATATGCAAAGCTTAAAATATTTCATAACTTGTTGATTGGCAGATTTTTGTTTACTGATTAAGGACCATTTGCTTGGTATCAATAAGCTGCTGATCCAGAACCAATGTATAGAAGTAGCTTCCATTCGGCATATTGCTTATATCTACTTCTATTTGACCCTCACCGCGATCTCCTATCTTAATTTCCTTCACCAGTTGACCGCCCAAACTATAGATTAGTAGATCTGCCTGTTGGACCGAGGGAGCGATGAAAAAAGGAATGATTGTTTGTTGGCTAAAGGGATTGGGTCTATTTTGGCCTAACTCTGATTTAACTTGATCCTTCGCGCTAGAGTTATCCAAGAGGGTATCGTTTCCCCCTGGAATAGTGCCCTCTATATCTGGGTTCTCAGAGATTTCATCCTCTTCTTCTGGAAGAGCTAGCTCTCTATCTTCGGCTACAGCTGGCAAGTCCTCATCAGCATCTCGGATTACCCGGTAATCTTCATAGCCCTTTCTTACGCCCTTCACCTCCCAATCAAAACTGAAGTTTCCTTTGCCACGATTCTTCATTCCTCCTGTCAACTCTTTTACTAATATGCCCCTGGGTGTTTTCTTGATTACAGCTAAACCAAAAGTCTCTACGGAATGTGGCGTTAGAATTACGGTTAAGGTTTGCGGATTTACGACCAGTTCAAAATGTTCAGAAAACGGTACAAATGCTTCTCCATTCTTGAGTGTACCAGTACCCCTCTCATAAGCTGCTGCCTCGGGGCCTTCAATACAAGCATACCAGATATCTTTGCCCGGCTGAGTTGGGTGTTCCATTCTGAAATTCTTCACGTCGGCGAACATTTGACCATTCCCACTTGAATTCACATAGATCCCTGCTTCAGTCGTTCCTCCACCATCAATTACCGCTACAAATCCCTTATTGGCATCTCCACTTATTGTCGTTAAACGTACATTATCTCGACCATTGTGACCGGTAGTTTCTATATATCCGGCCCCACTCGACAGGATATCAATACCAGCTCTTGAAGTTCCACCAGAATTGTAGACATAAGCCCAGCCAGTGTTCCCCCCTCCAACATAAAAATTAGTATTCCCATTGCTTCCGTAGGTTCTTAGATATCCAGCGCCATTAGATTGAATTCCTGCATTTGTTCTGATCCTAGCATCTTCGTCATAAATACCCATATAGCCTGAGTTGCTTCCTCCAATAAGGAAATTCCTTCTACCATTTCCACCGAGGGTTTCGATATATCCAGTTCCACTATTGAAAATACTACTGTTTACTCTTGAATTACCAGAAGAATTATATATCGCCAAAAAGCCGTTATTTGCATTGCCAGAAACAGAAGTAAGTCTGATGTTATAGCTGTTATTGGCCCCTCTAAGCGCCATTTCACCAGCCCCAGACAAGACATACATTTCTGCACGGGTGGAACCATTGTTATCAGATACTCGGGCAAAACCTGAGCTTGAACCACCAGCATAAAAGGCTCTGTTGCCACTAGAGCTTAACGTGCTTAGATATCCAGCACCAGATAAGACATTCATTTCTGCACGGCTAGAACCACTGCTATTATATACTCGAGCAAAGCCTGAGCTTGTACCACCAGCAAGGAAGGTATTCTCGCCACCAGATCCCAAGGTGTTGAGATATCCGGCCCCAATAGTAGTCGCATACATCCGAGCACTACTTGCACCAGCAGAATTGTATACCCCGGCAAATCCTTGATTGGCTCCGTTCGTAGTCACCCTAAAATTGGGATTTCCATTAGCCCCACGCGTCTCAAGCAATCCCGCAGCACCACTGTTTGTTGTGCCAATGAAGGTTTTTACTTCTTCATTTTGATTGACACTACTGAAAGTCGTCTTCACACTTAGCGAAGTACTAGGAATTAGAGTTCCAACCCCTACATTCCCATTTTGTAAAATGCTTAGCCGAACATTGCTTTCCGGATTCTGGTTGAGAACAGAGTCAATTCCGGTATGGAAGAAGATGGAATTCGGGGTTTGTAGTCTAAGATTAAATCCAACGTTGCTCACTCCGATCGTTTCATAATCA
Source organism: uncultured Lewinella sp. (assembly GCA_913057785.1). Lineage (GTDB taxonomy): Bacteria > Bacteroidota > Bacteroidia > Chitinophagales > Saprospiraceae > DT-111. The sequence goes on along the minus strand of CAJXPD010000116.1, from coordinate 4,535 downwards.
AAAGGATAGGCAATGGCAGGCACCTGACTCCCAATAATGATCCCGTTGGTACGTAATGCATTTGCTCTAATATTTCCAGAGACGGTCAAACGTTCCTCTGGGAAAAGCGTTCCAATCCCTACGTTGCCTTGTAAATTGGAATTGTAGATGTTATCAATCATGTACCGCCATAGAATTCCGTTTTCTTGTGCATCTAAACTGATAGTAGATATAACTGCGATACAAAACGCAATGATTTTCTTCATTTTCTATGAATTTAAAATAGAATAAGCAGGGCAAATGACAAACCACTTACCTAAATAAAATAGATATTACGAGAGAGACTATTCTAGCATGCTATACAGCCGTATAGCTAATTTTCTCACAGCATTGGACTAAGGAAAGATCAATGACTCCGTTGGTCTTGAGGGCAAGTTTCAAGGTACTCTGAATTAGCTCAAGACTTTATTTCGGAATAAGGGATGTAACTGATGACTTAGAGAGACTTTAGTGTATGTTAATTTTACAAAGTCCAATTTAGCTTTTATTACTTGATCTTGCAAATTTGCAATAAATGAATTACAAAATATTTGAATATGCTCAAAAGTAGTATCTCCCCCGGGATTGATAAGCGGCTTTCCTTGTGGCTATCAGTTAGAACCAGGCAAGTAGTTCCTATAGATCGATAAGAGGAGACAATGAATTAAACCGTTACTTTCACCGCACCAAACAATACATCTGGAAAAATCACTATTATAGTAAGTACAGGTTGAATACGAATCTACCAAGAGAAAGCAATCACCTCCACACCGACAATCATAGATAGAGTAAAGCGCAAAGAAACAATATGTATCAGCTACTGGAAGAAGAGAGCATTGTTGACTTTAAAAAAGAGTATTTACTCGGGATATTGAATTTCTTATCCAATGAAACTGCGTTTTATGTCAAAAATACAGCGCAAGAGACAGTCATCGACTTGCAAGAGAGCTATGCAGTCATCGACATCAATTTGGTAACAAATAAGGGAATAATTGCAATAGCAGATATTGACGAAAGCAGCCATAAATGCACATTATATTTTGGGTGTGCCTTTTTACTGTACATCTACAAACTCGTAACCGCTTACTATTGGTCGCATAGTCAGCAAGGTGACGATGAGTACGTTATCTTTTCAAAAGCTCACATTTTGGAGATGATTGAAAATCAATCGCCCTATCATACTGATAATTGGAACGAATATGGGGATCAACTGGCGGACGATCACTATCTGATAGCAAAGGAAAACATATTATATATCATCTTATTTGTATTGTATCATGAATTGTCCCATCTATCCTACAACCATCTAGGCTTTCTACGAGATAAGAGAATCATCGTCGACAAGAAATTAAAAGCATCCACTTGGCTGAGGAAATTTGTAGAACTTGATGCAGATATAGGTGCAAGCTACTTTTACATTAGAAGATTATTTTCCTATCCCTTATCCATTTTACCCAATGGTCAACCTTTAGATTATCCTAAAGAGCAAGCCATATACTTTACCTTAAGTGGAATCGGGTTATTATTTGCTCTTGAAGACCTAATTGCCAATAAGAAGATTTCCAGTTTGGATTACTATACCATAGAAGAATATAGAAGAAATAGCTATCCACATCCGCTGGTACGATGTAATATTGTAAGAATGCAAATGCATATTACAATTGATAAGTTGAATATCGATACGCAGTACGCACAAAGTCTTTCCGAGTTAATGCGCAGCAGTGGAAGATCCCTATTGCTGAGTATGTCTAAGGCTGTGGGATTTACCGATGACCGGTGGGATATGCATGCTGAAGATGGGACCCTTGAAAAACATTGTACCCAAACATGGAATTGGTATTTTGATCATAGAGATTTACTTTTGAAGAAACTCAAAGAGATTTATGATGAATAGTTCCATTACCGTATATATGGATTTACGACTGCACAACAAATTCATGGACGCAGCAGAGGAGCAAGGTATCGAATGTGCTCCGGCAGAAAACCATGATGGTGGGCTAAACTTTGCGGAAGACCTTTTAACGGGAGCAACAATTGTAGGCCTAACTTCTGCTGTGTTGACATCCATAGTGGCGATAATCAAACGGATAATTCCTGAAAACAAAAGCGCAGAGATCAAAATTGGCGAGGATATCTATAAGTTTGACAACTATAGCATTGATGAAATAGAAAAAATCATAAAGCTAACAGATAAACAAGCGGTAATTAAGATCATTGATCAAGACCCCTCAGCATTAGATAGCAAAGAATAGGGAATAAGTCAGGTGGCCCATGACAATAGGCAAGGGCGTCCAGGTTTAGCTAAAAAGTGTTATATTCCAGAGAGATAGACATAACAAACCTATAACATACCACAGTCGTAGAAATGGAAAGTACTCCCAGTCAGCCTACCGATCCAGTATCCACAAGCGAAGCGCCCAAGCAAAGTTTTTGGAAAAGAGCCTGGATCAAAACAAAAGAATTTATCGAACGCATCAACATCGTCCATCGCATATCTGCCATCGTTGGGCAGGTGGGACGATTCATCAACAGCAGTCAGGGCAGTCTATTCCTGTTCTTACTCGTGCCCACCGTCATCAGTGCCGTTGGCTTAATTTGGCACAATGTGCACGTATTGGGTACAGCAGGTATCATTTGGATGTGCATCTGGCTGACGCTCTTCGCCGTAGCCATATGGATAAGTGAAAACTTAGAAAAGTGGAGTGAGTGGACGACGGCAGGCACCCAGTTACTAGAACAGACCAAAGGTCAATGGCCGGCCTTAGCAGCCAACTGGCTGATGAAGAAAATGAGCGAGTATTGTTTCACTTTCGCCGGCATTGCCATAACCGTTGGCTTCATCTTCACCCAAATACATCTTTGGTTTATCCGTGGATTTTCCAGTGGATTTTTCTCCCACAACTTGGTGGGTTGGATTATCTTCGGACTACTACCTACCATTATAGGACGTTTGAGTGATGCGGCTCGCAAGCTGGATGAGGCCAAGAAAACCGGACAAAATGTAATCTTGATTGGAATCGCGCAATTTTACATCTCTTTCGTCCTACTAATAACTGGAGCAATCGGGGGAGCACAGGCCTTCGAGCCCTTGTATTACATCAAAAGGCGGCCCTGGGAGATCATTCAGCACGACCTACTATCAGTTCCCTATGCAGACTCTTACAGCTATGCCATCAAAGACGGCATGGGTTCCGTCACATTCTTGATCTTCTACTTTTTCATTCCAGCCTATTTGGTTTTGACCAGCTGGTTGGGTATACAAGCGCTGAAAGCCGGAGAAGCCATCAAAAGCTATAGCAAAGGAACATTCTATTGGATCATAGCCCTTAATGTACCCTTAGTCATCATCGGCCTAATCGCAGGATGGAATGAAGGCTGGGTACAGACCGTGCTGGGTGTATTGTTACTAATCATCATCTGGATGGTAGAGCAATTAGGACATCTATACCATTGGATCGTTGGATTATTCAGTTAGAAAATAATTCCGATCGAGAGCTTATCAATCCCAATGACTAGGTTGTAAAGTCGTATAACATCAAACCGTATCCAAAAGAATCAGCAGGAAATGGAAAAAAAGAAAATGACGATTAACTGTCCATGTGAGAAAAAATGTGCATTTGAATTAGAATTCAGTCAATCCAGTAAAAAGGGAGAAACAACGTTAGAAGTAGAATGTGAATGTTGTGAGGAATTGCTGGAAATCACACTACCAGGAACCAGCAATGATACAGGGGATGTATACCGGGAAATCTAAAAAGTGAAAGGAGACAGCCCACATACCACCCTTCAACTTACCCTTGACGAGCAAGAGCTGGGAGCCTTAAGTAAGCTGAAAGCAGACATCAATTGGCGCATCGAACATGGCACTCCACTGAGTCAATCCCTGTTTGATGAGCTAATTCAACAGATGCAGCAAGTCATCCAGCATCAGAATCTACCATCAGCACCGTTAACGGGCAGTATTCATCTCACACATGCCCGCAACGACATACTCAACCTACCTTGGCAGCTCGCTTTTAGAGCTAGCAGCAGTAACGATCTGCTGATATCAAAGGGGTTAACCGCTTCGCTGCCCTTATCTCCCCACGTACCCACCAACCCCTTACCCCTGAAGGTACTCATCATGATCTCTTCACCTGAAGATCAGCAGGTCAAGGGACGCTTGAATTACGAGGAAGAAGAAGCCAACATTATTCAAGCCTTTCATGAACTCAAGATGGGCAATTCGGTAGAAATAGACTTCACGGACAATGGGTCACTAGCAGCATTAGAAAGAAAGCTCGCGCAAAAGCACTATCACATATTACACATCATTGCGCATGGGACTTACGACGAGCCCTTACGGACCGGCTATCTGATGTTGGAAGATGATTTGACACTAATAGGGAAAAAAGAAAAGGGAAGGGAAGTGGCGCGGCTACTAGAAAAGTATGCACAACATCGTCCCACCTTAGTACTCTTAGCCTCCTGTCAGACAGCCGCAGGGAGCTCCGGTGATGAATTCCGAGGAATCACCA
>CAJXPD010000115.1 GCA_913057785.1 uncultured Lewinella sp. | reverse complement strand
AGCATTCCTTCCGTGGCGGGCCCCGGCTTAGTCTCCGATGAAGCTACTCCCGAAGATCGATCTAAAGATTGAGCCGTTTTTTTTGGAGCGCGCGTCAAGTCATTTCCAGATAACATTGCTTCCTCTCTTAGGATAGGCTCCTTTTCTCCAGACGTCTCAATCAAAGTGCTAAGCACTCCTTGATGCGCTACCAAAGCTGGTAATGCCATAAAGGGAAGAGTGGAAGCCAATACCAGGCAACTTAGTAGATATATCCTGTTGGCTAAATAAAAGCTTTCCTTCTCCAGAAAAAGCTTATAGAAAGCCAATAGCACGACAATGACAAGTGAAGCCTTAACAAGTAACGCTATCATAGTTTAGGACTTTTCAGGGATGTTGATAAAATAAGTTTACACGCTGGCAACTGATATTGCCCTATCCCTTAGACTTAATAATTCGGAGTAGTTCTTACTTTTCTGCTTCTGACAAATCTTCCTTTTTAGCAAAGTAGCTAAGCATCTTGGGGAAAGAATTGTCAAAGAAGTTCTCTTTGATATCTTGTAGATGTTCTTCTCTGTATTCTTCAAAGTTTTGCGTGGGGCTGTACTGGTTGGTGTTTCCAATTCGCTCTGCTTTGAGCACGCCTTTTTTCTCTAGTATTTTCACCAACGTAGCCACCGTGTTATAATGGGGCCGTGGTTCGGGAAATTCAGCAAGAACATCCCGGATGACCGCTTTTTTAAGCCGCCAAATTATCCGCATAATCTGGTCTTCTCTTTTGGTAAGTTCTTTCATCTTTCATTGCTTATGATACAAGTAGTGCCTCACACACCTCCCTCTTTCCACCTAATTCATCTATGTGTGTTTAAACAATGACCTAAGGAATGAAAGATTTGAGCAAACAAATGATATTTTTCTTCTAACGCCTCCCTTGCCTCAACACATATATTTGGTGACAAATTGCTTAGCCAAGTTTTTGTGCCGATTCATTGTGAAAAACAAAATTTTATAGTTTATGAAAAACACCTTATTTAAAAAGAGCTTACTCTTAACTCTTTTGATTATCCCACTTATGGGCTTGTATGCCCAGGAGTTGACCATTGCTGGACAGGTAACTAATTCTGATGGTGAATCACTAATTGGAGTCACGGTACAGGCGTCAGGTACTTCCAGTGGTACCATTACGGATGTTGATGGCAACTATCAGATTACCATCACAGGGGAGGGTTCCAGTCTGACCTTCAGTTATACGGGCTACCAACCACAAACCGTAGTTGTAGGCACCCAAAGACGCATCGATATTACCATGGAGACAGAAACTGCACTTTTAGATGAGGTGGTTGTAGTGGGTTATGGCACGCAGAAAAAATCTGACTTGACCGGTTCGATAGCCTCATTATCAGGTGAGGGGCTGGACAAATTACAGATAGGCGACCCATCTCAACTTTTACTTGGACGCATGGCTGGGGTACGTATTGAATCTAGTGGAGGTAGCCCGGGAGCAAGTACCAATATTGTTGTTAGAGGGGTCTCGTCTCTGACAAACTCAGATCCATTGTTTGTTATTGACGGAATGTTTACAGATAACATGGACTTCTTGAATCCATCGGATATTAAGAATATCCAGGTATTAAAAGATGCATCTGCCGGGGCAATTTACGGATCCAGGGCGGCTAATGGAGTGGTCATCATTACAACTAATAGTGGTAGAGGGAGTGAAGGTGTTAGCGTAGAATTTGAAACAAGTTATGGTAACCAGTCTCAAATTAAGAAACTGGATTGGCTTACCGGAGCAGAATATGCAGATCTAAGAAATAAATTGACCATAGCAAACACTCCAGAAGGAGAGCAACCTGATTTACTACCTGGATTTAACGAGTTTTTGGACCCTTCTGTTAATACAATCATAGATGACATAGCCATTTCAGATGCTCCAATAATGAACACATCGGCTAAGGTTTATGGAACAGCCGGGGCGGTAAATTTCAATATTTCAGCTAATTGGTTAGACCAGGAAGGTATAATCGTCGCTTCTGATTTTGATAGAAAGACGTTTCGTGCTAATATGGATATCGATTTAGGGAAATTTCGCATTTCTGAAACCTTTACCGTTACAAGTACTTACAGAACAAAAAACACCATTTGGAATTTAGGAAATAACATATTGCCAACCATCCCATTTCGAAACCCTGATAATGAAGGTGGATTCGGTGGGGCATCTCAGGAACTACATAGACAGGATGGGAACAACCATATAGGGAGAGCACTGCTTCAAGATCGTCATGAAACCAAGAAAAACCTTTTGGGTGGTTTGAATCTTAGTTACGAGTTCATTGAAGGTTTTACAGCCAATGTGAATATGGGACTTCAATATTTCGTTACTTCAGATTATACCTTCAATCCGACATTCTTCATATCCAACAACTTAGATGCAAATATACAGAATGCTGAACTAAGAGACAGAACATCTACCTACTCAAACCAACTTATAGAAGGAACACTTAACTACAGTAAATCACTAGGCCAGCACTCTATTGAGGTACTTGGCGGATTTACTTCACAGAAGACGGAAACTGACAGAGGCTTTCTATGGGTTTCAGGCTTTCCTTCCAATGAAATAAGACAAGCGAGTGCAGCAAGTACAATCGTTACGGCTCAAGGAACGGAAGTCATTAGCGGTTTACGATCTGTATTTGGTCGATTGAATTACAACTATGCCGGGAAATACTATTTGAGTGGTACGGTCCGTAGGGATGGCTCATCAAGGTTTTCAAAAGAAAATCGGTTTGGAATATTTCCATCCGTATCTGCTGCTTGGACCCTCTCCGAGGAAGACTTCTTGAAAAATAGTGAAATGGTGAACAATCTAAAACTTAGAGGTAGTTATGGAGAGCTAGGATCTCAGAACATTACAGATTATGCCTATATCCCAATTCTGAATATAAATAGTGATGCTGTTTTGGGATCAGGTCAAGTCCGAGTACCTGGCGTTTCACAAACCGTTTTTGCCAACCCTAATCTTGTTTGGGAAACTACGAAAACCTATAATTTCGGATTGGATCTAGCGCTATTCGATTATAAATTCACTTTAACTGCTGATTACTTTGATAAAAAATCTGAAGATATTCTGGTGTCACTTAGAATACCGCCCACCTCTGGTACCAACATACCTGTTCCCCAAAATGCAGCATCTATACAAAACAAAGGTTTGGAATTAGCTGCAGTGTACAGTGATAATATTGGGGCACTTAATTTTAATATCGGTGGCAACCTTACGTTTTTGTCAAATGAGGTGCTTTCATTAGGGGAAAACATCGCTCCTATTACAGCGGGTGTTGGGTCCACTGCCAGTCAAACACGTACAGATGTAGGTGCGCCCGTAGCCAGTTTTTACGGTTATAATGTGATAGGTATTTACCAAACAATGGCTGAAATTGAAGCCGATGACAATGCTGACCCAAATGCACAACCTGGAGATTTCATTTATGAAGACCTCGACAATAGCGGAGCATTAACTGTAGATGATCAAAAGTTTCTAGGGAGTTATATGCCAGACATTGAATATGGGTTTACACTCAATGCCAATTATAAAAATTGGGATATCAATATGATCTTTAATGGGGTTGCCGGAAATGAAATATATAACAATGGAATAGGTCGGAATTTGTTAAACCTGGGAAGTAATATGACCAGAGAGGCATTGGATTATTGGACTCCTCAAAATACGGATACCAGAATTCCAAGAATTGGCGGTGGTGCTAATAACAATAGAGTCAGTAGTTTTCATGTAGAAAGTGGCGCGTATTTCAGACTTAGAAATGTCCAAATTGGATATACGCTACCAAGAACCTTACTGGATAAATGGAATATTAGAAAAATAAGAATTTACGGGTCTGCCCAGAATTTGTTTACCATATCTGGTTATTCAGGCTATTACCCCGAAATTGGAAGGTCTTTTGATGATGAAGCTCGAGTTGTTGACAACAACAATTTACTCTTCTTTTCAGGAATAGATCAGTCCTCGTATCCTGCAGCAAGAACAATGATAATTGGAATACAGGTCGGATTATAGTCTAGTTCATCTTTAAAAGCATCATTAGACTTTAAACTAATTTGTATGGAGCAAAAAGTGCCTTTTATAGCTGCCCTGCGTTCGGTCCTCCACTTAAGAGCTATGGCTATTAGGGTCCGAGCCTGCTTTGGTCAGCCACAAAAGTCATCTTCTTTCTCCTATAAAACTATTTCAGAAGTCTATTAATAAAACAAAGAAAATGAAAAAATATATTTTAACCTGTCTGAGCTTCGCCTTCCTTTTAGGTTGTGAGGCAGACCTGCTTGATCAATCAAATCCCAATACCTTAACACCAGATATCTTCTGGCAATCTGAAGCTGATGCCACAGCTGCTATAATTGGGACTTATAGCCCATTATCTACTATATTTTATCATGGTAGAATATGGTATATGGTTGAATTGTCCAACTCTGACGAAATCTGGAATCCTGGGGGTATTGGTGGGGATTTAAGGCACTATAATGGGAATCCCAATGATGGCAATTACGCAAATGCCTTTGCAGAAATGTGGAAGGTGATTTTTAGAGCAAATCTTGTGCTGCAAAATGTACCCAAGATTGAAATGGATGCCAGTTTAAAGGATAATATATTAGGAGAAGCGTATTTTTTGCGCGCGCTAAATTATTTTGTTTTGGTGAATCATTTTAGGAATATTCCACTGGTAACAAAACCTGCCGCCAACTTAGCCGAAACCCAGCAGTCACAGGTAGACCCCAACTTGGTTTGGGACCAAATAAAGGCAGATCTCACGGCTGCCATTCCTTTATTGCCAATTTCTTGGGACGATAGTAATAAGGGACGTGCTATGAAAGGATCGGCATCGGCGCTTTTAGGAAAGTCTCACTTATATTTAGAAGAATGGGGAGCCGCCGTAACCGAATTTAATAAATTGATTGGTGGTGACTATGGGACTTTTGACTTAATGCAAAACTTTGGTGACAATTTCCTTGAAACCGCTGAAAATAATATAGAGTCGCTCTTCGAAATACAATATGACAAGACAGGAGCTTGGACAGCTGGTTGGGGAGCTGATGTGCCTTCAACGGCTCGATATAGTTCAATGGATTTTGACCATGCAAATTACTGGATGAATCCATGGGTTTTGGATTTGTTCATGCGAGAAACAACAAACGGTGGTCTCATGGATCCACGAGCTAAAGAAACATTGGTTTGGGATTATCCGGGAGCTGAACACTTTGATGGGCGTCTATTTGCAGAAAAATTTGCCACTGAAATAGCAAATTATGAAGAAGATCCTGCTAACCGAAGAAGACCCGTGAGAAACGCTAAGTTTATAGACCCAAATGGCGGACAACCCCGAGCAGCTTTTAATACGAATGGAAATAATAAGCGGATTATCCGATTTGCAGATGTACTATTAATGCACGCAGAGGCTGAAAATGAAGCCAATGGTCCGACTCCTGCTGCTTATACTTCTATTAATCGTGTACGTGCCAGAGTTGATATGCCAGCTATTCCAGAAGGCTTGTCCAAAGAGGAATTTAGACAACGCGTACGTGATGAAAGAACGTTGGAACTCTGTAATGAGTCTCAAAGACCCTTGGATCTATTGCGTTGGGGACTATCACCTAGCAGGTTTGTAGACGATCCTTCTTTAAGACCCAACGCGCTTCTTTATGTGCCAGGAAGGGAATATTTCCCTATCCCTCAATTGGAAATTGCTACCAACCCCAACATGGTACAAAATCCCGGGTATAATTAATTACGGAGAATTAACCCGATAGTGCACTTCTATCATATTGATGATTTTCGTTTTCGCAAAATATCTACTATTTTTTTCATGAAAGTGGAAATCATCAATACTTCTAGGTGTTCTCTCGAAAGGCAAATTCCAGCAAATGGGAATTTTCACTTTTCATATCAAAGTCGTTATGGAGCATAGTTGTGTTATACAATTCGATCATAAAATCACTTACTTCCTCCTGCTCACCCTGTTGATTTCAGCATGTGAACGAGGGATAAATGGAAATTTACCGCCAGAAACTACATTCTCAGCCATCTCTTCATCGGCTAGTGGGATTGCCTTTACCAATGAGATTACTGAAAATGACTCTTTAACCTATTTCAAATTCCCTTACATCTATATGGGAGGGGGAGTCGCCATTGGAGACATTAATAATGACGGATTATCTGATGTTTTTTTAAGTGGGAATATGGTAGATAACAAATTGTACCTCAACAAGGGCAACATGCAATTTGAAGACATTAGTAAGGCTGCCAATATTGCCGGTGATCAGCGCTGGTACACTGGCGTCGCCATGACAGATATCAACAATGATGGACTGCTGGATATTTACCTCTCCGTGTCTGGAAAATACAATGACACCAGAAATCAACTTTTCATTAATAATGGAGATCTTTCTTTCACTGAAAAGGCAAAAGATTTCGGCATTGATGATGCTTCCCATTCCATACAATCTACCTTCTTTGATTACGACAATGATGGTGATATTGATTTATTTGTAGCCAATTACCCCTTGGTCCCACTGAGTCAGGGCAACCTGTTTTATGCTGAAAAGATGAAGGAGAATCCCCCTGAGGAAAGTGGTCATCTTTATAGAAATGATGGAAATGGAAACTTCACGGATGTGACTCAAGAGGCCGGAGTACAAAATTTCGGGCTCACGCTAGGTTTAGTATCAGTAGATTTCAACAATGATGGCTGGGTCGACCTCTACCTTTCCAATGATTTCAATGTCCCTGACTATTTTTATCTGAATAATGGTGATGGAACATTCAGGGAGGTTTCAAAAGAAACCACCGGACATACCTCCATGTTTGGCATGGGAATCGACGCTTCAGATTTTAATAATGATGGATGGACGGATTTAATTCAGGCAGATATGTCACCGGAAGACTATGTGCGTGCAAAAGTGAATATGGCCAGCATGAGTCCCCAGAATTTCAATCAGGGGGTGTCATTGGGGTTTCACTATCAGTACATGCAAAATAGCCTTCAGGTGAATAGCGGTCTAGACCAGAATAACCAACCCATCATGAGTGAAATTTCAAGATTGGCCGGAATAGCTTCCACGGACTGGAGCTGGTCGACCTTGTTTGCTGATCTGGATAATGACGGCTGGAAAGACATCTATATCACCAACGGTATGAAACGAGATGTCAATGACAATGATGTGAACAATAGGAGTAGTGCAACTTCTTTTAAACAAGCCTTTAACTTAGAGATAACGGATTATTCTAGTCAACCCATTGCCAATTACGTGTATCAAAATCAAGGTGACTTCTCTTTTGTGAAAAGAGGTGAAGATTGGAATTTGGATTTTGAGGGGTTTTCCAATGGAATGTCCTACGGTGACCTCGATAATGATGGCGATCTCGATTTGGTTATTAACAACATTGATCAGGCCGCCTCGCTGTTTCAGAACAACACTAGAGGAAGTGACTATTTGCGCGTTTCATTAAAAGGGCCTAAGCAAAACGCTATTGGATTAGGGGCTAAGGTAAGGGTCGAATCCGGCGGGGTAAGCCAAACCCAGGAATTGACGCTGACCCGGGGTTTTCAATCCAGTATGGAACCCGTGCTACACTTTGGCTTGGGAATAAATACCGGCATAAACAAGCTACATATTATCTGGCCAGATGGGAAAGAGCAATCCTTGAACCAACCCTCTATCAATAAACTGATCGTACTTGATCATAGTCAGGCAAAAGATGCCAACAAACAAAACGAAAAGCCCACCCCTTCTTTTCAGGATATCACTGCAACATCAGACTTAGATTTTAGGCATTCGGAAGATCTGTTTGATGATTATATTTTCGAACCCTTGCTACCCTATAAATATTCCATGATGGGGCCTGCCTTGGTCACAGGAGATATAAATGGTGATGGCTTGGAGGATTTTTATGTAGGAGGTGCCGCAGGTCAACCTGGCGCATTATTTATGCAAAAAAGGAATGCCAAATTTGTTGAAACAGCAGGCCCCTGGCTTGAAGTTTTTGCTCAGGAAGACGGGGCTGCTGTTTTTTCAGATTTTGACAACGACGGAGATCAAGATCTTTATGTTGTCTCTCACGGAAATCAATTTCAAGACCATACCGATCGCTTATATATGAACCTTGGTACAGGTTTTATCAAGGTCCAAACCGCTTTACCTAGTGGAACGACTGCCGGCCAAGCCATCGCCATTTGTGACTTTGACCAAGACGGTTTGCAAGACATCTTCATCGGAGGTCGCAACACCCCTGGGAAATATCCTTTTCCAGCAAACAGCCTCTTGTTAAAAAACCTTGGAGGAAAAGATGAGGCCGTGAAATTTGAAGATGCAACTAGCGATCAGGCAGATGAACTGCTTGAATTGGGTATGGTTACGGATGCCATCTGGGCGGACGTAGATGGAGACAGCTGGGAAGATTTGATATTAAGCGGAGAGTGGATGCCGCTTACTATTTTCAAAAATGACAAGGGCCGTTTAGTGAATAAGACAGCAGATCTTGGACTTGGAGAAAGCCAAGGTTGGTGGTATGCGGTGACGAGCCTAGACATTGACCAGGACGGGGATTTGGATCTAATCGCTGGAAACCTCGGACTTAATTACAAGTACCAGGCTTCAGCAGACTCGCCTTTTGAGGTCTATTCTGCTGACTTCGATGAAAATGGGAAGAATGATATTGTCCTCAGTTATAAAAAAGAGGATAAAGAAGTCCCCTTAAGAGGCAGGGAATGTTCCTCCCAACAAGTACCAGCCATTGGCCATAGATATAAAACTTTCAGAGAATTTGCCGAAGCGGATTTAAGTGACATTTATGGTAACAGAATGTTGAAGGAAGCATTGCATTACCAATCCGAAACATTTGCACATGCCTGGTTTGAGAATGAAAATGGGCATTTTAAGCAAAGACACCCCCTACCCACTAGAACGCAATTTTCGACCATAAATGCGATAGAACCTATTGACTATAATGGGGATAAATTTCCGGATTTATTAATAGCAGGTAATTTATATCAGGCAGAAGTCGAAACCCCCAGATCGGATGCAGGATTGGGGGTGGTTTTGGTTGGATCAGCACAAGGTTTTCAAACGATCACACCTACACAAAGTGGTTTGCTATTTCGAGCTGACATCAAAAATATTGCCCACATTCAATTGTCTGATAACAAGACGGGATATTTATTGGGTGTAAATGATGGTCAGCTGAGGTTAATGGAATTAACCCATAACCAACAACTTCTTTATTAAGCAGCAGCTTTTCAAGTTAAAATCAAACAAATGAAAAATATATTTATTCTCCTATTGATGATTTGGGGCACTAGTGGTTTGGCGCAGAAAAAAGAAAGCCAAAAGATGGACGAAATGTGGGGTGATCAAAAAGAAATCGCCACAGCTAACGACATCTCTAAAATAGCACTTTTCGATGATGGCAATTATTCCATGTTTATCCATTGGGGGATTTATTCCAATATAGCCAACAAATGGAAAGGAAAAACCTACTACGGCATTAGTGAATGGATCATGCATCCAAGACGGGCGGGGATTCCAGCGGATGAGTATATGGCAGAAGCAGAAAATTTCAACCCAGTAAATTTCAATGCTACTGCCATCGCCAAACTGGCCAAGGATGCTGGGATGAAATATATCATTGTTACCAGTAAACATCATGATGGCTTTGCTATGTATAATTCAAAAAGCAATGATTTCAATATTGTCAAAGCTTCGCCATTCGCCCGGGATCCCATGAAGGAACTGGCGCAGGCCTGTAAGGAAGAAGGCTTGGGGTTTGGCTTCTATTATTCCCACAATCAAGACTGGACTTTTCCCGGAGGAAATGGTGGTCCCAAAACCACAAAAAGAGGAAAAAGCGTAGGCTTTGACTACTACTTCAAAAACAAGTGCCTCCCACAAGTAAAAGAGATCACTACCCAATATGGAGATATTGCCATCGTATGGTTTGATACCCCTGGCAATATGGAAAAGAAGTATGTAGAGCAGTTGGTAGACATTGTTCATAAAAATCAGCCCAATGCTCTAATCTCAGGGCGTGCTGGACATGGCCTCGGGGATTATAAATCCCTCGGAGATATGAATATTCCTACAAAAAATGAGGAAGGTCTTTGGGAAACGGTTGATGTTACAAATGATTCATGGGGTTACGCTTGGTATGATCAAAATTGGAAAAGTCCAAAACGTATTTTGACTAGCGTCATATCCACGGTGGCCCGTGGTGGCACTTATATGCTAAATGTAGGCCCCAGACCAGATGGCAGCATTCCAATCGAGGCCCAAAAATCATTGCGAACTTCGGGGGAGTGGATTAAAAGACATCCCCAAGTGATCTACAAAGCGGAAGCATCCCCTTGGGGGCATGCCATGCCATGGGGCGATATTACCATTTCCAAGGGTAAATTAAACCTATGTGTGTATGATTGGCCGCTCGATGGAGAGCTAAGCCTTCCTGGGCTTCAGAATGAAATTAAATCAGCAAGCCTTTTAACAAGAGATGGGCGTAAAAACATTGGTACATCCAGAAAAAATGGGTGGGTGACATTTCACCTACCTTCAAGGCGCTCAGAGAAATTGGTTTCTGTTATTGAGGTGGAGTTAATCGGTGAATTGGAAGTGCATCAAGGCTTTGGTATAGACCCGGTGTACAACACCATCATACCAGTAGCATTTGCTGAGGCAGAAGGTTGTTCCATCGAAGAGAAAAAATGGATGGAAAAATTTGGAGAATGGAAACATATCGCACAGGCACAAGATTGGACCTTAGACAGTAAACTATCGTGGGAAGTAGAAGTTCAAGAGCCTGGGGATTACCAAGTGAATCTAAACTACACCGGCAAGGGAAGAATAGTATGGCGCATAGAGACAGAAGAAGGAAATATACTTCAAAACGAACAAAATTCATCATCCGTTTACCATTTCTTTGAGATGGGGCTATTAAAATTCGATCAACCGGGGAAACATAGGGTGACCGTATCCTTTGTTGAAGGTGAAATTGAAATGGCGAGCCTAAAAGAAATAAGTTTTACTCCCTTATCTAGCATGGATTAAAGTCATGGAAAACCATCTTTCAACATCAATCAATCGAAACGGTCACTCTACCATAAAGTTATTCGTTTTTGGATTACTGCTGTTTTCTCTTTCCAGCTGCACTCAAAAAGAAGAATTGAGCAGTCAGAAAGCAAGTGCCGAAGCTCGGCCTAACATTCTTTTTATTTTTGCTGACGACTGGGGATGGGGCGATTTAAGTTGCCATGGCCATCCTTATGTCAAAACGCCTAACATAGACCGCCTTGCAATAGAAGGAGCTGACTTTCATAGATTTACAACAGCCAGTGGTGTTTGCTCACCAAGTAGGACTGCAATTATGACTGGGCAATTTCCTGCCAGACATAATATAGATGGTCATTTTGCCTGGGTTCCGGATAATGCAAGGAGAAATATGCCTGATTGGCTAGATTATGAAAACACACTCTTGCCCAAAATATTACAAGAAAGTGGATATGCAACGGCCCATTTTGGGAAATGGCATCTTTCCAATAATATGATTCCAGATTCTCCTTTGCCCAGTAAGTATGGGTATGATACCTATGGTGCTTTTAACTGTGCCGGAGAACAAATGCCCGTACATCAAGATGCTGAAAATGCAATGGCCTTTATAGAGCAAAGCAACAAAGACAATAAACCTTTCTTTATTAATTTATGGATTCATGAACCTCATACACCTCATCACGTAATTCCGAAATACCAATGGCGATTTCCAGACCTTGAAGAAGCCGATAATATTTATGCTTCCATTTTGTCTCATGCTGATGATAGGATTGGGCAGGTATTAGATCAACTGGATCGTCTGAATCTGACTGAAAACACCCTAGTCATTTTTAGTTCGGATAATGGCCCAGCCAGATCAAGCAACGATAGGAAAGAATTGAGTCTCATGTTCGATTCGGCAACGGGTGCGGGTTTTGGTATTGAGGCTTCTAAAGGAATTACGGGGGGAAGGAAGGGGTATAAAGCAGCCCTTTTTGAAGGAGGAATAGGCGTTCCGTTTATTGCTCGCTGGCCAGGAAAAATTAAGGCGGGAAGCATTGACAGTGTATCCTTACTATCAGCCGTAGATTTGCTGCCTACCTTTTGTGACATTGCTGGGGCCAAATTACCGGAATCCTATACGCCAGATGGGATTAGTCAAGTCTTCACACTTCTAGGGAAAGTATACCCGCTAAGGACCCAGCCCCTTTTCTGGAAAATGGGAGCGAGATGGCCTGCACCAAAAAACAAACCCGACCATTGGGTATCGTATGCTATTGTTGATCAAAATTGGAAGCTAGTCGCTAATGAAGATTTGAGCTATGTTGAACTTTATGATATCGTGGCAGATGTTTATGAGAAAAATGATCTTAAAGAGGCCAATACGGATGTTGTAGAAAACCTGATCGATAAGATAAGTGAATGGAAAAATGGCCTTCCTGAAAAACCGGACAAAAAGTTATTTTCTAGTGAACGAGAAAACTAGTATAGTCTAAAGATGTGATGGATGAAAATTAGAAGCGTTGTTGCATGAACATATATTATTTGGAATAGGTATGATTGGAATTTGTAAAAACAGAAGGGTTTTCTGCCGATGTTTTTTTACGCAAGCTATGCCCTGGATTCAAGACAAATCAAATAGGTTGTCTTGATTTATCTTCAAATATGAAATTGCTTTTTAAGATGAAAATAAAATTGGCAATCATTCTAGGCATAGGACTCTTGATCACCGTGGGATGTCAGAACAAACAAGCCCAAGAATCAAAGAACCCGCCAAATATAATATTTATTCTGGTAGATGATATGGGGTATGGTGATGCAAAAGCATTTAATTCAGAATCAAAGATTTCTACACCCAATATCGACAAATTGGCCGCTTCTGGCATGATGTTTACAGATGCCCATGCTTCAGCATCTTCCTGTGTTCCATCTAGGTACGGACTGCTTACGGGCAGATACCCGTTTAGAGCGAAACATTTTAATTGGAAAACGGAACCACTTATTGAAGAAAATCGATTAACCATCGCAGGTATTTTACAGGAAAACGGATATAAAACAGGTATGGTTGGTAAGTGGCATTTAGGCTTTGATTATAGTGATTATAACAACCTTACAGGCGGACCAGTTGATCACGGGTTTGATTACTATTATGGAATTAGTCGCTCACTCGACCAGAAAGACTATTATTTTATTGAAAATAGGCATGCTGTAGAACCTCCAACAGAAGACATTGAAGCAGGGGAAGGATACGGTAAAAATGGTTGGCAAGGCGCTTTTTGGAGAGCAGGAAAAGCGGCCAAAAATTTCAAACATGACGAAGTGTTAAACACATTTACTCAAAAATCAATTGATTTTATTGAAGATGAGGCTAATGATTCAAATCCGTTCTTTCTCTATTTAGCATTGGCTTCTCCGCATACACCATGGCTTGCTTCTAAACAATTTAAAGGAACTTCAGAAATTGGTGACTGGGGAGATTGGGTAGCAGAAAACGACCATGCCATTGGAAAAGTAGTAGATGCTGTTTACAATAGCGGATTAAAAGAGAATACGCTTATTATTTTCACAAGTGATAACGGTCCAGTATGGTGGCCTATTGATATTGAATCCTATGGCCATAGATCAACTTCAATATATCGAGGGATGAAGTTTGATGCCTGGGAAGGCGGGCATAGAATGCCGTTTATAGCGAGCTGGCCTGGTGTGATAGAGGAAGGCTCAGAAAGTGCTAGGATAGTATCGAATACAGATATGTTAGCCACCTTTTCAGATTTACTTGGAGAGCCATTACCAGAGGAAGCAGGTGTAGACAGTTACAGTTTTTTAGATGCTTTGTATAGAAGAAATGGCACTAAGCCTGTTAGGGAAGCTATTGTTGGAAGACCAGACAATACAGAACTTTATATAAGAAAGGGAGATTGGAAGCTTATAGGAGCAACCCAACTATATAACCTTGCTATAGATCCGTCAGAACAAAACAATGTTTTTGAAGATAATAGGAATATAGTTTTAGAGTTAAGCGCTTTATTGGAGCGGTATAAAACTGAAGGAAGAAGTAGACCTCACTCAGATCTTGTAAAGAAGAATTCTTCAAAATGAAAACAATGAAATACTATTTATATCAAGCACTGCTACTTTCGATATTTCTATTTTCCTGTTCTGATAAAGCAGGGCAGCAAGAAGAACCGCCAGAATCCGACAGTAGGCCCAATGTGATCATAGTGATTACAGACGATCAGGGTTATGGCGACTTAGGCCATACCGGTAATCCAATTATTAAAACGCCAGCACTTGACAAATTTTCTACTGAATCAGTAAACCTAACTAACTATCATGTAGGCACAACATGTGCCCCCACTAGAGCAGGTCTTCTTACGGGTAGAAATTGCAATAGAAATGGCGTTTGGCACACCATCATGGGAGCTTCAATGCTCAATGCTGGAGAGACTACACTTGCAAATGTCTTCAATGAAAATGGATATAAAACCGGTATGTTTGGCAAATGGCATTTGGGAGATAACCATCCTTTTTTGCCACATGATCGAGGCTTTCAAGAAAGTTTTTATCATGGTGGCGGAGGTGTAGGACAGACACCCGATTACTGGAACAATGATTATTTCGATGATACTTATTTTAGGAATGGTGTTCCCGAAAAGCAGACCGGTTACTGTACGGATGTTTGGTTTGATGAAGCAATGAAATTTATAGCAGATAAAAAGGAAGAGCCTTTTTTATGCTACCTCAGTTTAAATGCCCCACATGGTCCTTTTAACCTACCGGAAGCCTACTATAATCGCTACAAAGAAGAAGATCAAATTACAGAAACTCAAAAGCGATTTTATGGTATGATCACCAATATTGACGATAATTTTTCAAAACTATTACAGCAGTTGGAAAGCTTAGGTTTATCTGAAAACACAATTATGGTTTTTACAACTGATAATGGAACAGCAAGAGGCTTCTTAACAAATAAAGAAACGAAAGAGACAACAGGTTACAATGCAGGCATGCGCGGAACCAAAGGAAGTGAGTACGATGGAGGTCATCGTGTTCCATTTATAATCAGATGGCCCAAAGGAGGTCTTGAAGGAGGCAAAAAACTTACTGGCTTAACTGCACATGTCGATATGCTACCGACCCTAACTAAACTCATCGATCTCGAATTCACCCCTACCAAAACTATGGATGGAACTGATATCAGCAGTTATCTATTGGGCAAAGGTGAAGCTCCCAAGCGGTCCTTGGTCACGGATACGCAGCGAGTACCTTGGCCAGTGAAAGGCAAGAACAGTTGTGTGATGGATGGCAATTGGCGTCTGGTGAATGGTACTGAATTGTACGATATCGGAGAAGATCCAGGTCAGACAAACAACCTTGCTGACCAGCAGGTAGAAAGAGTGAGAGCGATGAACGCTTTTTATGAAAGTTGGTGGGAAGATGTGATCAAAGAAACTAAATTTTCAGTGATTGAATTAGGTAAGGATTCTATTGATGTTATCACCTGCCATGACGCCCGAACTACAGATCATTATCCACCTTGGAACCAACAAATGATTCGGAGAGGAAATCCGATGGAACCTGCAAAATTCTCTGTGAATTTTGTCAAAGAGGGAAAGTACAAAATTAGCTTAAGGAGATGGCCGGTAGAGAGTGGACTTGCACTCGGAGCTGAAGTAAATGATGCCGTCCCTCCGACCCCATTTATGAACGGTAGCATAGCTGGAAAGGCTATGAGGTTTTCTAAAGCTTTCGTAAAAATTGGAGAGGAGGAATATACCACTGGAGTGAATAACGCTGATCAATCAACCACAATGGAAGTAGAGGTAGAAAAAGGAGAAACAGAACTCTTGGCTTATTTTGACATGGAAGATGGAACACCGTGCAATGCCTTTTATGTGTATGTCAGCAAAGTGTTGGCGAATTGATGAACCTGGCTATCGAAACCATTAAAGAAAATCCATGAAAAACTTATTGATAGCTCTATCCATCCCCATACTTCTTTCTTGTAATCAAAATTCGATTCAGGAGACATTTAGTCCTCTGGAAAATGACGTAGCCCCTCAAACCCTTGAGGAACTCTGGAACAGTTTTGACCCAAGCAAAGAAACACTCGACACCGAAATGCTGCATGAACGGGAAGAAGATGGCGTCGAAATGAAAGTGCTTCGCTACCGAATCGGAATTTTTAAAGGGCAAAAAGCCATGATGGCAGCCATTTATGGTTATCCCAAAGATGGCAAAAATCTCCCGGGTTTGGTTCAGATTCATGGCGGCGGACAATATGCCGACTATCGCGCCGTCCTTACCAATGCCAAACGGGGTTATGCCACCATCTCCATTGCCTGGGCAGGAAGAATTAATGTACCTGATTACAAAGTGACGCCTGACATTGTAAAACTATTCTGGGACAACAAAACAGATGCCCGAGATTATAAAGTCACCACAGACTGGGGTGCAGTTGATGGCTATCATGCGCCTTGCCGAAATCCTGAAAATAACTTCAATAGCGTTTCTGCAGCCCCCTGGACCTTGGATACCATAGCGTCACCACGTAACAATAGTTGGTTTTTGTGTGCAGTTGGGGCACGTCGTGCTTTAACTTTTCTGGAACAGCAGCCAGAGGTGAATCCAAATAAACTTGGCATTTATGGGCATTCAATGGGTGGAAAGCTAACGGTATTAGCAGCTTCTGATCCTCGTGTAAAAGCAGCAGCACCATCTTGCGGTGGTATTAGCGATAATAGCAATGAAAACGCCCTATACCAAAACACGATTGCTGATGATCCATATCTTAAACAGATTTCTTGTCCTATCATTTTCTTAAACCCATCCAATGACTTTCATGGCCATGTGAGAGATGTTCCAAAAGCAGTGAGCCTGATAAAAACGGACGATTGGCGAGTTGTCAGTTCGCCCCACCACAATCATCAGGATCATGGTGAATCAGAAGTTACAGGACTCCTTTGGTTCGACCAATACCTGAAAGGAACATTTACTTATCCGAAAACTCCGGATACTAAACTGGAGCTAAAAACCAAGAGTGGAATACCATCCTTTACTGTTAAACCTGATCTATCTAAACCCATTCTTGAAGTTGATATTTATTACACGCAGCAAGGTGAGAATGTTGAAGCTATTACGGATAGAGAGAATAGAATAAATCGTTTCTGGCATCATGCAAAAGCAGCAAAAAAAGGAGATACATGGACAGCAGATTTGCCTTTAATCAGTACCACCAAGCCGCTTTGGGCTTATGCAAATGTGCGCTACCCATTGGATGAGCCTGTAAGCGGAGCGGGCTACTATTACCGGATTTATACGACGGAAACCTTCAACATATCTTCTCTTCTTCAGATGGCTACACCCGAACAGATCCAAAGAGCCGGAGTCAGCTCAAGTATGAAACCATCCCTGGTTATTGAAACTTTTGAGCCAGGTTGGGAAAAAGAGTGGTTTAGCTACAAACCCCAAAAGTGGGAGTTGATAACGCACAAACTATACAATGACAAATGGGCAGCGCCCGTAAATGTAAAATTAGCCTTTGACGTCCGTTCGGAAGAACCAAACAAATTGGTAGTTGGAATAGATGCTTATGCGAAAGAAATCCAGCTTGAAGGAGGGGCTGAATGGCAAAGTATTGTATTAGCGGCAAGAGACTTACAAAATCCCTCTGGAGAAAAATTACTTAATTGGACCAATATCATGGCATTTAAAATCAGTGCCAATGAAAGTATAAAACAGAATGCTGATGGAGAAATTGAGCAATCCTATTTAGGGGCTGAATGGAAAGGTAAAAAACCGGAGTTTCGCAAATTAAGATGGCTTAGGAATTAACCGGCAACAAAATGTAAGATTAGAGCAAATATTCTTAATCTATATTTGATAAGCTTGAGTCATCATTAATATTTCTGATTGAAGAACGGATAATAAGTCTTGTTCATAAATAATATCTAATCCACTAGAATGACTTCTACTAAATCTCCGGCAGTTGTCCCAAAGGATCTATTACTGCCTTTTGTCTTAATTACCAGTCTTTTTGCCCTTTGGGGATTTGCAAATGATATAACCAATCCGATGGTATCTGCTTTTAAGAAGGTGTTGGAATTAAATAATGTGCAAGCATCCTGGGTACAGATGGCATTTTATGGGGGATATTTTACCATGGCCTTACCTGCTGCAATATTTGCGAAAAGATATTCCTATAAAAAAGGAATTTTATTGGGCTTGGCCTTATATGCTGTAGGTGCCTTGTTATTCTACCCTGCCGCTGCTTATGAACAGTTTGGCTTTTTTTTGTTGGCCTTGTATATATTGACTTTTGGCTTAGCCTTTTTAGAGACTACTGCCAATCCCTATATTTTATCCATGGGCCCACAAGAAACAGCTACGCAAAGGCTCAACCTGGCGCAGGCTTTTAACCCTATTGGTGCATTAGCAGGTTTATATGCCGCGCAAAATTTCATTTTGGGTTCTTTACAATCGGATGATTTGGATGCGAATGGCAATGCCATTTATGACACTTTATCAGCAACGGCTAAAGCAGGCTTAAGAAGTGCGGATTTAATGGTGATAAGAAATCCTTATGTCATTTTAGGCTTAGCCGTAATAGGAATTTTTGTATTAATCGCAGTAGTGAAAATGCCAGAAAACAGTGAGTCAGACACTGGTGAAAGCATCGGTCAAGCGTTAAAAAGAATTTTTCAGAAAGCTAAATTCCGAGAAGGAGTGATTACCCAAATGTTTTATGTGGGCGCACAAATTATGTGTTGGACATACATCTATCAATATGCAGAAACCTTGGGGATTAATAATCGATCTGCAGTTCCTTATGCAATGACAGCTTTGGGAATCTTTTTAATCGGTCGCTGGGTTTGTACTTTTCTATTGCGCTATGTCAACTCCGGAAAACTGATGATGTATTTTGCTTTGTTAGCGATTGTATTCACCCTGGGAACTATTTTTATCGATGGAATGATAGGGTTGTATAGCCTGGTGATGATTTCTTTCTGTATGTCTTTGATGTTTCCTACCATTTATGGAATAGCACTGGACGGTATGGGAGATGATGCCAAGTATGGTGCGGCCTTTTTAATCATGGCGATTGTCGGTGGAGCAATTATGCCGACGGCACAAGGCATGATCTTAGACGTAGGCGGCTCCGGTTACGCTGACACCCAGATATTGGGTGTACCAGAAGTGAATTTTTCTTTTGTATTACCGATGATGTGTTTTGTGGTGGTTGGTTTATATGGGTATCGTTCTTATCGAGTATATAAGGATTAATGAAAGAACATATCTGCTTCTTCCATTTGCTTCAAGTGGTTTAAAGCTTGACCAGCGATCCGATCTTGTAAAAATAATTAAAGATTAACATGCCAAATCTAATACCTTCTGCCCTAATACTTACGAGCCTTGACGTAAAAGATATTCGGTTTCCCACCAGTAAATATTTAGATGGTTCGGATGCGATGAATCCCGACCCGGATTATTCTGCTGTCAATGTGATTTTAAAAACCAAGCATCCAGAAAGTATAGAAGGACATGGTTTGACTTTTACCATTGGTAGAGGGAACGAACTATGTGTGGCGGCGATCCATTCGCTAGCGCATTTAGTGATCGGTAAATCCCTAAAAAGTATTGCCGCAGATATGGGCGGTTTTTGGAAAACTATTACAGGAGATAGCCAATTGCGTTGGTTGGGACCTGAAAAAGGAGTGATTCATTTGGTAACAGGGGTAGTTGTCAATGCTGTTTGGGATTTATAAGCTAAAGTAGAAGGCAAGCCTCTGTGGCAATTACTTGTAGATATGACTCCGGAACAATTACTATCCTGCATAGATTTCATCTACATCACCGATGCCATAACAAAAGAGGAGACATTAGCGATTTTAACCACAAACGAATCAAGCAAGAAAGATAGAATTGCCCAATTATAAACAAATGGATATCCTGCATATACTAACTCCGCTGGCTGGCTGGGCTACTCCGAAGAAATGGTTCGTTTTGGCAAACAGAATTAAATACTACCGAAGAAATAATCAACAATGAGATTTAACCTTGAGAATAAGATAGCCGTCATTACAGGCGGTGGAAGTGGCATCGGTAAAGCTATAGCTGAAACCTTCGCTGAAATGGGGGCTACTGTCCACATTATTGATAGGTCTGCTGATGCAGGTCATCACACGGCTGCTGAAATCTCCCAAAAACATACTGAAGCCTTTTTTTACGAATGCGATGTTGCTAATACAGAGGAGGTAGAAAAAGTTTTTAAAGAAATAAATGGGGCTGGACAAAGCATTGATATTTTGATCAACAGTGCCGGAATAGGTTTTGTGGGGAACATAGAAAAAACGACCGAACAGGACTTAGATAGGTTATATGGCGTGAATATTAAAGGCGTTTTTAATTGTATCAGCTCAGCAATTCCCGGCTTTAAAGAAAAAAATAGGGGTGTTATCATCAATATGGCATCTATTGCTTCTTCGGTAGCTGTAGCCGATAGATTTGCGTATTCGATGACTAAGGGAGCTGTATTAACTATGACCTATTCTATCGCGAAAGACTATTTAGCACATAATATACGATGTAATTGCATCTCTCCAGCCAGAATCCATACGTCATTTGTAGATGGATTTATCGCCAAAAACTATCCTGGTAAGGAAAAAGAAATGTTTGAAAACTTATCGAGAACGCAACCAATGGGTAGGATGGGAACCCCACAAGAAGTAGCCAATTTAGCACTTTATTTATGTTCTGATGAAGCAGCTTTCATTACTGGTACAGATTTTCCAATTGATGGTGGGTTTATAAAATTAAATGGATGAAAAAATATGAAATTATTAAGATTTGGTGAATCCGGGCTAGAAAAGCCTGGACTAGAATTAGCAGAAAATACTCGTATTGATGTATCTGCTTTTGGAGAAGACTTTAACGAAAAATTCTTTGCAACGAATGGCGTTGAAAGGCTTGAAAAATGGCTCGAAGAAAACAAGGAAAGTTGTGCTGTTATTAAATCTGATGCTCGGCTTGGGCCTCCAATCGCCAGGCCATCTAAAGTTGTTTGTGTGGGGTTAAATTATGCAAAACACGCTGAGGAAAGTGGAATGGGAATACCAAAGCAACCCGTTATATTTTTTAAAGCAACGACATCTATTATTGGCCCAAATGACAATATTATGTTACCGAAAGGAAGTGAAAAATCGGATTGGGAAGTAGAATTGGCCGTCGTAATTGGCAAAAAAACCTCGTATGTGCCCAAAGAGGAAGCAATGGATTATGTGGCAGGTTACATGCTTCATAATGATGTGAGTGAAAGAGCTTTTCAATTGGAAATGGAAGGACAATGGGTCAAAGGTAAAAGCTGCGATACTTTCGCTCCATTAGGCCCCTATCTAGTGACTAAATCTGAAATTGCAAATCCTCATAATTTAGACCTTTGGCTCCATCTAAATGGACAACAATTGCAGTATAGCAATACCTCCGACTTTATTTTTGACATTCCAGATGTGGTCAGTTACATTAGTCAATTTATGACCTTACTACCAGGCGATGTTATCTCTACAGGTACTCCTTCTGGTGTCGGGTTAGGGATGAATCCGCCTAGATATTTGAAAGCTGGAGACGTGGTGGAACTGGGTATTGAAGGTTTGGGTATATCTCGACAAGAAGTGATTCCATTTCAGCGCAATTCGTAGTAAGTCCCTTCTCATTCAATGAAGTTGTTCAAGCATGTCTGCTGAGCTGGGATGGAGAAGATTTTTGGCTCAATTGAGACTTTTTTTGAGCTGCATACCAGTGCAACGCAGCAATAAAAAACAGAAGAGTGAGGCATAAAGTGCTTCATCACGGCCAGTGAGATATTTTTGAACAACTTCAATACATTAAAATCAAAAAATGGACTTAAACCTAAAAGATAAAATCATTATAGTTACTGGAGGTTCAAAAGGAATTGGTTGGGGAATAACGGCTTCTATAGCTGCTGAAGGAGCAATTCCTTTTATCATAGGTAGAAATGAAGAGGATGTGCTCAAAGCTGTAAAAACCATTAGAAATACCGGACGAAATGCGGCTTACGGAATTGCGGAATTGACCATTCCGGAACAATGTGAAAGTGCTGTAGAAAAAGTAGTAAGAGAATTTGGTAGAATAGATGGCTTGGTGAACAATGCAGGCGTAAATGACGGCATAGGACTCGAACATGGCAATTACAGCGATTTCATGCGTTCTATACAGCGAAATGTAGCACACTATTATTTGATGGCCCATTTAGCACTACCACACTTAAAAAAAAGCAAGGGAGCGATTGTTAATATTGGTTCAAAAACTTCATTGACTGGGCAAGGAGGTACTTCCGGTTATGCTGCAGCCAATGGTGGACGAAATTCGCTAACTAGAGAATGGGCAGTAGAATTATTGCCCTATAGCATCCGAGTAAATGCTGTCATTGTAGCGGAATGTTATACGCCACTATATGATAGATGGATTAAGTCTTTTGATAACCCGGAAGAAAAATTAGCGGGAATAACAAAAAAGATCCCCTTAGATAATAGGATGACTACTGCCGAGGAAATCGCAGATACTGTGGCTTTTTTGTTATCTAATAAGTCTAGCCATACCACAGGACAGTTGCTATTTGTAGATGGTGGATATACCCATTTGGATAGAGCGCTATAGCAGAGTTGTTTAAAAATGATAAGATATGAGCAAGTCTAGCAAAGACATAAAATACAATTCAAATTATCCCTCTACTGAAGATTTGAGATCAAAAGCAATGAAGCGAATTCCAAGATTCGCCTTTGAGTATTTGGATGGAGGTTGCAATGAAGATGTCAATTTACAGAAAAATACGGCAGAAATTCGAGAGGTAGAATTACAGCCTCAATATTTGACCCAACACCTTGGGTCAAATATGAAAACCAAAATATTTGGACAAGAATATGATGCACCATTTGGGATCGCACCTGTTGGATTGCAAGGGTTAATGTGGCCCAATGCACCAGAAATTTTAGCTAAAGCAGCTTTTGAGCACAACATACCTTTTGTTTTAAGTACGGTTACCACTTCAAGTATTGAGCGAATAGCAGAGATTACGGAAGGCAAAGGATGGTTTCAATTATATCATCCAACAGAAAATGAAGTAAGAGATGATATGATAAAAAGAGCAGCAGTAGCGGAGATGCCTGTTCTAGTTATTTTAAGTGATGTTCCGACTTTTGGTTTTCGCCCTAGAGACATTAGAAATGGATTGGCCATGCCACCAAAAATGTCTATTAAAAACATACTACAGATCGTCGGCAAGCCCAATTGGGCACTCCGAACCTTATTCCATGGACAACCGAATTTTGAAACCTTGAAACCATATATGCCCAAAGGATTGGACTTAGCACAGCTGGGTAAATTTATGGATGAAACTTTTTCTGGCCGCCTAAATGAAGAAAAAATCAAACCGATCCGGGATATGTGGAAAGGAAAGTTGGTGTTGAAAGGTGTGGCTACAGAATCCGATGCAGAAAAAGCCATAAAATTGGGATTAGATGGTATAATTGTTTCTAATCATGGTGGGAGACAATTAGATGCCGGAGAATCAAGTATCAAACCTTTAACAAGAATAGCCCAGAATTATGGTGATCAAATTACAGTGATGATGGATAGCGGTATTCGTTCAGGACCGGATATTGCCAGAACATTAGCATCCGGTGCCACTTTTACTTTTTTGGGACGCGCCTTTATGTATGGAGTAGCTGCATTAGGTGCGCAAGGTGGAGATCATACTATTTCCATGTTAAAGACCCAGTTGCAGCAAGTAATGGAGCAAATATGCTGCGAAGGAACAGCTGATTTTCCTAAATTTATAAAGAAACAAAACCTCCCTAGTACTCTGCCTACGTTTAAATGAGGGTAAGATGTCAGCGATTTTTTGTTCAGATAAAGAAGCCCTCGGAGCCTGATAGCCAAAGGTACCAAGGCGAGGAGGCGACGCAAAGTTGGGTAAAAAGTCCCCAGAGGTTACCCCATTATTTTGCTCTTGACAGAGCATTAGGGTTGCCCTTGTCGCTTATATTCAGCAGGTGTACATCCATAGACCTTCTTAAAAGACTTCGTAAAGTAAGACTGGCTTGAAAATCCCACGGAATACATCACTTGATTGATCATTACTTTCGAATCATTTCCCAAGATATTCGCTGCCTTTTTTAATCTAAAAACCCGAATGTATTCATTCGTATTAATACCGGTTAAAGCATTGAATTTTCGGTAGAATTGGACATAAGACATATGCATTTTTTGAGCTAGCATATGTACATTCAAATCAGGGGATTGATAGTTTTCTTCTATTAATTTTTTGATGGCTTGCAAAAAGACCTGATCTCCGGATGCTACTTTAATGTTATCCGGTTCCATCAGCAAGTTCATTTTAATGAATTCTGCTTCTTTTTGCCTGGTTTTTATCAGGTTTTTAACTTGTAATTCCAGTAAATGGGGTGAAAATGGCTTGGGGATATAAATGTCCCCTCCTTCCTCAAATGCCGTCTTCCTGCTTTCAAAATCATTTAAGGCGGTCAATAAAACCAGCGGGATATGACCGGTAAGTTTATCATTTTTAAGTTTTGCACTGAGCTCAAAACCATCCACTCCTGGCATCATTACATCTGTAATAATTAAGTCTGGAATATTTTGGATCGCCAATTCAAAACCCACCTCCCCATCATTGGCGCTAAGTACTTTGAAGTCTTCTTCAAAAAGGCCGACAATGAACTGTTGAATTTCCACATTATCTTCAACAACAAGCAAGATAGGTAGCTCTTCTGCTGCTGGAGCTGCGGAGGAATACAATTCTTCTACCCCATTTACTGTGGAAAAAGTACCTGATTTTTCCTGCTTCGACGGCTTTCTCGTTTCTTCCCTATGATGATTTTTCTTGTCAATGGGAAGAAACACTTGAAAACTTGTTCCTTTACCTTCCGTACTAGTCACTTCGATTTCGCCCTCGTGCATCTCAATTAGATTTTTGACCAAGGATAATCCAATGCCACTGCTACCAAGTAGGCCTTTATCTTTCTCTCCTTGAAAGAATCGTTCAAAGATATGAGATACTTCTTTTTGGGTCATTCCTTTACCCGTATCTTCGACTTCAATGATTACGGAATGCTCAGCGGCCAAGCTAAGGTTTACAGATATTTGTCCTCCTTCCTGTGTATACTTAAAAGCATTGGACAATAAATTGAAAAGCACTCGCTCAATAATGGCCGGATCGAACCATCCGATAATTGATTTATCAGGAATATTTAATTCAAACTGAATATTTTTGTCCGCCGCATAGTCAAAAAAGGCATTAGCCGTTTTCCTAATGAACTCGCCAAGGTCATTCTGCGAAACGGCCAATCGGGTTTTTCCTTGGTCGAGTTTCCGAAAATCAATTAGGGTATTGGTCAGATTCAAAAGTCGCTGCCCATTAGCATTGATGTTTGAGATCATTTGTTTGAGATCAGGGTGCAGTTTTTTGTCATATAATATTTTTTCTAGAGGGCTTATGATCAGCGTCAAGGGAGTCCTGAATTCATGACTAACATCTGTAAAGAATTTCAGTTTAGCTTCATTGATTTCTTTGATATGCTTTTTCTCCCTTTCCTCGGCTGCAATCCTTCGTCTCAATTGCAGCATAAATTTCAGATATCTGAATATTATATATCCGGCTGCAACAAAAAGGATGAAATAGACAAGAAAGGCCAAGTTGGTCAGGTAGTAGGGTTTTAGGATCGTTAGTTTTAGAGTTTGAGGCAGTAAACTTTCAAGACCATCCCCATTATAGCTCCTCAATTTGAAAAGATAGGTTCCGGGCTGTAATTGCGAATAATTGGCAAATCTTTGGTTGTGATCCACAGAGATCCAATCGTTGTCTGCCCCTTCTAGCATGTACTTAAAGAAGTTCTTTTTCGGTGCAGCATAATGCATGGCCGCAAATTCAAAAGTCACCTGATTAAAATGATAAGGTAATGTAAGTTCTTGCGTTTTATGGATAGGTTTGGATAGCACATCCTTCCCTTGGAATTTTCTATTAGGGTGTACCGGTTGATTAAATAGCTTAAGGCCAGTAATGATGGGCCTAGGAGGGTAAGGGTTCTCAGCAATATCTAAGGGGTTAAATATAGTCAAGCCCATTAATCCTCCCATTAGCATAATTCCATTGTCCAAAACCCAATGAGAAGTCTTGCGGAAGTTGTTGGCGGGTAAACCATCTTCCATGTTAAACCCTTTGGATTCCAGCGACTTTGGATTCAGTTTAGCGATCCCTTCATCAGTACTGATCCACAAGAAGCCATTGGCATCTTCTAATATGGAATAAATAGCATTATCAGGTAAGCCATCCCGCTTGGTAATTCGTTCGAAACTGACTATCCGCTTACCATCATCCACCAAGACTTTATTAAGCCCGCCACCAAATGTTCCCACCCAAACACTACTGCTATAGCGCTCCTTGTGTAATGAAAATATATTGTTGCTACTGATACTATGATCATTAGCCGGATCATACCTAAACACCTCAAATTCCGGTACTTCACGATAGTTTTTCAACAAATACAAGCCATTTCTGGTGCCAACCCATAAGCCAATTTCTGGATCAGTCATCATTACATTTATGATGCCAGTAGGATACCGAACTGGAGAATTCCCGCTACCATCATATATTTCATAGGTAAAATTTCCGGAAATTAGATCAAGAGAAGATTTAGCTAAAGTAATTTTGCTCAGACCCGAATTGCTTCCAAACCATATTTCATTATCAATCTGTAGGATAGCAGTAATCTCCTTTGTACTATATAAAGTTTGAAGAGGATGATCAATAGGCAGATTAACAAAAAGCTCTTGATCAAGATTATATATTTTTAAACCATTTGCGGTACCAATGAGAATCAGTTTTTCATTGGTTTCATGAAGACAGATGATTAGTTGATCTTTTAGGTAATGATCAAAGGTGGTTTGATAAATATCTGCAAATGAAAAAGCCGTTTTTGAAACATTTACTCCTTTTTGATAAGTTCCTACCCATAAACGTTTTTTGGAATCTAGCATTATCCCACTTATCAGGTTACTAGAAAGACTGGGCTTATTAAAATGATGAGCACTTAAATTGAAAAATAGTTTTCTATTTGGATCAATTTTGCTGACGCCACCATGTGCAGTAGCAAGCCAAATGACCCCGGATTTATCCATAATGATGTCATTAATCACATCGCTCCCTATACTTTTTGGGTTATCTTCCTGGGGTTGATAATGCTCAAAATTGCCATCCCTTTCGGAAAAAGTATATAATCCATCCTGAAAGGTTCCTATCAGAATATGACCTGCCTGATCATAAAACAAGCAAGTGACGTTCGTATTTTTCAATTCTAGGCTCTCTGTATAATGAGTGGGTTTTTCATCCCAAGTATAGCTATAAGAATGCCCCTCCTCTTGCAGTCTCAAAAACTTTATACCGTCGAGGCTTCCAAGCCAAATCATGCCATCCGTATGCTCATAGATTGTATTAACCTTCAATATTTTGTCTTCCACCTTGTTAAAAGAATGGAGTATATTAATACCACTAGAATCATTTCCATTAATATGATACAAGCCTGTATTTGATCCAATTAAAAGGGAAGAATCGGGTAGTATATGCAGGTCAGTTATTGCTGTCTTTTCAGGAAAAAGTTGTTGGCCAGTATGAGCCTGCGTAATCTCTTTTACTTCAAATTGATTATTTACTTTATTCGTTTGTTTCAACACATATAAGCCTTCAGATGTAGCCAACCAAAGGTCATGTTTTGGGCCTTCCAGTATTTCATGGAATATCACATTTTTGCCAATTATATTGTTTAAAGCATTAATCCATACGAATTCATCTGTATTAGCTCGATATAAGCATAATCCGTCATAGGTACCCAGCCAAAGATTTTCATTTGAATCCTCGTATACCTTCATGACCAAATTGTTAAGTAAGGTCGTGGAATCTCCCGGATGAGGAATATAGGACTGGAAGGAACTCCCATCATGCTTGATCAATCCATTGGACGTTCCCAGCCATATGAAACCTGTTTTATCTTGAATAATCGAAAAAATGGAATTCTGATTTAGGCCTTCTTTGTTGCTAATATTCTCGAAAGTAAGTGGAGTAATATTGGCGCCAATTAAAGTTGGAGCAGATGATGTCAAATAAAATATAATAAGAATATGTTTAAGTAGGAATGTCAATTTCTGCCTTCTGTAGTTACCAAAAGGCCGATCATTGAGGTCATTTTCATTCTCACTTCTATTCATCTAATCGCTAATTATGGTGCTTAGTATACGCTGATGGACTCATGCCCAATGCATTCCTAAATTGTTTGTTGAAATCACTAGTTAATGAAAAGGACAAGAGAAGCCCTACTTAACTAAGAATGCGATCCTAATCTAGGACTTTTAGTCTTAATAATCCGATTTAGTTTTTCTTTTTTCAAGAAATAATTGATTGTTTTTCACGCTAAGTGATGGTGAAAAAATGAATCCCCGATTTTGGGTAAGCTACTTTGTTGATTGGCTAGGCAAAGGAGCTATTCATGAATGAGAAAATTATTGTTTTACCATTACTGAAAAGCTGGAATTTATCCAGGTGCCAACTTTCAATCATTTCTGCATCAATCCACTATTCAAAACCTCTCGACACAGGTCGATTCCTCACCTACTTTATTTTACTCTTTGCAGTATGTTTAATAGTGAGGCTTTTCGCCAAAAATAATAAGGCAAGTGATAAAGTATAGATTAGAGTAGCAGTCATATCAATGAGTAAGCGGTTAGTGAAAAGAACAGGCTGATAGCAATAGCGCAAAAACACATACGCTCAATACAAATCCGTCATTTTTTGAATTGCTCATGATTCTTTATCCTTTGGGTATTCAGGGTTGGGACGCGGCAAAGGAGCATTTACCTGCTGGCGCCACTCGCTCAATGCGTGCAAAAGCGCTTTTGCTTTTTCAGGATTCGCTTTTTCCAGATTATTCTTTTCTCCTATATCCTCTTTTAGGTTGTATAACTCTACATGATTATCCTCTAAAAACTCCAGCAATTTCCAATCACCCAGGCGGATAGCACTCACCGGCGTGGTGGTAGGATAATAATGTGGATAGTGCCAATAAAGCGCCCTTTGCTTTAAATCAGCCTGAGGATTTTTTAAAACGGGAACCAAGCTTATTCCGTCGAATGCCGCAACCTGCACGGGATCGCCTTTAAGCTTGGCCATTTCCAATAGTGTCGGGTAAAAATCGGGCGTCGAGATCGGGTAATCAGATGTGGTGTTGGGCGTAGTAATACCTGGCCAACGAATGATCGTCGGAACCCGAATGCCTCCTTCATACAAAGCCCCTTTGCCCGAACGGAGCGGAGCGTTGTCAGTTACCGTTTGCCCATCCCATTCATTAATAAATCCACCATTATCTGAAGTAAATATGACAACGGTATGATCTGCTACATCTAGCTCATCCAATTTATGCATCAATTTCCCTATGTTTTCATCTAAGCTATGCACCATCGCCGCATAAATAGCATTCTGGTGAGACATACCTGATGCCAACTTCTTTTGGTAGTATTCCACTATTTCTGGCTTACCTTCGATAGGGGTATGAACCGTATAATAGGATAGGTTAATAAAAAATGATTCCTCCTTAAATCGTTCCATAATGGAAATCGCCTCATCTGTCAGGCGGTCTGTGAGATATTCGCCGTCCCGGTTTAGGTCATACTGCCCATTTACACTCCTTTCTAAGTCAGGTACAAAGCGAGAAGAACGATAAACCTCCCCACGATAAGGATAAAAGAAGGTAGGTGGACACCCCCAGACCGTTGCCCCTACATTGATGTCAAACCCTTGCAGTTCTGGGAAATGTGCTCCATCCCCGACATGCCACTTCCCAAGGTGAGCTGTCACGTAGCCTCCCGCCTTCAATGCCTCAGCAAGGGTAATTTCGTCCAATGGCAGATTCGCTGATACATCCGGAGGAATCAATTTTTGGTCAAAGAGTGAATTCGTGGCTGCCTCCCGCCAGATGGTCATATTGAGTCTTGCAGGAGACTTGCTAGTAAGTAGGGAGGCACGGGTTGGCGAGCAGATCGAAGCGGCGGCATAAGCATCGGTAAAGGTTTGACCTGTGGCGGCGAAGGCGTCAACATTAGGGGTTTCGTGCAAGTCGGCACCATAGCAGCCCAAGTCAGCCCAACCCAGGTCATCAACGGTTATCAAGAGAATATTGGGAGGGCCTTCTCTATTGGTCGCTACATTCTTTTTCGGATCAGCAGGATGGCAAGAAAAATACAACAACAGCATGCTGATAATCATTGCTGACCGAGAAATAGATTTTAGGCCCCTGGTATTTTTCATTTTGTTCTGCTTTGAATACCATGATGTAAAACCGTACAACTAATTACCCTCGTACACTGCCCATATTGTCTAGTATTGTTGGTTTTCCAAAGTTCGTTCTAACCTTTGAGTAGCTATTTAGCTGAAATCAATTCCCCCTCCGGTCGAGAGATTTTCATTCAATATCAAGTCTAAAACAAGTTATCAAATATGGATAACTGTAAACCTACATCCAATGTAATAAAAAGCGACCTCCATTTCCTATTTTTAATATTGATAGCTCG
>CAJXPD010000114.1 GCA_913057785.1 uncultured Lewinella sp. | reverse complement strand
CGACCCCTATCAGTGGATGCTCATTCCCGATTTCCATGCCCATTCGCAAGGACAAGATTCGCCAGAGGTCCGAGTAGTCGCCGCCGAGATTGTGCTCCCGGATCCAAAATTCATAACGTACATAAGCTACCTTGGCCTGAAAGCTGGGAATTGTATAGTAGGCCGTTAAGGGCAAAATGGTTAAGCCTAAGCCGACCGCCAATCCAATCCAGTATTTACCCGTTTGCCAAGCATAACGGATGCCCAAACCCAGAATGGCAAGGTAGAGCGCCGCTAAACCACTTCTGACGGAGAGTAGATGGATCATCACGAAAAGGAAAATACCGGCTCCCAAAATGGCTTTGGGTTCCCAATCATACTTAAACTTAAATCCGAGGCGCCACAGATAGAAAGCGGCCAAATTGCCTATAGCCAAGATGAGGCTAAAGCGTATATGGTTACGCGGAGTAGGCATGGGGCGGCCCTGTTTCATTAAGGTATTAATCTCCTCAAAATGTAGGAGGTAGTTGATCCCGATTCCAATGCAGGTCACCGTGAGCGCAAATACTAAGAAGTATAACAGACCCCAGTATTGCTTAAGGGATAGGGGAGGGAGACCACAAAAGATGATCGGCAATACCAGAAAGGGCAATTTCATGATCAATCTATTGGTCCAATAATCCCAATCTTCTGTCATTACCCCACTGATGAAAATGATCCAAAAAATGAAGGTGATGACTAGGTGTACTCGACTGCGGGAAAAGTTCCTAAAGTTTCGAAGGAAATGGGGGTGGAAGCGGATCCATCCTCTGGCAGTCCCATCAATGCTAAAAGTAAAAAGAGCTGCTAAGCCGATCATGCCAACGGAGAGCAGAAAAGGAGAATAGATTAGGGCTGAGATGATCACTGCAAAAAAGAAAAGCATCAGATGATCTCGCCGAATTAACCGGAGTGATTTGACCATACTATTAACTAAAAGGAACCTATCTACCTAACGGATATGTTATAGTTGTATTGTTGCTTAAAAAGAGGCTAATTAGTTACCTTTGCATCTTTATTTGAAAATGCATTCAGCAAAGACTTCCCACTTTCATGTTTTTTCGGAGATGTTGGAGCAACTAATTTGGTCTAAGGTACCGTAAAATTCAGGGAATCAAAATTGTTAATATGGCGGTCATCGAAACCTTCGATAAAGTACAAGCAGTAATTGATGAGATCAATGCTAGTGAGCCAAAGACAGCGGCGGATCTAGAGCAGTTTCGTATTCAATATTTGGGTTCTAAAAATGTGATTAAGTCCTTGTTTGGATTGATCAAGGAAGTACCCAATGAGCAGAAGCGGGAGTTTGGCCAATTGGTGAATAAGGCGAAAAGTACGGCCGAGGCCAAGTTTGAATCACTCAAGACGGCTTTGGAAGGGGCTGCGGATGAAGCCCAAGCTGCGGATATAGATCTGAGTGCACCTGGTGAACCTCAAGCCCTTGGTACCCGACATCCCCTTACGACCACGATGAATCGGATCATTCGTATTTTCGAACGCATCGGCTTCGTAGTGGCAGAAGGGCCTGAAATCGAGGATGACTGGCATAACTTCACCGCGATGAATACGCCGGAAGATCATCCCGCACGAGATATGCAGGATACCTTCTATCTACTTAACAATACGGAGATGTTGCTTCGTACGCATACCTCCTCGGTCCAGGCGAGAACTATGACTTCTCAGAAGCCACCGATTCGGATCATTGCGCCAGGTAGGGTATATCGAAATGAAACCATCTCTGCTCGTTCTCATGCGCAATTCCACCAGGTAGAGGGATTGTATATCGACGAGAATGTTTCCTTTGCAGATATGAAGCAAACCCTGCTGTACTTCGCTAAAGAGATGTACGGTCCAGATAAAGAAATTCGCTTGCGCCCTTCTTACTTCCCATTCACAGAGCCAAGTGCTGAGATGGATGTGTATTGGGGATTGGAAACAGAAACCGATTACCGGATTACGAAAGGTACGGGCTGGTTGGAGATTTTGGGCTGTGGTATGGTAGATCCTAATGTATTAGAGAACTGCGGAATTGATCCAGAAAAGTACACCGGTTTTGCCTTCGGTATGGGAATTGAGCGCCAGGCGATGTTGTTGTATGATGTAGGAGATATTCGATTATTCTTTGAAAATGATGTTCGATTCTTGAAGCAGTTTAAGTCTGCTTTCTAGTTTAAGAGCACCTAAAAATATTCTGGGCAGTGATGTAGAGGCTGTCTAACCTTTCTTTTCCAGCCTCTCAGGTCTTTCTATTCCTAAAGACTAAGCATCACAGCAGCCCAAGCAAAAGCTAACGCTATGTCAAAGCCTAGTATCCCAAAGGGCACCAGAGATTTCGGCCCAGAGGAGGTGATTAAGCGTAATTATATTTTTGATACCATTCGCTCGGTATTTACCAAATATGCTTACCAGCCTATCGAAACCCCAACCATGGAGAACCTGTCTACCTTGACCGGGAAATATGGAGAAGAAGGGGATAAATTATTGTTTAAAGTATTGAATAATGGTGACTTCTTGTCCAAGGCGAATGCAGAAGCCCTGGCGGAGAAGAATTCTACCAAATTAGTCAGCTCTATTTCGAAAAGAGGGTTGCGGTATGACCTGACGGTGCCTTTTGCCCGCTTTGTAGTCATGCATCAGAATGATATCAGTTTCCCATTTAAGCGTTATCAAATTCAACGGGTTTGGCGAGCTGATCGACCACAAAAAGGACGCTATCAGGAATTCTACCAATGCGATGTGGATGTGGTAGGTTCTAATTCCTTGATGTACGAGGCGGAGTTAACACAGATCTATGACGAGGTATTTGCGGCGCTGAAGATTCCGGTAGAAATCAAGCTGAATAACCGGAAGATATTGGCAGGAATAGCAGAGGTCGCAGGCATCTCTGATCAGTTTGTAGACATGACCGTGGCCATTGATAAATTGGACAAGGTGGGTATGGACGGTGTGAAGAATGAGTTGTCTAAGCGTGAAATTCCCGCTGAGTCAATAGCTAAAATAGAGGAGATTCTCCAGACAACAGCCTTAGGGGACCTGAAGACTAAATTGTCAGCTAGTGAAATAGGAATAAAGGGTGTGGAGGAATTGGAGCAGGTATTTGACTACTTGTCGAGCAGCGATCTAAGTAATACTGTGCAATTTGATGTGACCTTAGCAAGAGGGCTAAACTATTACACTGGGTGTATTTTTGAGGTAAAAGCAAAGAATGTGCAGATGGGATCGATCGGCGGCGGCGGCCGTTATGATGACCTTACTGGGATCTTTGGCTTGAAAAATGTATCTGGAGTAGGGGTGTCTTTTGGAGCTGAGCGGATCTATGACGTGATGGAAGAACTGCAATTGTTCCCCGCTACTGCTGCCGACTCATTGAAACTCTTATTCATTGCTTTTGATGCTGAGGCACATGCCTATGCTTTCCGGTGCCTAGGGAAGGTACGTCAAGCGGGAATTACTGCGGATCTGTATCCAGAACCAGCTAAGCTGAAGAAACAGATGAAATATGCTAATGATCGCCGAGCTCCCTATGTAGTACTCATTGGAGGGAATGAAATGGAGAGTGGATTATTGACCTTTAAGAATATGGAAAGCGGTGAGCAGACTTCAGTGGATTTGGAATCGATCATTGCACAACTTACTTAAGCAAGTAGCATGGAAGTAGCGACACAGCCTAAATATAGCCAGATAGAGCAAGTGCAGAGCGATCTGCGTGAGGGTAAGCTCACTTGTGTGCAAGTGGTAGAATACTACTTGGATAGAATTGAGGCTAGCAAAGAACTAAACATCTATATAGAGATTTATGCGGAAGAGGCGTTGGCCAAAGCTAAGGCCATAGATGAGCGGCTGCAAAAAAATGCGGATGATTTAGGGCGTTTATTTGGTGTGGTAGTTTCGCTTAAAGATGTTCTATGTTATAAGGATCACCAAGTAACGGGTGGTTCCAAAATTTTGACCGGCTTCACCTCCATGTTCTCCGCCACGGGAGTGGAAAGGGTTGTGGAGGAAGATGCTATTATTATTGGTCGGGTGAATTGTGATGAGTTTGCGATGGGGTCGACTACGGAGAACTCCCATTATGGGCCTACTCGCAATGCGGCAGATCCAAGTCGCGTACCTGGAGGGTCTTCTGGCGGTTCTGCGGTGGCTGTCCAGGCGGATACTTGTTTGGTTTCCCTTGGAACGGATACGGGTGGTTCAGTACGCCAACCGGCTTCTTTTTGTGGGGTGGTGGGCTTCAAACCCACCTATGGCCGGATTTCTCGTTACGGTTTGTTGGCCTACGGATCTTCCTTTGATCAACTGGGCGTATTGGCGCAAAGCGTTTCTGATACAGCCTTGTTCCTAGAGATCATGGCTGGCCCCGATGAGTTTGACAGCACCGCTAGCCAACGAGCGGTTGAGCCTTATGCTTCAAAACTTTCCTTCGAACGCAAGGCCAAGATCGCCTACTTCGGCTCAGCCCTAGATCATCCAAGTCTAGATCAAGGAGTCCGATCTATATGCCAAGGTTTGATTGAGCAGCTGCGCGCGGATGGACATACCGTGGAAGCCGTTGATTTTGATTACCTGGATTATATTATCCCCGCTTATTATGTACTGACAACGGCGGAGGCCTCTTCTAACCTGTCTCGATACGACGGGATTCGTTACGGCTATCGCAGCTCCAATGCGACCAACCTGATGGAGACTTACAAGAAATCCAGAACAGAAGGCTTTGGGACCGAAGTGAAGCGGCGGATTATGTTGGGAACCTTTGTGCTAAGTGCGGGCTATTATGATGCCTATTACACAAAAGCTCAGAAAGCGAGAAAACTCATTCAAGAAAAGACATTCGAAATCTTCGAAGAATACGATTTTATCCTGCTACCTGCCGCACCAGGACCCGCCTGGCATTTGGGCGACAACGTAGATGATCCAGTTGCCATGTATCTGGCGGATATTTTTACCGTGCAGGCCAATATGGTAGGCATACCAGCGATCTGCTTGCCAGCTGGAACACATCCTGAGGAAGGGCTACCCGTGGGAGTCCAATTTATGGCCAACCGCTTCCAGGAAGCTGACTTATTGGCTTTCAGCCAGAAAGTCATGGACGCACTTCCGAAGTCTTAAGCGCCCACACTTCCGAAGTAAGACTTCGGAAGTGTGGGCGCTTAAGCTACGACAAGGCTTGCTGCAGCAAGCTATGAAAATGATGCACGCCCTTCTCTCGCCTTGGCGAAAATCTCCCGGTTTTATAGAATCTAGAACGCAGGCCTTTTTGCACACCTTCTACCACAAATTCATCCTCTCTTTCGACCTTATCTGTTAAAGCAGCAGCGTCCATTTCCAAGAATTTCTTTTCATCGTATAAGTAAGTAATGAAGGAAATCCTGCTCAAGGAAGGATTTAGGGGACGCACCACATTAATGGAAAGCCCCCAAGGATAGAAATTGAGCATTAGATTAGGATATATCCAATAGTAAAATGCAGTGATCTTTTTCCCGTAATCTGGATGCTCTGGCGGTAGGTCAAAGTGCTCTCCTTCGACGCTGGAATAACCAATTTGGAGATTCATGTTCGGGAAGACTTCAGTGTCATAGGCTCCGTAGTCCAGCATTTGGTTCAGTTGGTGATGAACGAATGGGATGTGAAAACCTTCAAGATAATTGTCACAGTACAGGGCCCAATGCGCATGTACCATGTATTCGGTAGAGTACGCTGGTGCGTAGCGAAAGTGTTCCAAGGGCAAAAAGGATAGTCTTCTATCTAACTCGCCAGTGATCTCGTCCCAATCTATCTTAGGTTCTAGGCTGGTGAAGAGGAATTGGCGCCACCTTTTTAGCGGAAGCTCATGCAGGTGATCACAAGGCCGAGGGAAATTCTCTGCATCCTTGAACTCGGGCATGAACTCCATCTTACCCTCTAGATTGAAACGTCGGCCATGATAGCCGCAGGTAATCTTCCGGTCCTTGGCGGGATGTTGGGCTAATAGGAAACCACGATGTGTGCAGACATTGCTGAGGCAATGCAATTGTCCCTCGGTATCTTTGGTTAAGAGCAAGGGCTCGTCCAGGTACTTGTCCAGTAAGGTAATGGGGTATATGGTTTCTTGTCCCCCAAAGAATTGTTGTTGGTCCCCTAGGTACTGCCAACTCGGGGCAAAGACCTTCTCCTTTATGGCCTCCCAGAGCTTGGTGTTGCTATAGAAATCAGCGGGTAAGGTTTCAGATTGGCTGATATTTTGCTTAACGGTATTCAATTGCATAGGTACAGACGTAAATGGTTAGCGAAGAACATTTGAGCACTAGCCAAGATAATTTTTCCCAGAAATTTCTCCCCCATTTTCAAAAGCAATTCTGTCCTTTTGTTTAGTACCGGCTCGCAACTTCAGCGCATTCTGAGATAGTACTTAATCGGTAATTAATGGTATAATTTATGCCTGATATCCTTAGGCGGTTAAATCTTGGCTATTTTAGAAGCCCTGGAATTTTCCACTTCTTTACTATTTGCTTGAAAACTCCTCTAAAAATGAGATTATCATTCACCTTTATCTGCCTCAGCGTACTGCTACTTAGCTATGGTTGTACATCCAATCAAGCCCCAGATTCAACAGAGCGCCCCCCCAATATTATCATCATGCTGGCAGATGATCAAGGCTGGGGAGATCTCAGCCATAGCGGTAACACCGATATCAGTACCCCTAATATCGACGCCCTGGCTAGCAATGGAGTAAGCTTCGATCGATTTTATGTAAACCCTGTCTGTTCACCAACACGAGCAGAGTTTCTAACGGGACGCTATCATACCCGGGGAGGAGTATATTCCACTTCAGCGGGTGGCGAGCGGTTGGATTTGGATGAAACAACCATCGCAGAAGTATTCCAAAAGGCGGGTTATCATACGGCAGCATTCGGGAAATGGCACAATGGGATGCAGGGGCCCTATCACCCGAATGCAAGAGGGTTTGATGAGTTTTATGGTTTCTGCTCGGGGCACTGGGGGAATTATTTTAGCCCGATGCTGGAACATAATGGGGTGATTACAAAAGGAGAAGGCTTCCTGGTGGATGATTTGACGAATAGAGCTATGGACTTCATGGAGCAACACCAAGCAGATCCTTTCTTCGTTTACCTTCCCTATAACACGCCACATAGTCCTATGCAGGTACCGGCCTCCTTTTGGGAGAAATTTGAGGGAAAATTCCTGGAAAATCACAGCTTAGATATTAACAAAGAAGATTCTTTGCATATGAAAGCGGCCTTGGCGATGTGCGAAAACATTGACTGGAATGTGGGGCGTTTGATGGAGAAACTCGATGCATTAGATCTTACGGAGGAAACCATCGTGATCTATTTTTCTGATAACGGCCCAAATGGCTGGCGGTGGAACGGAGGCATGAAGGGCCGAAAGGGCTCAACGGATGAAGGTGGGGTTAGGTCGCCATTTTTCTTGCAATGGAAGGATAATATTAAGTCCGATCGAAATATCCCTCAGATTGCGGCTGGGATAGACCTACTTCCCACGCTAGCAGACTTAGCCAATATTAAGGTGGAAACCAATAAGCCTTTGGACGGGATGAGCCTTGCCCCACTTTTACTAGAAGAAAACCCAACTTGGTCTGATCGAATGATTTTTAGTCATTGGAGGGGGAATGTAAGTGTCAGAAATCAGGGGTATCGATTGGATAAGGACAACCAATTGTTTGACATGGTCAAAGATCCTGGACAATCGCAAGATGTAAGTGAATCCAATGCAGCGGTATTCGCGGAATTAAAGACAGCCAAAGAAAAGTGGATGTTGGAGGTGATGGCGGAATTGAATCTTGAGGATAAACG
The DNA here is from genome assembly GCA_913057785.1 of uncultured Lewinella sp. Classification (GTDB taxonomy): domain Bacteria; phylum Bacteroidota; class Bacteroidia; order Chitinophagales; family Saprospiraceae; genus DT-111. Next base: position 22,920 of record CAJXPD010000114.1, on the reverse strand, counting down.
GCCATTCTTAATCGGCGATCCGGAATTTGAGTGGACCCAAATTCCTGCCCGGGATGGGATAGCCCATGGAAATATAAGACGCTCTAACCGCTGGCCTAACTGTAGCTTTTTTACCAATTGGACGGCTGCTGAAGATAAAATTACCTGGGAGGTAGAGGTCATGGAAGAAGGAGACTTTGAAGTAATCGTGTACTACACCTGCCCAGTAGGGGATGTTGGCTCTGATTTTGAATTGAGTTTTCTAGATCAACGTGTGACAGGCAAGATCGCGGAAGCTCATGACCCACCCTTGAAGGGCATGGAGCACGACTATGTGGAACGGCAAGAATCTTATGTAAAGGATTTCAAGCCCCTATCAATTGGCCAAATCCATTTACCCAAAGGACCGGGAGAATTAGCCTTAAAAGCTACTAGCATCCCCGGGAAACAAGTCATGGATTTTCGCTTGATGATGTTGCGAAGATTGGGAGATAAAGGGTAGTTTCCTAATGACCTGTTATATTGACTATTAGCTAAATGCCATATACACGGCGACCATTAGGAGAATAAGCATTCCTATTAAGGTTAGCCCAAGTGGAAGTTCGTAAATGTATAGGGTGTCATCAATCTTTGCTCTGTGAGGCCTATGCTTGGGGTATATGATAGGAAGACTATCTCGATACTTTTCCTTCTTGTATCTGCTGGCCGGTATCTTAGCTGTAATTGTTTGCTGATTCTTGGTCTCAAACGCTATGTGGGCAAAATCTCTGGAACGTTCCTCTAACGCACCGTCAGGACCTTCTTTTAAGAATTCTTTGGTTTCAAAAGAGCGAACTAAAGCCTTGGTTCTTATTCCCGTCTTATCCAGTTTAAGGGCACGCAGGTAGGTGATGAAAATGACGAGGAGATAGAAGCTTGATAAAATTAGGCCAAGGTCTACAGGAGAGAGGTAGTTTTCCATTTTAGTTTTCCGAGCTTTTGAAGTTTAAGGCTAGACTTGATTTCTCGGAAACATGATCGCTCTTTTTGTAGGGTAGGTGAACTTATTACGATCAGTGCTAATAACTAATCGACAATTCTACTCGTGTACCGGCTGCTTCTCCTTTTTCATCCACCAGGTCTTCGATATGAACAGAGGCATCTGTCTCATAGATCTTGTTGATGGTCTGTAAGCGCTCGTTGGTGATATTCATCGCCATAGATTTGCGGCGTGGATTCTGATTTCCCATGCTTGCCGCTTTACTTCGTCCTACGCCATTGTCTTCAATGGTACACTTGAGATAGCCATTATCCTTGGCAAAGGAGAGCGTGATCTTTCCGGGACCTCCCTTGTGACGAAGGCCATGCCAAATACCATTTTCTATGTAGGGTTGGATGAGCATCGGAGGAATGTCGATCTCATCTGGATCTAAGGCTTCGTCTATATTGACTTTGTACTCTACTTCATTGTTAAATCGAAGACTTTCCATGTCCATGTAGAGTTTCAAAGCTTCGATTTCGTCTCTGAGATTGACGAGATGGGTCCTTGAGTTTTGCAGTATTAGACGCATCAGCCTGGAAAAACCATTGAGGTACTCGGAAGCCTTGACCGTTTCATTCTGGATGATGTAGTTCTCGATTGAATTGAGGGAATTGAAAATGAAATGGGGATTCATTTGGGCGCGGAGCGCGGTGAGCTCCATGTCTCCGACCTTCTTTTCGTATTCCCCCTTTAGCTTAACCTGCTGTAGACGATAGCGATAAAAGGAAAATGCTCCACCTATCACCAACAAGGCCGCTAGCAATTTAAACCAAAGCTGCTGATACCAAGGCGTTCCTACGAAGACCCGTATAGTCAATGGATCAGGAGACCAATACCCATCGTTATTGGCCACTGCTACTTTGAAGGTATATTCTCCACCACGCACATTTGTATAGGCAGCGTAATTGCGTTGGCCGGAATAGATCCACTCCTCATCCACTCCTTCTAATTGGTACCGATATTGATATTTTTCGGGGTGAGTGTAGCCGATGGCAGAAAAATCAAAAGAGAAATAGTTTTGCCAAGGATCCAATTCGATTCGCTTAAGGTGTAATAAACTGGAGTCCGTTTGCAACTCATTGTTGTATACTTTGAAGGAAGTGAGGTAGGGCTTAGGTTGCTCTTTGCTCCCCTGCAAGGACCGAGGATCAAATACGCTGAAGCCTTTTCTAAAGGCTACGGCCATTTTGCCGGACTTCAGATTGATTATTCTATTGACCGTCACTACCTTGAGTTCTTCATCCAGCCATTGAAGCCCTTCCAGGTCATTGTACAACTCGATGGTTTGCTCATCAGGATCATATTTGAATAAGCCTTCGGAAGCCAAACTCCAGAATTTATCATCTGGATCAATAACCAAGCGAGAGAAACCAGAGAAATCTTGAAAGACGCCTTTGGTAACCTTGATCTCTCCTGCTCTAACCGCTGCTATCGGGTCCATCTTGTAGATAATCCCTTTTTCTGGCTGGGCAGGATCTATTTTCCCTAATTTTCCATCCAGTTTTGAACTTACCCAAAGAAAACCCTTTGAATCTGGCGCGAACTGGTCGATCATTTCAAAGGTATTTTCTGGCTCTTCTCCTTCCCCCATCAAAAAATGCAAAAAAGAATCGCTTTCCTTCAACCAAACGCTGAACCCTCCACAATTCGAAAGCCAAATATTCTGATTTCGATCTTCATAAAAATCAAATCTAAATCGCGCCCTTTTACAAGGGGAGAACTCGTCATAAAGATTCGTACTCTCATTGGTCTTCAGGTCTGCCCGGACGATCCCCAGGGTTCGACTCCCTAGCCACACTCGACTTTGTGAGTCTACGAAGAAATTATTCCAGCCAGCGTTTTCCGGTAGGCTTTCAGAGATAGGATGAAGCACCATTTTGGTGCCATCCGGGCTAAGGGTATAAACATTACTGTATTCAAGGATGAGTAGTTCGCCATCACTGGTGTAGGCCAAGTCGGTACCACGGAAAGAAGATTTTCCAAAGTTTGGCGGAGGAGGGATCAGTAGCCACTCTTTGGTCTCTTGATCATAACGGTATACCCCATCTCCCTGCGAGACATTCAAATATATGTACTGGCTATCAGGGGATTCAATAATGAACTGAGTGATGAGCGGGCGAGGTTCTAGGTTTTCCTCGAAAAAGAAATTCTGAAACTGAGTGGTTAATGTGTCATAGACCCTAACCCCAAGCGTACTGACAGACCAAGCACGGTTTTGCTTGTCAATATGGTCAATTTGATACTTTCTGCTTTGAGAAGGATCATTTAACCAGGGATAAGATAGGCTTCCATCTTGAGGATTCAATACGGCAATGCCTTTGCCACAGCTCAAATAAAGTAAACCGTCAGAACGGCGGAAGATCCAGCTAACATTCCAACCTTTTGGTAGTGTAATGGTATTGACGACCTTTCTCAATTTCGGATCAAAAACGCGGATCTGTGACCCACCTCCATGCAAGTACAATTGGCCGTCAATTGGGAAGATCTGATTAAGTCCTTCTAGGTCTGGATAGTTGTAATCAAACTCCTCTGTAACCTTATTAAAGGTAAAGAATCGAAATCGAGAACCGATCCATAGTAAGGAGTCGTTATGAGGATCTAACTCAATAGTTTGGATCACATCTGAGGCTGATCCTTTTGTTTCTCCGGATTGCTGATCAAGGGAGGTTCGCGGGTAAAAGCGTTTAAAACTATCCTTCTCGCGATCATAGAGACAAAGGACATCTGACCCAGAAGCAACCCAACTATCTCCCGTCCTATCTACGTGCACCCAATTGATGAAATTATTTAGTAGCGAATTGGAATCTACTTCGCTCTTTTGATAGTTTCTGAAACCGTTAGTGCGCGGGTCATAAACACTTAAGCCCTTAAAGGTCCCTACCCATACCTCTCCATTGTGGGGGTGGGCGGCTACTGAAGCTACGGTATTACTTAGGATGCTTGTAGTATCTTCGGCCTTAGATTGATAGGTTTGTAAGTGATGTCCATCAAATCGGACCAATCCTTCATAGCTACCAATCCAGGCAAAACCATTGGCATCTATATCGAAACCTCTTAGATAATGATTAGGTAGGCCATTTTCAGCCCGAATAACTTTACTCGGCCGATCGAAATCATGTTGAGCTAGTAGGTCTGCAGTAATGCTTAATGTGACGGCGAACAAACACAGTACCCGTAAACCAAAGGCAGTCATCGGCATGGGTTTTACTTCTTTCTGCAATATACCGATGAGTGTGGGCTTATCAAAATCTACTATGCCCATCTAGGGATAAAGTGGACAATGGGTGCAGAAATCATGATGAACTGACCTTGTTCTTGGGCTGTTTGAATGGTAGATACATTCGAATATGTTACAACAAGTTTATTTGGAGACACCGGAAGACCTGCCCTTGCATTTTATTGCAGCATGGAATGAAAGAGATGCAGAGGGGATTGCTAATCTATTTGCCGAAGACGCCTCTTTTGTAAATGTGGTAGGACTGTGGTGGAATGATCGGGCGGCCATTTGGAAGGCGCATGAATATGGATTGCGCGTTATTTTCCCCGAATCAAAACTTGAACTGCGTAAGATCCAATTGAGGAGCATCTCAGCAACAGCGGCGGTAGTACAAGCTAGAATGAAGTTAAGTGCTCAAAGCAGTCATGAAGAATTGTCAAAACCTGCTTCCCGGATGAATATATTCACTTTTGTATTGGAGAAAAGGGAACTAGGCTGGGTTTGTGTAGCAGCTCAGAATACGGATATTGTTCCCGGAAAAGAAACCAATATTGTTGATCAGGAAGGTAACTTGAAAGCCGTAGATTATCGTAAAAAGTGAGGGACGGAGGCGTCTAGTCCATCCCTCACCTTTTTGTCAAGATGGAATGGCTAAGCGACTAAATCGCCTTGCTCTTGTTCTACCACTACTTCCTTCACGGCTCTTTCTAAATCTCTCTTATCTACCCAATTTCCGGTTCTTAGCCAGTGCATGGCACGCTTGATTGTGCTATTGCCTGACAATAGGAGCGGTAAGAGGAAAAGTGTGAGGAAGGTAGCGAAACCAATGCCATAGGCTACCGAAATGGCCATGGGGATCAAGAACTGAGCGGAAAACCCAGGTTCAAAGATCAAGGGTGCCAAGCCCGCAATCGTGGTTATAGACGTTAAGAATATAGCTCTAAATCTTTGCTTTCCAGCTTCGTACAAGGCCTCATTGAAAGATAAACCCGATTTCAACAAGTTGTTGAATTTCTTGATCAAGACGAGGCCATCATTTACCAAAATCCCGATCAAGGCTACAATCCCCAAGAAGGACAAGACATTAATACTCATGCCATGTATCCAGTGCCCCCAGGCTACTCCGACTAGACTGAAGGGAATCAAAATGAAAAGCATTAGGGGTTGCGTATAAGAACGGAAGGTAAAGGCGATGATGGCATACATGAGTAGCAGGATGGCAGGTAAGACCTTGCCCATGGACTCTCCAATTTGTCCTGCTTCGCGGTTCTGCCCCTCATACAAGGCTGTCACACTTGGGTACTTGGCTATAATGTCCGGCATGATGTTATCCCTCACAAAACCAACTAACTCAGCCGCACTATCACGGATATTCTTTTGTTCTGCTTCTACCCGGATTTCTCGCTTTCCTTCCAAGTGATTGATTGTTACTTCTCCACGCCGGATCTCATAGCTGGCAATTTCAGATAGGGGAACGCGATTTCTAGAAGGCGTCACGATCCACATATCATCCAGATTGCTGATGGAATTACGATCCTTCCGATCATATCGTACCCATACCCGGATTTCATCCCGACCCCGTTGGAAACGCTGCACGGCAGCCCCGAAGAATCCGCTTCGAACCTGTCCCATAACGTCATTCAAGCTCAGTCCTAATAGGTATGCATTGTCCTTAAGTCTTAAGTTGATCTCTTTGATACCGGAAGGGTCATTGTCAGAGATGTCTTTCAACTCGGGCATGTTGATCAGTGCTGCCTTGAGTTCCTCCTTGGCCGCTTTGATTTCCTGAATATTATTACTGACCAATGATATAGAGACGGGTTTGCCCCCGAAACTGGTGCCTGATCCAAATTCCAAGGTTTCTGTTCCATAGACTGTTCCCACAGCTTCAGCGACAGCATTAGCTACTCTCGATGCATTGATGGTCCCTCGCTCCTCCTCTGGCAGAAGATTCAAGGTAAGCACTGCCGCTGAGGTACTGCCTCCGACACCTTGGGAGGCACCTGGAGGGCCAGCCTGTTGAGCAGTAGCCGTACCAATTCTGCGGATAGAATTCGTAATTACACTTTTGCCGCTCTCCAACTCTTCTGAGAGTTTTTCGTTGGCTGCCCACGCCTTCTCTTCGATCATGCTGATGATAGAGTCTGTAATGGCTTCACTAGTACCTTGGGGCATGGTCAGACTGATATTGACCTGATCACTCTCTACTGGGGGGAAGAAGCTGAACTTGATCACCCCACCGGCAAATGCGCCGATAGTCAAAATAAAGAGCGCAATAGGTATGGAGAAGCCCAGGATCTTGTTCTGCAAAAAGAAGCGTAAAGCTGGTGCGTACAGCCGATCTCGCATCCATAGCATGGCCTGTTCTGCCCAGCGATTTAAGAGGAAGGTTTGTGTTCCTTTTCGCAAGGCTCTTGAGTGGGCGATGTGTGCAGGGAGTATTAAAAAGGCCTCAATCAAGGAGATGGATAAGATGATGATCAGTACTTTTGATATCTCTCCAAAAAAGTTACCGAGGTTGCCCGGTAGGAAGAAGAAAGTGGTAAAGGCTACCATGGTGGTAAGAATGGCCGAAAGAATCGGGGGAATTACCTCCAAGGTGCCGTCAATGGCGGCCCGAATCGGATGCTTACCATTCTCGTAGTGATAATAGATATTCTCTCCGATCACAATACCATCGTCCACCAGTATCCCAATCACCAGTATCATCCCGAAGAGGGAAATCACATTGATGGTCATGAAACTTGGCGCAAAGATGAAGAGACCAAAAAAGGATATCGGTAAACCGACGGCCACCCAGAGGGCGATACTGGGTTTTAGGAATAGCCCCAGCAGGATCAGTACTAAAAGAATACCTAACCCTCCATTCTCGATCAATATATCCAGACGTTGCTCCAATGCTACCGTAGTATCTCTTGCAACGGTGAGCGAAACATTATCGTATTGTTGATTAAACTTCTCTATGTAGGCCCGAGTCTGCTCTGTGGCTTCAATGATATCCTCATTGTTGGTGGTGGAGACGGTAATTTGAATAGCTAATTCGTCATCCATAAAGAGACGATCCGGACTTTCTGACCAGCGATCACGGACAGTGGCTACATCTCTTAATCGAATGATGTTTCCGTTGGACTCTGCCTTCACGACGATAAAATCGAGTTCATCGCCATAGTAAGAGCGGTTATTAGCCCGGATCAAATATTCTTCATCTAATGTTTTAATGTTACCACCTGTGGTCAGAATATTTGAGTTGGAAACTGCTCTAGCTACTTCACTGAAGGTAAGATCATACGCTCGAAGGTCTGTCTCGCGAACAGCAATCTCGATTTCTTCTGCTGGAAATCCTTTTAGTCCGACTTGAGAGATCCCCGGAGTGGATCTAAGATCTGTCTCGATATCACGAGCAATTTGCTTCAGGGTCTTCAAATTGACTCCTTCGCCACTGAGGGTGAAGCTGATGGCTTCATTGATGATCTCCAGCTTTGAAATAACAGGCGGTTCCATTTCTGGTGGGAAGGAAGGTACCCGATCTACTGCGTTCTTGACATCCGCCAGGAGTACATCTATATCTGCGTCCCTCAGCCCTTCTACCGTAATACTGGCGCTATTTTCCCGACTGGAAGAGGTGACTCGGTCAATTCCAACGAGGCCCCTAAGGTTATCCTCAATCTTCAACACTACTCCCTCTTCAATTTCACCAGGGGAGGCGCCTGGGTAAGTGATAGAGATGGTAATAATATTGGTGTCAGCTAGCGGAAAGAAGGAGGACTTGGTGTTTGTCAACCCCATGATCCCAAACAGGATCAACACGAGCATCAAGACGTTGACCGCTACTGTATATTTTATAAAGAAAGTAATTAGTTTCTTCATCACTCTTGTTTAAGAAGGGGATTTATTGGCCCCTGCTAAATGATTGACTTAGACTGTCTAGCCTACTTTAGCAAACTCACTCGCATGCCTTTGTGGGCACCAGGTACCGGCTTTGCCATAATTTGGGTTCCGTCCGTTAATCCTTTAACTACTACCGTTGATTCTTTGAAAAAGATCGGTGAGACCTGCGCAACATCCAATACACTATCCCTGATCACAAAGAGCTTATTCTCATCGAAAATAAGCTTTCGATCGAGTTCATAGGTGTCTTCTTCTTCCTTAGCTACCAGATCAGCTTCTAAGTACATACCTTCCTTTAAAGACGCATCCGAGACCTGAATGAATACCTTGATGGTCTGAGAAGCTTGGTTTACTTTCCCGTTCACTCGAATTACTCTTCCTGGCCAAGAATTTGTCCGTTCCAGATTGTGTAATTCTACCGATTTACCCACGGCTAAAAGGTCTTGGTACGCGACATTTATATCTACTTCCATCTCATATACGCCGGTGCTGATAAACTCACCGAGTTTTTGCCCATTGCGTACCAGTGCGCCAGGGTTGACGAGAGCTTCGGTCAAGACGCCATTGAATGGGGCGCGGATCACATATTTATCCAACCTTTCTTCTAGATTACTGATATTGTAAAAGCTGGTAAAAATTCCTTTGCTGCTCAAAAAGAGTTTTTCCTTTTCAGCAGTAGGTTCCGGAAACGCTTGCAACGGTTTTTCTACATCAAATTCAGTCAGATAGGTTTCCCATTTGGGGGTAGCATCTGGGTAATCGAGACGTAGATCGGGCATAAATAATACAATCTGGTTGTAGAGGTTGCTTTTCTGCGCCTTTATGTTGGCCCGAAACTCATCACTATCAATCAACAATAGAGTTTGCCCTCTTCCATATGGACTACCCGGTTTGAATTCTCTCGAACTGGATTTAAAAATCCCAGATACCTCGGAATAGATATCCACTTTGTTCTTCGCAACCAAGTTGCCACTAGTTTTTAAGGTGATAGGTGTGCTCGTATTTTGTACTGTTTCCATGGAAACAGGTAAGACGATCTTGTTTTCTACGGGCTTAGGTTGGTTTCGAGAAGCAGCTATTTGTCGTGCTGCAAAGACGGCACCAACGATTAGTAGCAAGCCGATTATCGAAGTAATAACTTTTCTCATAAGATCAGTTAAATAGTAAGATTAGATTGTATTTTTTGTAATGTTTGAATCGTCGTTTGTAGGTCTGTTTTATCCAAGCCTTGTTGCATCTCCAACATCAGCTCCTTCATAACAGGAAAAGTAGACTGAAGTTGTTCCTTCCCCGCTTTCGTGAGGTAAACACGATTAATGCGTTTGTCAACTTGATCGGGCACTCTTGTAACCAATTGTTTTTTCTCTAGGGTGGAAATAAGTCGAGTCAGGGAGGCTTTGTGTCGCTCGGTAACGATGGCCAGATCTTGCTGGGGGCGGCCATCCTCTTCATGTAGTATTTTGAGTATGATCATTTGCTGAAGACTGAGATCCATCCCCTTCCGCTTCAGGCGATCACCGATAAAGATAGCCATCATCTTGGCAGTTTTGCCAATCCAGGGGAGCACACTTTCTTCCATTTCAGGAATCTTCATACAGCAGTTTGTGATAGCATGAACCACTTCATACTAAATAGTTGCATGTACAACGACTTGAGCTTGGCCTTTGTTCAAGGCGAGTTGATATATTTTGAATTAAAGTTGAAATGATCTAATGGTACGTGAAACTTATCTGGGCTTGAGGCTTATTAACATTGGAAATCCATTTTATCCTGGATCTTATCTTTTGCTTCTGCCCCGGCCCATTTTTCGCAAAGGTAAAGCCCCAGTTGTAGAGCGGAAGAGACCCCGCCTGCGGTGATGACGCCACCATCTTCCATTACCTTTTCTCGTTGAACTTCTTGGCAATAAGGTTTTAATAGGTCAAAGGCACTGCGATTGGTTGTTGCTTTTTTTCCTTCCAGGAAGCCGGCTGCGCCAAGCAGTAATGCACCGGTGCAAACAGAAGCTTTGTAACGTGCTCCTTCCGCCTGCTTAATCCAATTGATGAAATCTGGATCATCTTTCAGTGGACGAGTCCCAAAACCACCAGGAACGATAATGGTATCATACTGACTTAGATCCGGTTTGATTTTGTCCACCTTGATAGTAAAGCCGAAGTTGTCCTTAATTTGTTCGCTTGTGGCACAAATATCCCATTCAAGGTCGGGAATATAGTCCATGCTTTTGAGGCGAGTGACGGGATCATATACACCGACTAAATCTAATAAGGTAATGTCGTTAAAAACGATGAAGGCAATGCGTTTGGGCTTCACGCTAGTAGCGGAATTAGGCATCGAGAATAAGTTTTTATTACCAGAAAAAAGCGTACATAGGCCTAACGGCAGTGCTTTCAGAAAAGTTCGTTTCTTCATACTTTTGGACGGATGGTTTTCATCTTAATGAAATAAGTCGAGGAAGTGTTTAAAAGTATTGACAAAAAGCGATAGAACTATGCAATGGTCCCAAAAAATGTGGCTAGCCCTGATGCTAGCAAGTTGCTTAATGAGCTGCGTGTCTCCTTCGAAGACCTGGGAGGATGAGGAAAAGGATAATAACCCTATAAATGTAGAGTTGAAGTGCGTTCCGATTGACGGGGCGACGGAGGAAGATATTTACCGTTCTGTAGTTCATATAGTAGATGGCAATCGATCTGCGCCAGTTATGTTAATTCCTACTTGCACCCTTCTGGATTCATCTAATTATGCGGAACATCAGGTTCCTGAAGAAGCTATTGCTGCTGCATTTAGCTGGTGGGCAGGAAGTGGTGATTATGTGTATGCTCTACCGATAGAGGAAGGTGTTTTGATACGCCGTGCCGTGGTAGATGAAATGCAACTCGTAAGAGACTATGGCTACATGGATTGGGCCTTGTGGCAGCAGGATACCTTGATACGGTATGATGCAGGTTCCATGATGCCCATGACTGGCCTCTACACGGGTGGCGGACCTGAACAGACTTATCTGTTCTTGTTAGACAAGGTAGGGGAGGAGTGGAAAGCTGAGGGCGTGGAGTTGTCTAGGATGTTACCCCCGATGGAAGATCTTCGCATGGAACTAGAGGACTTAAAGATGCAAGAAATATTGGACTTCAAACTGGAAGCGGCTACAGGACATTTTTCTGCAGGCGAATGGGGTGAAGGGGAGTTAATCACGGAGGATGGACAGTACGTCCTTGTGTTTAAGGACAAGCAGGGGCCGGATGGAGCTCCGCTGAAACTGGTCTTTGGAATGAGGTGATTATTCGTCTCGTCCGAGATTACAGAGGAGGCATGCTCAAGGTAACGGTAGTTCCTTCTAGGGAAGGTGTGGCGGTAAGTTTGCCCCTTAATTTTTCTGCTCGCATTTTCATGTTTTCCATACCTAGACCACTACTAGGACGTTCCCATTTTCGAATGGCTTCACTGCCATTGTCTTGCACACTCAGGATAAAGGAAGTACCCGAGTTTTGAAGGCGGATCACTACCTGGCTACTGTCGGTATGCTTGACGATATTGGTGATAGCTTCCCTAAAGATGAGCTGTAATTGTTGTCGAGTATCAATCTGCAGCGTTTTTTCGTGCGGGAGGTTGCTCGTTTGAAATTGAAAGCTAATTTCCTTAGGAATAAGCATCTCCTCGGCATGTTCCCGCATTCTTTCCACCAGGTCCTTCACTTTTGATCTTCGCGTGTCAATGGACCAAACCAAATCCCGCATCTTGGAGACAGCTTGTCGGCTAATGTCGGTTAAGTACCGTAGCCCGGCTTTATCTTTCGCTTGGGCATTCATCTCCATGATTTCAGCCTGCATGGCCAAGCCTGACAACATAGACCCAACTTCATCGTGTAGATTGCTGGAGATTTGCAAACGCATGCGTTCCATTTTCAGCAATTGCTGCCATCGATATTGGAAAATTAAGAATATGATCGAGGTGATGGCTATCATACACAGTACAAAGAACCACATGGTATTGTAGAAGTAGGGTTTCACATGAATAGGGATACTTAATTGGCTACTACTCCAATTACCTCTGGAATCCGCGCCCTTTATATGAAGGGTATATTCTCCTACGGGCAGTCGATTGTAGCGGATGGAAGGTTGGTTGCCGATGTAAGTCCAGTCCTCTTCTAAGCCTTCTAATAAGGTGTAGTATTGATTCTTATCTGGTTTCAGATAATTGGGTAGGGTCCAGTTAACCTGAAAATAGGATACGTTGGGTTTGATGATTAAAGTGTCCTTTTCAAAGAAACGAAGATCTTCTTGTTCCAACTGTTTGGATTGTTGAGCAAACTGGGACCAGTGCGTCAACTGTAGGGGCGGGTTAGGGGCTTGCCCAATGATGTCCTGTGGGTAAAAGGCAGTGACCCCATTCATACCTCCGAAATAGTATCGCCCCTGACTGTCCTTGAAATAAGAAGCGTAATTGAATTCGTAATGAGAAAGCCCATCCTCTTGATAGAAATTCTGAAAAGTTTCGGTGGGCTTATGGAAACAGGATAATCCATTGTAGGTACTTATCCAGAGGTAATCTTGATCAAATCCCAAGATGCCTACGACATTATTGTTGGCCAAATTATCCTTCTGGGTGTAAATGTCTATCGACTGCTTCTCCGGATCCAAGCGATTTACACCTCCACCAAAGGTGCCAATCCACAGCATCCCTTCTTGATCCTTTTCTATGCACAAAATGTGATTATGACTAATGGCAGGGGTGGAGGTAGTCGAATAGTGCTGCAAGATATCTCCCGCTTTGGTCATTTGGATCACACCAGACATCTTGCTTCCAATCCAGATGGTCTCACCGTCCTCTAATAAAAACTTGACTTGGTCATCGCTGGATAGAGGCGAATTCGTCGGTATGAGTTTTTGATAGGTTTGGGTATTAGGATCGAAAAGGCTCAAGTGATGTAGAGAATGTCCAAGTACTAATTGGCCACTATCCAAGGCCAAAATGGGGTTAGGACTATGTCCTGCCAAGAGGCCGGATTTAACAGGCACATGATTAAGCTCCTGCCCATGTTCTGGCAGAAAAACCAATTGTTCATTGGCACTCCAAACTCCTTTGCGTTTTGTATCAAAAGAAAAGAAATTGCTAAAACCAAACGGGAAGTCCTTGGTTCTAGAGGCGGTGAGTTCGGCTATGGCCTCACCTGCCTGCCAATCTAATTTATGTAATCCCTCTGCTCCCCTTTCGCACATCACGAAGACCTCTCCCGCATTATTTTCGAAAAAACCACGCGTAGTATTTCCCCATTCTACCTTTGGGATGTTGAGGAAATTCTTAAATGCTTGTTTCTTAATGGGCAACTTTATGATACCATTATCGGTGCCTATCCATAGCAATTGCATTTGATCTTCGAACAGACAATTGATAGCTGTGAAATCAAAAGGCTTGTTTATCTCCTCACTGTAGTCGGTCCATTCCTGATCGGCATCCCATTCTAGTAATTTTCTCTTGGTTGCGAACCATATATGGCCACGGTGGTCTTCTAGGGTTACGTAGACTGGCGTATCTAATCCCTCTTTAATTACCTCTCTTTCACCGGTGACCAGATCTAAGGTCCAAATCTCATTTTTGCTTTTAGGGAATAAAAAAATGCGATTCTGACTATCTATGAAGAATGGCGTGAAATGCATGGGATTCTCGTACCAAATGAAGGTGTCGACCTTGGCTTCCCAAAGGAGCTGCCCACTCGCATTAAACTGTTGTATGCCTTGATTGATCGTTGTCCAAAAAATATTCCCCTCTGTATCCGTACCCATTTGAGTGAAGTCTCTAATCCCTCGCTTTGATTGCACCATCGAAATCACTTGGTCACGGTTTTTCACTTCCATGAGGTATTGGTATTCGCTATTTTCTGCCACTGCCCACAGTTTTCCCAACTTTCCTAAATGCAACTGCAAAAGGTCTAGTGGATGTTCGGGGTTTTCCGGGCCTGAAACTTGCACTGGAGTAACTTTATTCGTTAGGATGTCCAGACAGAACAGGCGCTTATTAGCGATGTACCAAATGGCACTGTCGCTCATAATTATGCCTTGCTCAGCAAAATCTTCGGCGGGAAGCGGGTGGTCACCTAATGGCCCCTTATTGTAATAAGTAAAATGGTAGCCGTCGAAACGATTCAGGCCTTGTTCGGTTCCTAGCCACATTAGGCCCTGCATGTCTTGAGCAATGGCTCTTACATTTCTAAAGCCCAGTCCATCTTCAATAGTTATGGCATCTACGGCGGGGAAGGTCTGGCTGAAAAGGGATATAGAAAGAAGTACAGCCCAAATGCACAAGAGCATTTGTTTGCCATACCTAAAGGCGGCACCGATAAAAAATGAGAATAGTCTGTACACTGTTAGCTTAAGATGTCCTATGCAATTTAGTTTTCTCCGGCTATATCCCTTCACTTTTACTGACATATTTTCGCAGATGGCAGGATTGAGGTATTTTTTTACCCCATACAAATGCGATTGACAAGAAGGATTGACTCTGCTATCTTTGAAACATGAAGAGGATCTCAATTGGAATAATCGAAGACGACCCTGTGGTACAGAAAAGCCTGCGATCGTACCTCAGCGCCAACCCAAAATTCGAAATTAGCTTTGTTGTCAATTCCATTGAGGCATTTCAGGCTTTGGCTAGCCAAAACTCACCCTTCGCTGCTGATATTGTATTACTGGACATCCAACTGCCAGGAATGTCTGGCTTAGAAGGAATCCGGGTCATCAAGCGCCAGCTACCACCTGTCGATATCATCATGCTCACCACTTTTGAGGAAGCTGACAAGATATTTAAAGCCCTATGTGCAGGAGCTTGTTCCTATTTGTCTAAACAGGTTCCCTTGCAAAAGATCCAAGAAGCTATTCTTACGGTGAGTCAAGGAGGGGCCTACATGAGCCCTAAAATTGCAAGGAAAGTTGTGGATTATTTTAAACCCAAACCTGCCAAGAAGGAGGCCGTGCTTACCGCTCGCCAACAACAGATCGTGGATGGGCTACTACGGGGTTTAAGTTATAAGATGGTAGCTGCGGAGTTAAATATTACCCTGGATACCGTGCGGGCACATGTTAAGAATATCTATCGTGTGCTGGAGATCAATAGTAAAGCCGAATTGATTAAGCGGGCTTACGATCAAGATTGATAGGCGGGACAACAAATTGACGGCAAGAGCTACCGGTCGGGAACATCCCCAAACCAAACTGCGGCAAAGGAGCCAAAGATACTAATTCCAATAGCCTTCCATTCATGTTTCTTCCATGGCCCTTGGTTGATTATTACTGCATTATGATGCAAGCTTTTCTGCCACGATCTAAGTGCTCTCTTAGCGCTTATCTTATCATTTATACTTTGGAGCTGTGCCCTAAAAGCAATTTCATAGCCGTTTCCGGTATAAGAAGTCAGCTCTCTAGGTTTGTCCCACATACACTTGGCCTGCTTATGGTCTGGCGTGTAACAACAAGAACTCCATTTTCCATACTGAGACCAACTATGCGTATTGCAACCTCCATGATTTGGTCTATGGTTCATTAGGTCTCTAGTATGCGTTCGTGCTACCGTGTTTAAAGAAAGAGATAGGGGTATGGGAGGAAGGCCTTGTGCCTCTCGATAAGTCATTATGAGTTCATAAAGAGCAAGTTCCTCTGCGTTCAATTCTTGAGCCTGACCGTTGATGGACAGGAATAAAATGAGTAAGATCCAGCAACAAATCTTCTTCATCTAAGCCAAGTATTTATCGTTGTAAGCAAGTCTTTATAGTCTAACGAAAATGTCGTTATAGGTTACAGATAAATCATATTATCTACATTTAGAAAAAAATATACTATCTGCTCTTGACTCGTTATTTTTAATTATATACATTTGTGAAAAATATACTTGCTGTCTATCCATCAGCATTTTTTTTGAGGCATAAAATATACATTTATGAAAAAAATAAGCTTGGATAGACTTTTAGAATCCAAATCTATATGAAAGGGACCCATCTTGGTGAGTTTGAAGAACTGGTACTCTTGACGATTGCCATCCTGTACGATGAAGCCTATGGCCTAGCCATCCAAAGAGAAATGGAAAAGCAAAGTCAACGCAAGGTGAGTATTGGGGCGGTGCATGCCGCATGTAATCGCCTTTACGACAAGGGGTTTTTATCTGCTCGATTCAGTGAAGCCAGTCAAAAGAGGGGAGGGAAGCGTAAAAAGCTCTACCGAGTGACTCCCTCCGGGCAGCATGCCCTGACACAAGCTAAGGATCTACGCCAGAAGTTGTGGGATCAAATCCCCGGTACGGCCTTCCAGTTCAGCTGGAAAGGGTAGGGGCGACCTATACGCCTTATTGCTTTAGACAATCCGACTGCTATGATTCAGCCACCCAAACGTATTTTATCCTTTCTCAAATGGTTTTGTGATGAACGTTTCCATGAGGAGATGGAGGGAGATCTCTACGAGATGTATGAAGACCTTGTGGAAACCTATGGAGCACGCAAAGCCCATCGACGATTCGTCAAAGCCGCATTTTCCTACATGCGACCTTATTTCTTTAGAAGACGCCAAGAAAGCTCATTATTTATGACTGCACAACGATTTCATTTCAAGATCGCCTTTCGATACTTCGAACGCAATAAAGTATTTGTATTGATTAATGTTTTGGGATTGGCTTTGGGTATAGCCTGTGCCATGCTGATTAGCCAATTGATCAGACATGAAGCTAGCTTCGATCAGTTTCATACCGGAGTAGATCGTGCTTACCGTGTAGTCCGGGTCTCCCAGATAGAGGGAGGGGACGAGTTTAGGACTGGCGTAGTTTTCCCAATGGCGGCTAACATTAGATCGGATATAGCTACGGCAGAGGCGGTGACGGCTACTTACCCCTTATGGAATACACATCTGGCTATATTAGATGAGGAGGGTGGTGTAGAGAAAAAATTTAAAGAGCGGAAGGGTATAGGTATGGTGGACCAATCCTTTTTTGAAGTGTTCGACTTTGGAGAAAAGGAAGGAAATTGGATACATGGCGATCCAAAGCAGGCATTATCCCAGCCTTTCGGGATGGTGCTAACCGCCTCCAAGGCAAGGAAGTATTTTGGTACGACTAATCCCCTGGGCAGGGTCATTACCATTGATGATGAGCATAACTTCACGGTTACGGGAGTGGTGAAGGATCTTCCGACAGCTACTGACCTTCCGTTTACGGTATTCTTATCCTTTAGGAGTTTAGAAGTAATGTGGGGTGATTTTATTAAAACGAGTTGGGTAGGAGTAAGCGATAATAGCCAGTGCTATCTGAGACTGCAAGAAGGAGTAGGAGTAGAAGCTTTTAACCAGCAGCTGGCCCAATTACATGAAAAACATGTATCGAAAGAAATCGCGGATATGCGTTCTTATGTTCTACAGCCGATGAACGAGGTCCACCAGGATGCTCGATTTGGGAACTACACCGATCGAACAACTAGCCAAGGAACCATCTTGGTCCTATGGGCAATCGCCTTTTTCGTGATATTGACAGCTGGAGTGAATTATATCAACCTAGCAACTGCTCAATCCAGTTTGAGGGCAAAGGAAATGGGAATGCGCAAGGTGGTGGGCAGTAATCGTCTAGGGATTATGTTCCAAGCTTTTACTGAAACCTTCTTGATCACCAGCATGGCGGTGATCTTGGGGTTGGCACTGGCCATTACCGGTTTGCCCTATCTAGAACAATACATGGACATTCAATTGCAGTCTTTCTGGCAATGGGATCAAGCCCTATGGTTGTTGGGGTTAATTCTATTGATGACGCTTGCGGCAGGC
Organism: uncultured Lewinella sp.; assembly: GCA_913057785.1. Lineage (GTDB taxonomy): Bacteria > Bacteroidota > Bacteroidia > Chitinophagales > Saprospiraceae > DT-111. The sequence goes on along the minus strand of CAJXPD010000114.1, from coordinate 5,030 downwards.
TATTACCCAGGAAAAGTCCTATCTGGCTTTAGCCCGATTCAAGCTTTCCGGAAGAAGGTCGAACGGGCACAAGAAGGAAGTTTGGGGCTAAGAAGAGGTTTGATTGTGTTTCAATTTGTGGTAGCACAACTCTTCATCATGGCCACGATTGCTGTTTTGTTACAAGTAAAGCATTTTCAGGAAGCCGAATGGGGTTTTAACCAGGATGCAGTGATCACAGTCCAAGTACCTGCAGCAAGTGAACGAGCTGCTGTTCGTCAGAAGTTATACCAGGCTTGGGGGAGCTTGCCGAATGTAGAGCAAGTGAGTTTTGCGGCGAGTGCTCCATCTGCGGCTACGCGGGCCCACAATTATTCGGAAATGCAGTTGCAAACACAAGGTCCTGAAGAAGGGCTTATGTGTGAGGTGATGACCATAGATACCAGCTTTATCGATTTATATCAGATCCCCATTATCGCAGGTAGATCTATCCTCCCTGGAGAAGCGGATCAGAAGCATGCTGTGGTCGTGACAGAAAGGCTGGCCAAAGATCTTGGATTTCTTTCTCCTGATGAAGCTGTAGATCAAGCGGTATATTTCAATGGTAGTGACTGCGTCATAGTCGGGGTAGCTCAAGATTTTCAGGCGAGTTCCTTCCGACAAAGCGATTTGAAGCACCGAGGGCGAGTCGCGATGTGGCACAATCCCGCGGGCTTCGGGATGGCTAGCCTAAGATTGAAGACTACGAATGCCGACCAGCTGACGGAGAGTTTGCAGGCCATTGAAGATATCTGGGTAAACACTTATCCCCGGCATGTCTTTGAATACCAATTCTTGGATGATCGCTTGGCTGCGTATTATGCTGTTGAGACGAAGATGAGCCAGTTGTTTCGCATCCTCGCCGCCATAGCCATTTTTATAGGCTGCTTAGGTTTGTATGGCTTGGTCACTTTCTTAGTCAATCAAAAAACAAAGGAGATTGGGGTCCGTAAAGTCCTGGGCGCTTCTACGCCGCAAATTCTTAGTCTAATCTTGAGAGAATATGTGGGTTTACTCATCATTGCTTTTGTCATCGCCAGTCCTATAGCTTATTGGGGCTTGAACAGATGGCTGAGCAATTTTGCCTCGCAGATCAACTTGCCCATTTGGCTCTTCATCTTGGCCCTTGGCTTTAGCATGACTATGGCCGTGCTATCCGTAGGCTATAAGTCGTTGCAAGCCGCCCGTTTAAACCCAGCTACTGCCTTACGAACTGAGTAGTATCATTCCTGGTTTAATGCCTGGACCGGATTCAGCAAAGCAGCCTTGAACGTTTGTAAGCCAACAACACTCCAAGCGATTAGGAGAACAGCCAAACTTGGCCAGACGAAGAAGGCCCAGTTCAGGTCAATCACATAGGGGAAATTAGCTAGCCAGCCTTGAGCAACAAGGTAACTGATCGGCATGGCAATGGTAATGGCAATCAGGACAGGTTTTGTGAAAGCACTACTGAGTAAAGTTATGATTTCGAAGACACTGGCTCCTAAGACTTTCCTGATACCTATTTCTTTTCTTCTTTGTTCACCGGTGTAGGTGGCAAGACCGAAGAGGCCCAGGCAAGAGATGACCAGTGCGATGAGGGAGAAGTACCTGGATAGTACAGTTATTCGGCTTTCGGCTTGATAAAGGTCCTGGTAGTCTTCATCCAAGAAGCTATACGTAAAAGGGAATTTCGGATGAAATTCTTCATATAGATCCTGGATCTTTGGAAGGGCTATTGCTTCTGAGCCTGCCTTGATTTTAACCAGTATTTGGGTCGATGTACGCGCATCCCGATAGCGCAAGACCATAGGCTCTATCTTCTGATGCAAAGACCCGTAGTGGAAGTCCTTTACCACTCCAATTATCTCCACTTTTCTATTGCCTTGACTGATGGTTTGTCCTATTGGATCTTCGAAGCCCATTAGTTTTACGGCAGACTCATTAAGGATTATACTTTGGTCATCGTCTTTCCGCTGCTGAGAAAATGAACGTCCCTCAATGATCTCCATGCTTAAGGCTTCCATGGCGTTGTAATCTAGTCGAGGTGCTTTGATTTTCCGGCCTTTATCGGCGGTTGCACCAGCCCAAGCGTATGGACCATCAAAATCGCTGCCATCTAGAATACTAGAAGCCATCCCACCGGCTTCGATCACTTCAGGAAACTCCTTCAATTTGGATAAGAAGAGTTCTGCTTGGTTTAAGGGCCCTTCCCGCTCAAAGGTGATCACATGTTCTTGATCATAACCCAAGTGCTTATTCTGTAAATAGGACAATTGCCCCTGTAGCACGAAAACGCCGACCAATAGCATTAGACCAATAGCAAATTGAAAAACAACTAGGCCTTGCCTAAAAGCTGGAGCATAAGCCGCATCCTGAGGTTTCCCTTTTAAGGCCTTGGTGGATTGGAATTTTGATAAATAGAAAGCAGGATAACTTCCTGCCATCAGGCCTGTCGCCAGCGCCAAGCCAAAAACACCTAGGATTATCTCAAAGTGGAAAGCATCTATCTGCAAACTCTTGCCGGTGACTGCGTTAAAATGTGGAAGTAGTATCAGAACCAATAAGAATGCTATGAGCATAGCTAGTGTCACCAACAGAATTGATTCAGATAGGAATTGTAGAATTAAGTGTTTCGGAGAAGCGCCTACTACCTTTTTAACTCCGATTTCCTTGAGCTTTCGATTAGCTTGTGCCGTAGATAGATTCATGAAATTGATACAGGCAATTAACAAGAGGAATAGCGCAATGATCGAGAAGACCTTTACATAAGCCATTCGCCCTTCCTCCTCTTTACCATTTTCATATTGTCCATATAGGTATTCTCGTGAGTATTGTTGTGCAAACAGGGTATTGCCCCTTTCTCTGGCCTTCTTATTTTTCGATCGGAAAAAACGGGTCATCTTGTTATTGAAATCAGTAACATCCGTACCGGTCTGCAAAACAACGTAGGTTTGAGCTAGGCGGCTATTCCACTTTCCTGCAAAACGATCTGCTTCCAGCAGTTTTTCAAAGTTGAATACGATATCAAACTGATGGGAAGCATTCTTGGGCGGGGCTGCAAAAACGCCGGCTACGATGAATGGGCCATTTAATGCTCGACGATGCTTGAATTCGATCAATTGACCGATCGGGGATTGATCCGGGGCGAATAAGTTCTCGGCCAGCGCCTGCGATATCACCACTCCGTTTTTCTCAGCCAATACAGCTTTGGTCTCACCTTCTATCAACTCATAGGAGAAGACTTCAAAGAAAGAGGCCGTGCTAAATGCTCCTTTTACTTTGATGTTCTTTTCTGAAGTAGAGACTACGCCTTCCCCGCTAAAGTCGCCAGAAAAGTAATTGACAGCCACGGCTTGTTCCACTTCAGGAAATTGCTCCGTTAAGGCTGCGTATAGGGGATCCGCAGTTTCATTTTCTGTCAGTATTCCTTCTTTGTAGTTTACATTTTCAAGAATATGAAAGAGTTGATCATCCTTTTCATGGAACTTATCAACCTGTAGTTCATCGTACACCCAGAGGCCGATCAGTATGACACTAGCCAAGCTGGTGGTTAAGCCCAATAGGTTAATGCCAAAAGAAACGGGGTAGCGTTTAAAACTTCTTGCACTAATGATAAGACTATGTTTAATAAGGTCCATATTTACATGCTTTTGAGAGTATCTTGGGGAACGGATAATGCCAGGTCTGAATAAGAGAAGAATATCCAGGGCAATTCTTAGCTTCGCTTTTCTTCTACCCAATGCCCTTTCATTTTCCTTGTACATTTCCAAAAGGTCGCCCTCGATAAAAGGATGGAGTTCTGGATCGCAGAACCAGCGGAAAAATTGAAGGAGATACTTCGGTGGTTTCGACATGCGGTGCTATTCTGATCTAAGATTATCCATTGGATTGGCGGAGGCTGCCTGTACAGCCTTTACACCAACCGTCAAAAAGGCGAGTCCGATGGCAAGCACTCCGATAAGCAGGAATATTCCGAGGTGGAGCTCGGTGCGATACGCGAAATCTTGCAGCCATTGTTGCATACTCCACCAAGCTACTGGTATAGCAATTAAGGTGGAAAGCAAGACGAGCTGGAGGAAATCTTTTGACACCATACCTACGATATTTGCCACGGTGGCCCCTAGGACCTTTCGAATACCTATTTCTTTGGTTCGTTGTACCAAGCGATGAGAGACCAAGCCAAATAGCCCCATACAGGCAATGAAAAGCGCGATAAGGGTGAATATGCCAAAGGCCTTCCCAAACCTTCGTTCGGCGCTGTACAGCTGATGGTAGGAGTCATCCATGAATTGTGGATCGAAGGGTTGGTTGGGGAGAAAAGTTTTCATCGTGTTCTTGACATCAGCCAAGAGTTTATCCTCCTGCCCTCCTTCGATCTTCATTGTGATATGGCCGATATATCGACCCCGGTTAGCATTCCGGTACCCCATGAATAAGGGTTCAATGGCTAGATCAAAGGGTTGAAAGTGGAAATCTTTTACTACTCCAATCACCGTTCCATCTCGGAACCTTTTACCCACTGCTGAGGTCCAGCCCAGTTGCCGTAAGGCGGCTTCATTGAGCAGATAATGATTGGTTGTATCACCGGGATGTGCAGGTGAAAAATTTCTTCCTTCTACCAATTCAATCTCGAAGAGATCAAGAAAATTGTGATCGATATAATTACAATAGATGTATAGTTCTTCTTCCTCCGTACGACCTTCCCAGGCATTGATGATGGTATTGCAGCCTAGGTTTAAGGGAAGCCCGTTGGCAAAGGATACGTTTTTGATTCCAGGCGTGCGGAGCAGTTCTTGACGAATCGCTGGAGTTTGTGGATTGATGTTGGTTTGATTATAGGATAGGTATACTACTTGGTCTCTACTGTAGCCAATTTTTTTGCTCTGGATAAAGTTCAATTGTTGATAAATAACTACACTACAAATGGCTAAGATAATGGCTGCAGAAAACTGCCCTACAACAAGTGAATTACGCAACAACGTACCTTCCCTGCGAATTTTGAACCATTTTCCTTTCAGTGCAAGAATCGG
>CAJXPD010000113.1 GCA_913057785.1 uncultured Lewinella sp. | reverse complement strand
CCCGCTAGGGGTTAAATATACCTAGCCATGAATCCCGGTAGACCCGTGCCTTTGTGTACGGTATATATGTCCCACCCCTCAAAATAATATCCCAAAATGGTAAAGTTCAAAAATCTATAATCAAATGATATCAACCGCCCCACATCCGAAGTTTACGATGACTATTACTTAGAAAAATTCGGATGTTATGCCCAGCATTCCATTTATTCACTACGGATAGCCTCAACCGGATTGCTTAGCGCTGCTCTGATGCTTTGCACGCTAACCGTTAGAATCGCCACGCCTATCGCTGCCAATCCAGCTAAAGCAAACACAGACCAATGGATGGTAACCCGATAGGCGAAATCGTCTAACCAATTGCTCATGAAGTACCATGCCATTGGGATTGCGATCACTAAGGAGAATACTACCAGCTGAAGGAAGTCCTTAGACAACAACTGCACAATACTGCTGACGGAAGCCCCTAGTACTTTGCGAATACCAATCTCTTTAGTACGCTGGGTGATCATGAAGGAAGATAGACCTAGTAATCCCATGCAAGCGATGAAGATGGCCAGTCCAGCAAATAGAGAAAAGATGGAAGACATCCTCTGCTCACGTTCGTACATAGCGTCGATCTGATCATCCATAAAGTCAAATTCGAAGGGCACATTGGGAGCCATTTCCTTCCAAAGACCTTGGATCGTAGCCAGCTTTTCTTGCATTGTGCCGGGCTCTAAGCGTAAGGCGATATTGGAAGGTTTCCAGTTATTCATTCTTAGAATAATTGGACTTACTTCCTCATGTAGAGAGGAGAAATTAAAGTCTTTTACCAAGCCAATGATCTGGCCTTCCTGATAGCCTCCGTAGGATAGTTTCCGGCCAACGGGATCTTCCCAGCCCAAGCGCTTGGCTGCCGTTTCATTTATCAGGTAGGCCATGCTATCCGTTTTGATATCTAAATCAAAATTGCGGCCAGCCAGGATTTCCAATTCCAACAGCTCAACAAAGTTTTCATCTACATGCGAGTAGGTCAAAGAGGTTTCCTTAAAGTTGGCGGGCTGTTCGGGGACAAATATGGTACTATCGTATTCATCACCAGGCAGATATTGGGCTGCACTAGCCTTCAATACGCCCGGGAGATTGCGAACTTGATTCAAGAAGGGATAAAAATTGTTACCTAAGCCCGTAGCCTTCCGCAAAGTCAACACTTGTTCTTGATCAAAGCCTAGATCATGATCCTGCAAATAACGCAATTGATTGCGCACGATCAAGGTACCAATAATCAAGGCTGCCGATACACTGAATTGCATCAATACCAGGCCTTTTCTGAATCGGCTACCGGATCTGGATTTACTGATTTGTCCCTTCAATACTTTCACAGGTCGAAAAGCGGAAAGAATCGTAGCAGGAAAAACGCCGGTCAACACAGTGGTAAATGCAACCAGTCCCAACAATAGCACCCAAATAAAGGGTGTATTTAGAAAATCCAGACTCAAAGATTTATTGGCCAACACATTGAACTGAGGTAAGAACAAGTCTGCAACCAACACCGCCATCACTACGGCAATCAGGACGAAAACAAAGGCTTCCTCAAAGAACTGCGCGATCAATTGCCCTCGTTTGGATCCCATAACCTTTCGAAGACCAATTTCTCGAGCTCGGGTGATGGCTCTGGCAGTCGCCAGATTGATGAAGTTAACGCAGGCTAGGATAAGAATAAAGAAGGCAATAATGCCGAAGATCCATAGATAAGAAAGATTGGGTTTTAGGTGTATATCCGTAATCGGTTGGAACGGGAAACTGGTATAGTTATTTCCCACCTTAAAATCATCATCAGCCACATTCTCATCAATATAAGTACCCAGTTTTTGATCTAGCCCTATCGGGTCCGCATTTTCTTTCAGTAGAAAATAGGTATAGCAGCTGGCAGATCCCCATTGGGTTTTTCGGCGTTCCAAATGCTTTAGATGTTTCAAAGAGGCTAAAAAGTCAAAATCCAAATGAGATTGCTGCGGGAAAGGCTCCACCACCCCTTGTACCACAAAAGTTTTACCATCATTCCTTCGTATCTCTTCACCTACAACCCCATCAGACCTGCCGAAATAGCGTTCGGCTGTTTCGGTAGTTACTACGACGGAGGCTAGGTCGGGCAATTTGATTTTTGCTACTCCCTCCACCACTCGGATAGAGAAGACATCGAAGAAATCCTCATCTACAAAAAGTACCCCTTTCTCTCGCACAAAGTCGTCACCTACCTGCAGACTCATGTTTCCTGGGTACAGTTGCGTGGCAGTTTGCACTTCTGGGAATTCACGTTCTAAGGTTTCTGCTAAGGGTACTGGTACCATCGGGGTCTTCCATTCATTGTCCCCAAATCGCGCCTCCCAGCTAGATCGATAGATTCGATCCGCATTTTCATGGAAGCGATCATAGGAACGTTCATCGTTAATCCAAAGGAACAAAACAAAACAGATGGCCAGGCCAATGGTCAATCCGGCGAGATTAATAATCGTGTACCCCTTGTATTTAAACATATTACGAAGGGCCACCTTAAGGTAATGTTGTAGCATAGATCGGGTGTTAGAATTAGTCGGATAGAGCCAACTCAATACAGACTCAAACTAGATCAAACAAAGGCCATACCAAAATCACAACACACTCGATACCAAATACTTATAACGAAACCAAATCGCTAAGAGGCGTTCAAAAGTGCACAGCAGTGTTCGCTTATGAACAATTGTTAACAGGCTCACCCTTAAAGATTTAGCCAATAGGTAAGCTTGGCTACGATGGCTCTGTTCCTCGCACTGAACTGACTAAATGGATCGGTAATATAATTGTCCGTGTATACGAGAAAGAAGTCAGATACTGGCTGAAAACGCCATTGAAAACGGGTGTTGATGTTTAGGTTATCCAGCTGATTATTGTATTGAATAAAAGTGGTAAGAAATAGGCTCTTAGAAAAGGTCAGATCTATACGCGGGCCAACTAACCAGATATTAACAGGTTGGAAGTCACCTCCCAATTTGATATAGTTGTAATCATAGGTTAGCGCGAAGGAACCGTACGGCTGATAGCGGTAGGTGAAACTCCCGGTTACACCTGCTCGTATCCCATTGTAAAATTCTCCAAAATTTGGTTGGACTTCAAAAAAGAACTTCTTGCGCTGATCTGATTCGTAATTCCCCTCCAGGCTAAAGAAGTGGAAGCGGTCATTTGCTTTCAAAAAGACACTATCCGCCTGTAGCCGAGTAGGATCAAAGTTTCTCAGGAGCGTCAATTCATCCTCCTTTAATGTAAGCCCTGCTTGCGTATTATTGGCAAAGCGAATCTCCCACTCTGCTTCGATCTGTCGTTCCGAAAGCGACCATGGGGTAAAATCTATTTCTTCGTCCTTACCTACTTGCAAGAAAAATCGGGAATCGATATTAATGCTATGTTGATTGATCGGTCCCTTCTTAGGGAAGAATAAGAATTGAACTTCTGGGCTCATAAGCATGTAGTCCTTTCTTGGTACGAAACCTACCTCAGCATTATAGCCTTGACCAATGAAAAGATGAGCCCATTCTAAACGAAATCGCCGTTCCAGTAATTCCAGTTGGAACCCATGAGTGAATTTATGATCTACTTCCTCAGGGGTCATGGCTACATGTAGGAAAGTTTTGCCCGTCCATTTGGTATCCTTTGATGCGAGGCGATACTCCAGGCCAGCTACCCGATTGTAGAGGTTGTAATTATCGGCATCTGCTTCTCCATTCACTGCCTGTTTATTGACAAAAATGAAGGAGATATTGGAACGATCAAATACTTTTTGTTGTAGGGTTGCCACCGTGTAGTTGAAACTCGGCAATCCATTTTCCTCTTCCTTCGCCGTCTGCATATTCAGCAGTCCAACCCGTAGATTTTCATTCAACTTCCCGCTAAGACGGGCACCGAACGGAATTGGATTCTGAATGTTTTGTCCCGTAGCTGTATCCCTAGCCACCCCGATCCGACGAGAGAAGAATGGGTTCACACGCGTTAGTCCAAAGCTCCCAAATAGATCCGCATTTTCCAGAAAGAATTGGCGTCGCTCGGGAAAGAAAATTTCAAACCGGCTAAGGTCCGTAACCTGTTCGTCCACTTCTACTTGAGAAAAATCCGGATTTACGGTGAGATCGAGGTTAAGCCCTGAGCTGATGGCAATCTTGGCATCCCCTCCAGCATTACCCATCCAATTGGGGGAGGTCTGATCAGGGTTCTCAAAATCCCTAGTCATACTGGTGGTTAGATAAGGAATGACCGAGATATTAGCCCCTGGCTTCTTTAGAGGTTCGTCCCAGATCATCTTACCCATGAAGGAGAGGTCCATAATGATGTAGTTCCGAGGAATCTGTACCCAGGTAGATAACTCATTATGTTGGGTATCTCTACGATAGCAGTTGAAGCGCCATTCAGTGCTACCTTCCTGGAAGCGCAAGGTTTTAAAAGGGATGGCAAACTCAGCTTCCCAATAATCTCCCTTGATTTTTGCGGTTCCGTACCATTTGTTGTCCCAGGAATCTGAAAAAGTACCTCCACCGCGCGTCCGGCCGCCATTGGCAATCAGCGCCTCTCGCCGAACCCCCATCGGATTCATACCAAACACAAAGGCGTTAGTCTTATCATTGAAAGTATCGAAGAGTAGGGTGATATTATCATTCCCGGAGAAGGAATAATCTCGCTTCAGGGATTCTACAACATAATCCGGGCCAGCACTATGACAACGTACCCCCACATAGAGGAATTGATCATCATAGGTCATTCGAATCTCGGTCTGGCCAATAGCGCTAGAGGTATCCTGTGGGAAATATTGCCAAAAATTAGCAGCATTATCGCCCTTTTGCCAGACGTCTTCCATCAAATGGCCATCAATTACGATCTTTTCTGTATTCCGCTTGAGATGGATGGTAAGGTCAGTATCACCAAGTCTGGCAACGGGTTCTTCAGTAGATTGTGCAGATAAGCTTAGCGTGAATACTAAGCACAGTAAGCTGGCGTATCGTTTTTTCATACCTATGGACTTAGGTCTTTAGAACGCTCTTAGGGTCAGAGTGTTCAAGTACGGGTTACTTGTTTAAGGCTACAAAAATAGGAAGCTTCTCAGACAATTTTTGTAGTTCTGCCTGGCTAAATGAACAGGCAGCATTTTAGCTAAAAGGCTTATGCTTAGTGGAAGCAAAGATTACAGCTAAAAGACGGCACAAGAATTATCTTGGATCAAGATACTGTGCCCTCAAAAAACAAGTTATCCCTCTGACTAAATCACCAGCGGTAGAAGTGATTCACCTTTTCCTGCTAGAATACCCAGGCAAAACGAAGCACTAAACTATTGTATGAACTTTGGATACGCTCCTCCAACGTCCAAAAGTTCTCGGGATACTGTACGTGGAAGTAATAAGGTTGGAATTTATAGCCAACGTCTATCATAAAGTCGATATCTCCCTTGCCAGCAAATCGCATCCCAATGGAGGGGTAAGCAAAAAAACCGGCTCTTTCCTCAACGGATCCCTCAAAATCATCACCGAACTCCCTCTTATCCATCAAAAAGCCATACCCGATTTCTGCTCCAAAGAAGGGAGAATTGGAGTTTTTACCTAGATGAATGCGCGATTCGAGGAAAAATGGAATTACTCTTCGGTCTATGTAAAAATCCAGACCCGTACCCACTCCTACTGCTAACCATTTTTCCAAATACATGCCCATGGCAAAGCCAAAGGAAGGCTCCACTCGGTAGTTTCCTCCGCTATACCCATAGAAACCTGGACTCCCACCAGACCCGGTCAAGAATTGAAAAGAAAGCCTGGAGTAAAATCCATCACTGATAGCAGAGCGGCCATCTTCATATAGCCACTGCCTTTCATTCGACTTTTTATGCTTTTTTACTAAGGCAATGGGCACCTCCATCAGGCTTTTATCGGCCAACTGGAACTGTAAGATCGCCCCATCCAAGGTATCTTTAATTTGTCCCTTTAAGAAGCTTCCGCCGTGGAGATGCAAGTAATCTAATCTGACTTCTTGCTGAGCGGTCAGTGCCAAGGTGGTCAGAGAAAATAGAAGAGTATATAGAAGCTTTTTCATCCTAATAGCTGTTTTTGCTCCTTTGCCTAGATCTGCTCCCGGGCAAGGAGACGGATAAAAGAGGAAAATCCATCTTCACCCTGATAGTGGGTGAAGATGGAACTGACGATTGGATTTTTACGAAAAGAAACGCTCAACTAGGAATGAAGCAAGGCCGATCATCAACTACTGCTAAAGGATATGCCCCTGCCTCCATTCATTTTATGGGATAGTTATACAGTGTTATAAGTTTCAGTACTAAGGCTTGTCTACCACCTCAATTTTACTTAGGAGCGTCAGGCCCTTTAACTCATCATACTCAAACTGATAGAAACCATCACGGCCGATAACGATAGCCGTTTGGCGGCTATTCGGAAGGCTGATTACGTCAATAGCTTCAAAGTCATCGTCCCGAGCTCGTAGATTCTCATCCAATTCCATGGGATCGGTGATATCAAATACCTTGAGACCATTCACTCCTTCACAGAGATACAAATCATTTCCGCGAATACTTAAGCCGTGTGGGTGGTCCATTGGGAAAGTCTCTAGTAGGCTTGGATTTTCAATATCTGAAATATCCACTAAGTCCATTTGATTAGAAGTACCCGTACATTCAGTTCCATCTCTTAGGGTTACATAGGCAATGTCATCCTTCACATATACGGGATCACAAGCACGAGCGTGTTCAAAACCAGAAAGGAAAGTAGGATTGGCAGGATTGCTATTATCATAGATGAACATGCCCGTCATAGAGCCAATGAACAACTTATCCTCATGAGGGAAAATCGTTTCGATTCCCCAGCCCATCTGTACAGAACTCAAATAGGAAGGTTGTTTGGGGTCTACCAAGCTGATGACATCCATTTCCCAGTCTTCCAACGCATAAAGGTAGTCTCCAACGATCGTGAATCGAGCCATAGAACCACCAGTACCTACGCCACCAACAGCCTGGTTGGCAGCGCTTTCAACGCTCACCCCCGAAAGATCGGCAGAAGAATTTGCGGCAAAGTCGAAGAAACGTCCTCTATGACTGTACAAGCCATAGTAGTTATCACAGTTCATGGTCTCAGTCACTTCCTCTTGCTCCCATTCAACCAGCACCTCACCGGTGGATATATCCTCCCATTGGGGTTCAAATACATCCTCTGTGCGGCTGATCAAGGTAGCATTGTTGAAATTGCGGATATCTATGGAAAGGAGATCAATGTAGTTATTGGCATACAGAATTCCATTCTTAATGGCGATATCATCATTTCCGGGGATATTCAGGAAAGCAATACTGGTCGGGTTTTCAGGATCTTGGTTATTGATCACATGCACGCCTTCACCACGTTCGTTGATGAAAATGTGTTGATTGTAATAGTAGATCTGTCCAGGGTTGCAAAGTTCTCGGGGAGCTTCATTGGTTAATGATCCAGCCCGGATCTCGTCTTTGGTTAAGTAGATAGGAGTTAATTGGACATAGGTGACCATTCGATCACATTGATCCTTAATACAACTGGATAGTGTAAAGGTGATTCCTAAGCATAGGATTCCAAAACGTAATAGTCTAGCCTTCATTTCAGGAAATTTTCTGTTAATGGTAAAATACCTTTCTCGATCATTTATCTATCGAGAACCAAATTTGTAAGGCTAGACAGTGGAGTGCTTAATAAGGGTTGGGTGTAGGGTCAAAAAAGGTCAATCTCTTCCATGTCAACTAGCTTGAAAAAGCATTTGGCACAGATCTCTGAATCCACCAAGGCATCATGTCCATTCTTAAACTTCTCCCCAAATAACTTGAAGTGCAATTCTTGGAGGGTGGGCCATTTGAAGCGGCCATCGCGACCCGGTAGTCGACAGAAATAGGTCCCTTCCCTCATGGTGCAATAGCGCTCCGCAGAAAATAGTCGATGTTCTATGCTTTTCCGATGGAGTTCAGCACCGACAACATTCTCATCGAAGTTCAAATTATGCGCCACGATATATTCAGCCTTATCAATCACTTCCGCAAAAGCTTTCAATACCGGCTTTAATTCTACGCCCTCCTCTCGAGCACGCTCAGTGGTAATCTTATGTATTCTTTCCGATTCATACGGAATCTCAAAACCTTCTGGCTTAATGATATGGCTCGCTTTTTCTACCTCCGCACGATCCTTGTCATACAATATCCAGGCCATCGCAACCATTCGGGGCCAATTAAAAGTATCGGTATGAGGTCGATTCCACTTTTTCGGAAAACCAATCGTTTCTACATCAAAGAATAAATACATAGCTCCAATTTTATCGCCGCAAACTTAAATAAAATACTCCGAAGCTGAACCACTACTCGCCAGCTAAAACTCACTTCTTCCTTTTCCCGTCTCACCTCATTTGAGTTTCATTTTGCCGCCTTAGGCCCTCATATTTGTATCAACAAACAATCACAAGTGAACGGAATAAACACAAAACCCTTTCACGCTCAATTACTAAACCCTAAAATTCCTTAACAAATGAAAACTTTCAGATTATTCTCTACCCTACTTTGCTTAGTACTAACCGCAAGCCTATTTACCTCTTGCCAAAAAGACAAAGTAACACCCAACGAAGAAGCCCAAGACAACATCGTCGGCAACTGGACCGTGGCGGATGGAACAGCTACCGTATACAGTGAAGGATACATCGTCTACGAAGGTGAGATTAAGACGAGCGGAGACATGAGCTTTAAGAATGACAATACCGGTCGCGCCAACTTTACCATGGATGTAATCGGTGAAGTAGAAGAGGTAAAAGGTGACTTCACTTGGGTAATCGACGGTTTCGAAATCGTAATGGACCAAGGTACCGAAGACGAAAGTCGATGGGCCATTATCGATGACGAAGACAACCAGCAATCGTTACAATTCACATACGAGGATGACGAAAATGAACTAGAGGTTGAGTTTCTACTACACTTGGTACGCAAGTAAACCAAGTAGTAGCATATTTCTCTCGCCAAATCAGATAGCGTTACTGATTACCTAGGCCGAGAAATCACAAGTAAATATTGGCTCCGGACCACGATCAGTCCGGGGCTTTTCTTATGTAGCTGCGGGGGCTTCTTGCCCGCCTTGTTGAGCCAGCTTCGCTTTTTCTCGTTCTCGCTCCTTCAACAGGAAGAAAGGATCATTTTTGAATCTCCGCCAGTCCTGCAAGAGTTCATTCCAGAGGCTTTCCAAGTCCTTTTTTTGTTCCTCGGACAGCGTTTCATCATAATCCGGATGCCCTTTAATCAACCAGATATACTCCAGCAAGTTGTAGCAGGTAGCAAATTGGCCACAAGCTACTAGATGCTCAATCATGCCTTCTTCGATTTCCTCCTGGGTGAACCAAAGCGTAGTGGCCATAGAGGCGGCCTTAGCCGCGGCATCAGAAACTTTATCCCCTACGTCCTGTAGTTCTCGATGCAAGACAATATCTGGGCGACGCTTGCTAAGGTCTTCCGCTCTTAGTTCATAGATAAAGTTGGCGATTCTCCGGTGATCCCAGCCTCGATCTGTATAGAGCCTTTCGTAGATGAGTCGACGTACCTGCTTCATAAAAACATCATTCACCATACTCATGACAGAGGTGAATCGATCTTCCCCCATAGGCTTTAGCACCTCAAAATTCAAGGAGGTAAAGAGCGGCACGTATTTTTGATAAAACGGAGGAACGAGATCTCCGATACTATAATTCTTCTTTGGACTATAATCCTCCCGACTTTTCTGTGTGAGATTGATCTCTTTGCGGATTCTAGCCCGCACCCACCAATACCCCAGTAAAGGCACAAGTAGTAGACCACTTAGCAAGGCTGTCAAGCTCGCCACATCATTTGCCCATTTACCTAAAACTCCATTTAGTAAGCCCAACCAAGACAGGATACAAACCACAAAGACCAAGAAGAAAAGGATTTGCCAAATGAAGAAGGTCCTTTGTATCCGCTGCAACCATAAGGCCAGGCGACCTAGATTAAGTTTTTGTAGAAATGGACTGGGCTGAGGTTGGGCAAAGCCCAATTGCGCCATGTAAGGACTCGATACATCAGAAACAAACATCAAGTCTATCTGCTTCTCCTCCGGTTTTTCGGTTGGCGGTGCTTCTCCTTCCTTGAGGTTCTTAATCTTACGTTTCAATCGGTTAGAACGGCGTTGTTCGGACAGAATAGCAGAGTAGATCCCCTGATTATCTACAATCCCACCATCCATCAACCCCACCGGTCCTTCCTGAAAGTCCTCGTACTTACAACGTAACGCTAGATTCGTGGCACCTTCGTAAGTAAAATCATGTGGGAAAGCCAAGGGCTCGAAACCCGAAGGGAAACAAGACGAAGCCGCTGCAATGTCTCCGATTTTCAGTTCACGCATCTCAGCTTTGGTCAAGTGCATGAATTGATTACCACATCGGCCTTCATTCTGAAAGCGGAAATACAAGCCATTCTTGAATTCTGTAGCGTTGAAGATTACTTCCTCTAAATGGCAATCATCGTCCTCCAGGTCCACAAACATATCGAAGGTGGCTCCTTCATAGAAGTCCTTATCATAGATTTGTGCAAAGGCATTGATGAGGTTCCGACGTTTATGGGCGGGCCAAGTATCATCCTGATTTAACAATTCTAGGCCCGCTATGATGAGATCGAAGTCCCGCATCTTCGTGATCATCTTATCATAGAAAGACTCAAAGCTTTCTCCTCTTTTCAGTTTCACTGCATATAAGGCCCCACAGATTGTCCCACCAGAAACGGTAGACATTACGCGAACCTTATGCATAAGCGGATTGCCCTGAAACTTAACACGCTGCAAATAGTCGAAAGTACCGAGATGAAAAGCAGCTGCACGATAGCCGCCGCCGGAAAGCGCGATAGCAATTCTGTCTAATGGCTTTGAGGGAAGTGGGGTTTGGGTCTTAGTTGATTGAGTCATGTCTTGTTATTTTGGCATTGCCAATATCGGAAAAATGCAGAGCTTCTACCAAATAGTCTTGACTTTCTGCAAGCATTATTTTACTTTTGAGCCATCTACAGAGAACATCCTGACACCTAGCTCTACACAAGACGTAACTAAAGTATTTTCCCTCCCGTACTATATTATAGCAACCTTCATCTTCATTTCAATTGCACCTTTGACACCGGACCTGTGGTATCTGTGATTTCATTTTTGTAGAAAAACACAGCCTCCCCCCACAATGGTCCAACGATCGCTGAGAGCTACACCCATCCATTTTTAATGCTAAATGCAAGTGACTTTAGCAAGCACTGCATTTTTAAATTAATCCTTTGCAAATGATTAAAGCTTACACTAAGTATGGTACTGCTAGTCTCTTCCAATGCAGTTCCGCTATGCTAGTTGCTGTTTTAGTACTTTTCTTGACTGCTTCAACAACCCTATCTAGCCAAACTGAATTAATCTGTGATGGTACAGTACAACGCATCGATTACAGCGGCACCTTCGTGGATTTTGTCATTCCAGAAGATCCAACTGTTGATGAAATCGAGTTCACCCTCAAGGGGGGGGATGGTGGTTTTGCCATGTTAACCAACAATTGTAAGTCCGATGGTGGGGAAGGCGCAACGGTTACTGCTCGTTTCAAGATTGGGGAGGGCGCTGATGCCATCCCCAGAGGAGCTACGCTACGCTTTGTAGTGGGTAGAGCGGGAGAAAAAGGAACTGGAAATAATGTGCTATTTACCGGGTCGACCTATGGTGGTGGTGGCGGGGGTACAGGTTTATTGTATAAAGAACCTGAAGATCCCCTATGGACCATAGTTGCCGTAGCTGGTGGTGGCGGGGGTGCCTATCAAGGTCGATTGGTAGGCTTCTGTATAGATGGTAAAGAAGGTCATGGTGGACGAGCGGTGGAGTCCGGTGGCGATGGCGATGGAGGCTTGAACCCGGGTGACGGAGGAACCTTCGGCGATGGCGGTCGTGCTGGCGGATTGGCTGGTATTGAGCTATCCGGTGGCGGTGGTGGCTATTTAACTCGCGGTGGCGGTGTTCGCTGTAGCGGTAGAGATATTGGACAAGGAGAAGCTGGGTACCCTGAAGGAGGTGCTGGTGGTGGCAGCGAAGGTTGTTTTGGATTAACCTTCCGTGATGGCGGCTATGGATTCGGCGGCGGTGGTGTTGGAACCGGTGGTGGCGGCTACTCTGGCGGTGGTGGCGGTGGATCTACCGGTGCTGGTGGCGGTGGTGGCAGTTACGTCAAAACGGGTTCAGAAGAGCGCTCGATAACTGCTGGAAATACAACGGATGACACCTTTGATGGCTTCGCCTCTTATAAGTGCTTGCGGAAAAGTGCTCCGGTGGCGGTGTGTGTAAGTACCCCAGTAGAGGTAGAATTGGATGAAAATGGCCGTGCATTAATTTCACTTTCTCAAATAGATGGAGGAACAGCTGACGCATCCGCTGGTGAAGTAGCTATCAGCTTTGGTCCTGCCAATTTTGATTGTGCGGATATAGGAGAGAATGCAGTCACCTTGACAGTGACTACGGATGATGGCCAGGCCAGTAGCTGCGACGCAATAGTAGTAATCTCGGATACGGTTTCTCCAGAAGCGGTCTGCGAAAATATGACCATCTCTTTGCAGGAAACCGCAACTGTCGAAATCACCCCAGAGCAAATTGGAGCAGCCTCCAATGATGCCTGTGGAATTGGTAGCATGAATTTGAGTGAAAACACCTTTGGATGTGACGATCTTGGGAATCATGATATTGTACTAAAAGTAACAGACAAGAACGGAAATACAGCCGAATGCTTTAGTGTGGTGAGTGTAGTTGATGAAGTCGGCCCATCGATCAATTGTTTAGACCAGGAAGTATTCTTGGATGAAAACGGTCAGGGAAGTATAAGTCTGGAAGATGTAATTGGTACACCTACAGATGCTTGTGGAATAGCAGGAAGTACCATCGACCGCACAGATTTCAGCTGTGCTGATCAAGGAGAGCAGACGGTGACCGTTTCCGTGACCGATAATAATGGTAATGAAACTAGCTGTACTGCTTTAGTCAAAGTGAAAAATGATAGTGGTAGTCAGATCTCCTGCCCCGCTGACCAAGTGGTTAGCTGTGGTCAATCTCTAGATGCGGTTGATCTTGGAGAAGCCGTGGCATCCGATAACTGCGGTACACCAACCCTTGCCTTTACCGATAGCGAAGAAGCAGAGTCTTGTAGCGAAAGCACGATCCTGACCCGGACCTGGACGAGCTCAGTGGATGGCGTAGAAACGGCCAGCTGTACCCAGCGGATTGAAATCCAGGCTGATAATACACCTCCAAGCATTAGCTGCCCAGAATCTATTACGATAGCCTGTAATGCTGACGATACACCAAGCATAGAGCCGACCGTAAGTGACGACTGTAGTGCTGTTCCTGATCTCAGTTATGAGGACGAAACCTTGGGTGACGAAGAAGATCTAGCCTATACGGTAGAAAGAACCTGGACAGCTACTGATGCTTGTGGTAATGTTTCTAACTGTGTTCAGCAGATCAACAAAACGGCCACAATCTTAGCTTCGGAAGCCTTGAATATGGATATGGATGGTGACGGAGAAGCTGACCCCTTGGTGATCGGGCGTCCAAATCGAAATGCCTTGATCATCAGTGCTGATGCTGCGGATTGCGTGTTGGCTTGGCTTCCAAGTACAAGCGGAGCCTCGAGACCACTACCACGTGGTAATACAACGCTAGATGCTAGTGATTGTACTGCAGGCCGCATCAGCCTGGCAGCGGATGGCAAACTGGCCAATCCTCTTCTGGGCCAAGCGATTCAGCTTGGAATTTTGCTGCGCCTCCAACCAGAGGTGGCCGATGTTCCATTGAATACTTTAGATTGCATGGGAGAAGTCTCAGCCATTGTCCTTCAGGGTTTACCAAGACCGACGCCGACAATTGGAGACCTTTACCAGCAAAGCAACCTGGTGCTAGGTAATATTTATGCCCCTCATTGGCAGCATTTCGAAGATGCGCTGAGCTGCATCAACAGCGTTTACGCCATCTGCAAACCTGCCTCGGAAGAGGTAGCGCCATTAGTGATCCAGCATGCTACTCCTTCATCCCTTGGCACTACCTTGGATGTTGAGTTGTTCCCGAATCCAGCACAAGAAGAAATCTATCTACAGTTCGATAAAGCTGTGGAAGAAGATGTAGCCATTAACATCTATAACTTACAAGGCCAACTGGTTTCTAGACAAATGATCTTGGCGGAAGGCAACATTCAAAACCGTTTGAATCTGCCCGAACTTGCCAATGGTCTATACAAAATGACGCTTCGATTAGCCGATGGCCAAATTATCACCAAATCTTTTGTCGTAAATAGATAGGCTGGAGCGTAGTTAGTTAAACAATAGGCATCCCGAATTTTACCAGGTGTAAAGTTCGGGATGTTTAGTTATGGTAAAACACGAACTTATTTTCGGAAAACTCCTCGGGTAAGTTATTTTTGCGGAAACTGCATACCAATATGGAAGTATACATCCACCAGCTCATCATTCACGAATTGGTCAAAGACGTTGATGATTCGGAAGCAGGCTTGTTCCTAAGCAATGCCTTATCTCCAACAGATGAGCGTGCTCAGCTTTTAGTACAAAAACTACACGATACCTTCGTCAGTAAAACCGAGGTACTGCAGGGGTATCTGAGTTCTCCAGAAGATGCTTTGTTTCCTGGGTACTTCCAACACCTACAGGATCAGAACTTGACAGAGGAGGCATTTATTGCTTTCTCTAGGGACACCATGGCAGCCTTGCAATTGGCGATTCAGGGAGTGGTTGGCGCAAAGGGTGGATATCTGGTTTATGCTGATTATGAGATCTTTGAAGCGAGAACGTTGGGGATCTTCTTGGTTCGGGATACAGAAGGCGTTGTATTTAGTAAGAATGACAATAACACCACCTTCAATCTCGATGCTACCACCTATTTGAATACGGATAGACTAGCCATGGCTTGTAGAATTCATTTCGGGAAAGCCAAAGATGGAACGGAACGCTGTGTGGAATTGATCAAACATGCCAAGAGTCAAAAGGAAATCTCTGAATACTTCATCAATTGGATCGGCCTGGAAAGACACGAGACCAGCAAGGAACTAACCCATACTTTCCTAGAAATGGTCAGTCAACTCCCGCTACCGGTAGATGAAGAATCAGGGGATACCGTCAAGGAAGGCGAGTTTCGGGAAGCAGTTGTTAAGTTCGCGATGAATAGCCCCGACAAAACCATCGACCTGAAGAAGTTTGATGAACGTTTTTACCAAGGTGAAGCCCAAACTGAAACCTTTCTGCAAGAGAATGAGCTACAATTGGATCAGCAATTTCATTTTGATGGAAACTTGATGCGAAAGTTCAACAACTATCGCGTATACGCGGAGGGGATTACGCTTAACTTTTCTCGCAATCATTATCAAAACCGGAAGATAGAAATCGAAGGAGATGCTATAGTGATTCGCTCCGAAGCACTCGTGCAAAAACTGCTTGCTTTATTGGACGATTCTCATTAGCATTAATTATGATAAATCAGTTAACCCGTTTCTTCCTAATCGGCCTTTTGCTCACGCTATTAACTAGTAGAACACAAAGCCAAAGCAGGCACATAGCCTCACAACGAATATTCTTGATTGATAAAGTCTTACAAAACTATCCAGCGGCTTCTCAATTCGCAGTAGCTGTCGTGCAGAATGGAGAAACGCGTTACTACGGAGCGATGATCAAAGATGGTCGCCCGATGGCCTTGAATAATCAGGATAGTGTTTTTGAAATTGGTTCTATCTCCAAAGTATTTACCGCCACACTCCTAGCGCAGGCGGTACAAGCTGGTCAAGTTCGATTATTGGATAATATTCAAGAAACTTGTAAATGTCAGTTGAAAGATGAGCAAAAGATCACTTATCAATCCCTGGCCAATCATACCTCTGGTCTACCCCGCCTCCCCTCCAACCTACGTCTGGGAGAAGTAGATCCGACCAACCCTTATAGTGCCTATGATAACAGCAAACTCCTAAGTTATCTCAAGGATGAACTACAACTCTCGCCCTCCGAAAAGGCTGCATATGCCTATTCCAACTTAGGAGCTGGCTTATTAGGCTATTGTCTCACTCAAGTAGCCAACCAAAACTATGAACAGCTGCTTCAAAAACAGATCTTCCAACCTTTTAATATGCCCGCTTCAACCAGTCTTCGGGCAAAAGTTAGAGATCGTCTGGTAGCCGGTCGAAATGCTTGGGGCCAAGTTACCTCGAATTGGGATATGTCGGCCTTAGTCGGAGCTGGTGGCATCGTCTCTTCCGTGAGGGATTTGGTGAGGTTTGCAGAAGCCCAATTTGCTGAAGATAATCCAGCCTTGCATCTAAGCCAGTCTACCTCCTTTACCGTTAATAAGAAATTGAAACTGGGACTTGGTTGGCATATCAGTAAAGGTGAATCTAAGCAAGATATACACTGGCACAATGGCGGGACTGGCGGCTACTCCTCTTGCATGGCTTTGGATGTAGAAAGACAGACAGCCGTGATTATACTCACAAACGTGTCCGCTTTTCATCCGAAGAGAGACAAGATCGATAAGCTTTGCTTTAGTTTATTGGAGGAGCTTTCGGGGAAATAGCAAATGTGCTGATATTAACGATATTGTATTCCAGTAGGAATACTGAAGAGGTCGTCAAAGTTTAACTGCTAGTGTGTGTTTAAATTTCGGTCTTTGAGGCGAAAATGATTCATTCCTGCCGGCCGGGCAGGCGGGTTTTGCTTAAACGAGACGCAGGCCTGTCTATCAGCCAGATAGATTCTGGCTGATAGCAGCAGACAGGTCCAATTATTGAACTTTAAACATACTCTTCATTCTTTGGCAATAGTATTGGTCAAATGGTATCGCCTTAAGAGAAGAACAGCTGCAAGTGTAGGTAAATATTAACTGTCACAATAGTATCGTGTTAGTCAAAGTTATGTAGTCCCACCTTAAGCAGTCCTCCTGTCATTAGATTAGTAAACCAGAAAGACGTTGAACCAGGCAAACAGCTGCGCAACTTATTCATAATCAAAACTATACGATAATGGCCAGATAAATCAATTCAGGAATTATCTCGTTGCTGCGGGGCAAAAGGTTGCTTCAGCACCATAAATCCCAGATTCATGCCTGTCACAATCTCGGTCATAATATATAAAAAAAGACTATTTCTTTACTTTCCTTTGCGCAAAGCAAGGACAAAATGAAAGCCCCTAAAATCCCATCCGATGAGGATGATAGATTAAAAGCCCTGGAAGCTTTCGAAATTCTAGACACACTACCCGAATTAGAATTTGACGAAATAACCCAATCAGCGGCAGAAATCTGTGATACTCCTATTGCCCTAATCTCGTTAGTAGATAGGGATAGGCAGTGGTTTAAGTCCAAGCAAGGCTTGGAAGCTTCTGAAACATCTAGAGCGGTATCTTTTTGTGGACATGCCATCAATAACCCCAAAGAGTTGTTCGAAATTTCGGATTCTACCAAGGATCCCAGATTTCATGATAACCCATTAGTAACAGACCATCCCAATGTCATCTATTACTTGGGTGCCCCCCTACTAACATCCGATGGTCATGCCCTTGGTACACTCTGTGTCATTGACAACAAACCTCGCCAAATCTCTGACGAAGCCAAGACTGCTTTGAAATCCCTTTCTCAGCAAGTAATCTGCAAACTCGAATTCAAGAAGCAAAATCTTGAACTGGAATCGATTAACGAGCGATTGCGAGTAGAAATCGAGGAACACAAAAAAACGGAAGCGAAATTAACTGCTGCCAGGGATAGAGCTGTAGAGGCCAATCGCATCAAGGACCAGTTTCTTGCCAATATGTCACATGAGATCAGAACGCCCCTAAATGGAGTGGTTGGCATTACAGGTTTGCTTTTAGGCAACCCCCGGATTGAGCCAGAACAGAAGGAACTACTACAAGACCTGGACTTCTCGGCTCACCATCTGTTGCGTATCTTGAATGATATCCTGGATCTCACTCGGATCAGAGAAAATCGACTCCAATTTAAGGCTGTCGATTTCGAACTCCCTAAGTTTCTCAACAACTTGTTTCGCCTTCTTTTCGAAAGTGCCGAAGAAAAAGGCATTGATTTCATCACAGATTTGGACAATAAGATTCCAACTTTTGCCAATGGAGATCCCGATCGATTGGGGCAAATCATCCTAAACATCGCAGGAAACGCCATTAAGTTCACCGAGGAAGGGTCAGTAGGCATAAATATTAGGGTATTGTCCAAGAAGACTGAGCAGCTACGGATTCAATTCGAAGTAGTAGATACAGGTATCGGCATACCCAAGGAAAATTTGGAGCGCATTTTCGAACTATTTAGCCAATCGGACGCTGGTGTGAACAGGAAATATGGCGGCAGCGGGCTTGGATTGCCCATCGCAAAGAGTCTGATTGAGCAATTCGGCGGAACCTTAGATGTGGAGAGCACTGTTGGCCTGGGAAGTACTTTCCGATTTACCGTCCAGTTAGAGCGAGCAAAAGGCACGGGGCCTCTGCCGCTGGAGCAGAAAGCTTCACCTATCGAAGAGCAAAAGGTTTCCGGTAAACCCCTTGAAATACTCTTAGTTGAAGATAATGTGATGAATCAAAAGGTAGCCAGTAGAAACCTGGACAAGTTTGGCTTCCAGACTCATATTACTGCCAATGGTCAAGAAGCCTTGGATGCATTGAATGAGCGTAGCTTTGATCTCATACTAATGGATATAAACATGCCAGTGATGGATGGCATAGAAACCACGCGCAGGATCAGAGCCTCGAGAACCCCATACAAGGACATCAAGATCATGGCCTGGACCGCCTCCGTCCTTAACGAAGACACGCAGGCCATACTGGAGGCTGGTATGGATGATTTTATCTCCAAACCATTCAGACCTCAGGAGTTATACGATAAAATTATGAGGCTAACTACTCCGCCTACAGATTGAGCATCGTAGCTCGCGGTGCTTGTGGGATGGTAATTTGTCCTTCTGTCATTCCAAATTCCAGCTAGATAAGTTGACTAAATTCCTCCGAATACTATTTGGTTTTAGATAAGAAACGTTTTGCCTTCTCGATAAATTCCTGCTTGTTTTCACCTTCGTGCGCTCCATGAGCCACATCAGGCAATATCCAAAGATCGGAAGCAGGCAAGTTTTCCCTGACCCGTACGATTTCTCGTAGACTCATACCTTGATCATCATCTCCGATTATGATCAGAACCTCCGGTTTGAAGCTTTGCAATTCCTCATCAGTTAAGCTCACCCTATAATTTTTGAATTGCGTCAACACTCCCTTGATCTGTTCGTCTCCAGCATGTGAATTCAAGAGCCAAGGAAAATTTTCTCGATTTTCGAAGGTGAAGGTTTCTAAGAATTGGGGGAAGTCTAGAATAGACCAGCTCCCAACCGCACCGATAGTGATCATAGATTCTATGAGGGTTGGGTCGAGTAAAGCGAGTTGATAGAGTACGTCTCCTCCAAAACTGAAGCCTATGGCTTTAATTCTTGGTAATTGTAAATACTGAATCAATGCCTGTAGATCTTCTGCCACTGATCGTATAGAAAGATCCTCTTTAAAGGGCTCCGATCTACCATGTCCAGTTAAATCTACTAGATAAAGCTCATAATCCTTCGCAAAATCCTCTACGTAGGGCTTCCAAGCAACAGAGGACTGCGTGTAACCATGCAGTAGGAACAGGGGACTACCTTGTCCATAGATTTCATAATAGAGTTGCTTTCCCCTTACAGAAACGGATTCCGCCTTTCGGGGCAGTAGTGGGGTCGTACTTGTTGACATGCAGTTCGGGTTTTGTTACAACTTGGCTATCCAGCTTACTAGACATAATCAGGTGTAAAAGAGTTCCTTTATTTAGAATTTATTGCCATTGTAGGTGTTCAACAATCAATTGAGTCTGAGTAGACAAACCAGCCAATTGATTCGCAACCGAAAACCTAACTATACGTAGTAGAATAACATAGGAAGGTTCGCTCAAGCAAGGATATTTCCTATCACGAAAATTGGAGAATAAATGCCACTACAGATTATTGGTACGGGGCTAGCAAGAACAGGAACCATGTCACTTAAGCTAGCGCTGGAGCAGTTAGAAGGCAGGCCTTGCTTTCATATGATCGAATTAATGAAAGCCCCCGAGCGTTTACCCTTCATTAAGAGAAAAGAGAAAGATTGGGTATCCTTTTTTGAAGGTTTTACCAGTTCCGTCGACTATCCGGCCTGCATATTTTACGAGGAACTCCTGGGTCTTAACCCTTCTTCTAAAATCATTCACACCGTCAGAGATCCAGACTCTTGGTACGACAGCGTTTATTCCACTGTCTATCGAGGCAAGCCCAAAGGTCCGAAGGACATCCTCAAGTTAATCTTCAACTTACTCCGTTCCAAGGATATGAGGACACTAGCTCCCATTTTTCGACACAATGATCAGCTCATCTGGAGTGGCCAATTCGCATCTAAGTTTGAAAACCGAGATTTTGCCATTTCCACTTTTCTACAACATGAAGCACAAGTGAAACGTACGGTGCCAAAAGACCAGCTGTTGATCTTTGATGTGAAGGATGGCTGGGAACCATTGTGTAAATTCCTTGGACGACCTGTTCCTGATACGCCCTTTCCCTACACCAATCAAAAGCCTGAATTCAATAGAAAAATGGACCTATTGCTTGAGCAAGGTGTTTTTGAACCTTAAGCCAATTGATAGCGACAAGGACATTTTGATACTGTGCCCCATCCGGAAAAACGCTGGATGCACTCTTTACATCTGACGGTTACAACTATCACTAATCCACTGACTTAGCAACGGTTTTCAATTGAAGTCCGATGGTTGATATTTCTCAATAAATTAGGTTTTCCAGCTTATATGTGTTATCTTAAGATGTATAAATTCGCATCAGTGACAAGTCCTTTCCTCTGTTCTCTCATTTAAGTATTATCACAATAGTATTCTGCTAGATTAAGGAAGTAAAGCACACTTCTCTGTCGATCGTAGTCATTTTAAACTGCTTTACACCTGAATTCTACAGCATGATTGACCTCAGAAACTGGACGGGGATCCGGTGCTGGGCTTCTTTGACAGAAGCCTACCGAAGTCCATACCCCCGGTTTACCAAAAAAGCCACCCGAGACACCCAATTTGGCGGTGTTCTCAAGCTATTTGCTTATTCCCACCTAAGCAATTCTCTCCTGGTCAGGACACCTAGAATTATTTATCCACCTCCCGAATAGATTTCTCTAATAGCAGGATCTAGCCGCTTTGTAGCAGCAGCCCCCCTAAAGGTTGGTTTAGCTCAATGGACTAAACCTCCATCTCAACAAAGTGGTATATGACCACACTACATCACAAACAGCTGTCTAGAAACAAGCTGTAAGGCCATCCCTATGAATTGATCGAACTCTCCCTTAATGCTCCCATGTAATTCGTTCATTTTCAATTTTCTAAATCCATTCATTATGTTGAGACTCAGAAACATTAGTCTGATGACCTTTGTACTCCTACTAGCTTTGTCATGTAGCAAGCAGGAGCAGCTCGAAAAACCACAACTCGCAGCGGATGAAATTGAGCTCCGCGGCAAAGCTGTCTCACAAACCACTCAGGTAATCAACGCCGTTACTGGAGAAGTGGCCGGAGAAGCACGATTAGTTAGGAACGACAATGGCATTACCATGCAATTCGAAGCCAACGACCTCATTCCCTCACATACCTATACCATTTGGTGGGTCGTCTGGAATAAGCCAGAAAACTGTGCGGGATCCCCCTGTGCAGATACTGATTTCGCTTTACCGGTAGAAGTAGAGGTGCTATATGCTGCAGGACATGTAGTAGGAGGAAGCGGAAAAGGAAAATTCACTGGACATTTAAAAGTTGGAGACGACAGCGAATCTATCAACGCCCTATTCGGACTTCCTCCGGCTGGCGGTTTGCAAGATGCCAAGGCTGCTGAAATCCATTTGGTATTACGTAGCCATGGACCAAAAATTCCAGGCCTGGTAAACGAGCAGATTAGCAGCTATGAGGGAGGTTGTACTACTAATTTCCCACCTTTTACTGCCATACCAGCTGAAGAGGGCGAATGTGGCGACTTCGAGTTTGCCATTTTCCTACCGGTTTCATAGGGATTTCCCGAATAATTTGATGAGTTAAAATGGCTATAGGCAGGCCTCCAGCATTTGTAGGTCTGCCTATTTTATAAGGTGGTGAACAAGGGTTGAATTTGAGATACTTTAGGGTCTGACTGTTCGCCGGTAACGCTTAGGAATCCGCATGCGCTTCACCCTAGGCTTAATCCAGCGGGTCTGCTCAGAGGCGATGTAGAAGTAATGATTTGGGAGAAAATCTAGCGATTCATATTGAGTAGCTATCAAGAAGGAAGCCCGTTTCTTCCATTTCTTTCCACGCAAGAAATAGCCATCTGGATAATCATCAAAAAAGAATACGCTGGCACGTGATACCGGCCAAAACCCTAGGATTTTGTTGTAGTAATACGCAAGAAGGGCCACACGTCCCGTTCCCGCATCAATAGCTGCTGCGGTAACGGCCCGTTTCTTTAACACCAAACTATCCCTGAGAACAGCCGTTTGGGTACCAGCTTGGTCCGTTAGTACATAATGCTTGGTGAGGTAATTACTTTTGGGTAAAGCGCATTTACTGAATAAATGAAGACTATCCTGGTGCCAAAAGAAGCCCTCCATATTGAAACTATAGTCAAAAGAGGTTCTTTGGTCAAAGCGGACTTGATCTGGGTAATTGTATTCAATGGAATCCACCTTCTCCGTCGCAACATGGTAGGTGTAGATCTTAAGGTCGTTGCGCAAGCTCTGATTGTTCCCGAACTCTCCGATATAGATCGTGCCTTCATCATCAGCTGTCAAGTCTTCCCAATCGCGGTTTTGCAGGGGTAAGAGGACCTCCTTCTTAATCTGTCCTTGTCCATCTGTAAGGAACAACCGAGGTTTGTCCCCGCTATCATTCAACCACCACAGACTATCTGGCCCAGCATAATACAAGCCAGAAACCTCCTGGAGAACAGCTGGCAGTTTAAAACTCTTCTTGGGTTTTGCTTGAGCTGGTAAGAGGGTGGGCAGCCCCCAAGCGAGCAGGTAAAGCCAAAACAGCTTGGGAGTTGCGAAGTAGATTCGGTTAATCATTAGATGGACGGAGGAGTCTCCGCGTTTCATTTTTGTTTGTCTTCTTTACCTGTTTTTAATCCTTTGGCTCTTTCTTCCCACATGCGCTTTGCCTGCACTTGCAAGTCAGCCACGCGGTCAGATTCATCCATGATCTCCAAGCCAAAGAGGGTCTCGACAATATCTTCCAAAGTGATTAAACCGGCTAGACTTCCGTAATTATCCATTACTACGGCTAAGTGAGAACGAGAGCGAGTCAAAGACTCAAACAGATCAAACAAGTTCTTGTCATCCTGCACGGCCATCACCTCTCGCTTCAATTTTTCCAAGGTGGTATCATCATTGTCATCAGCCAATTGCCCCAGTATATCATCCATCAATACAATACCGGTGATATTATCGGAACGTTCGCCATAGATCGGGATACGAGAATAGCGATGTGGTTTTTCATCATCATAATACTTCTTCACCGTCATACTTTGGTCGGCCATCACCATGACGGTACGCGGGGTCATGATATCTCGGGCCGTCATCTGCTCTAGGTGCAACAAGTTTTGGATAATAGTAAACTCCTTGGCATCCAAAGTCCCCAATTCCGCCCCAGCTTGCGCCATCGCAGCGAAATCCGCACGGCTTAAAATGCTCTTACTCTTATCTGCTTTGAATCGTTTCGTAATAAATTGACTGATCCAAACAAATGGAGACAGGACCACCAACAAGATATTCAAAGAGCTGACGGTAAAGGGAGCCAAAGATCGCCAGTTGTTGGCACCAATGGTTTTTGGGATGATCTCCGAGAGGATCAAAATGGCCAATGTCATTAAACTGGCAATGACGGGTTCTATTTGTATACTTAAACCGAAAAGTTCGAATGATTCGCCGGGAAAGGCTACCGTAGCTTGGGCTCCCACCCCAATTGCTCCAACCGTGTGGGCAATGGTATTCAAGGTTAGAATAGCTGACAAGGGCCGATCAATGTCTTCCTTATAAGCATCTAGTGTTTTACCAACTGGTGATCCTTCTTGCAGCTTACGTTGGACGTAGGACGGAGTAATACTTAATAGTACTGCCTCCCAAATTGAACACAAGAAGGAGAATAGAATCGAAAGAACGAAAAAGAAAATTAATAATTCCATGAGGTCGAAAATAGAAAAATTTGATGAAGTTGTGAAAAGACCAATAGCGGGAACACTCGGTTAAGGTAACCGAACTGAACCTAAGGAGTACTTGACTAATGTCTAGCACAACATCGGAATTCGAACCTCTGACAGGATTAGAGGGTTGAGTCAAATGGTCATTGTGGATAATGAATATTGAAAAGAAATAGACCTACTGCCCTGCAAGTGGCATCGATGATCTTTTGGAAAGTGAATTGAATTCATATTACAATAGTGCTATCTTCCCCATAAATTGTCAAAAGATGTCTACAATCACCCGAAAATTGTCGACTGAGGTGGGCTTCAGTTCGATGCAAATGCTATCCATAGCCACTTTTTGGCTGGGATTAGCGCTCCTATCTACGCTTTCCGCAGTATTATATGGTATGCATGAGCAGATAGAGATGAACGCTTATCGCATCTTTGACCTCTCCTTTTTCTATTTCACCCCAGCCTTTCTGTGGATACTAATAACCCCATGGATCTGTAGACTAGGCAGGCGATTCCCTATTACCTCCGAGTCCTGGCGAAAGACGGTCTGGAAACATTTGCTCTTGGCCATGGCCTTAGCACCCTTCACTCGTTTTGGGGCCCTTTTCCTAGATTTCTCTATTAAGTATCTCATTGGTATGACGGGACAATCTCCTTTCATTATCGTCGGCGATGTCTATCTGGTAGGCTTGGCCTCTCTACCCAAGGACCTATTCAACTACTGTCTAATCATTGGTGTGTATACCTTCTGGCAGCAGCGACAAATGCGGTCTTCGAGTCAGAATAGACAGCTATCGATTCGACAAGGGCATCAGCATTTAAAGATCGAATTGACTGAAATCTACTGGGTCCAAGCTGCGGGGAATTATGCCCTGATCTTTACTGCTGACAGATCCTATCGCACCAGGCAAACCCTCAAACAGTTGGAAAAAGAAATGGCTCCGGCAGGCTTTGAAAGAGTACATCGATCTTTCTTGGTCAACAT
Source organism: uncultured Lewinella sp. (assembly GCA_913057785.1). Lineage (GTDB taxonomy): Bacteria > Bacteroidota > Bacteroidia > Chitinophagales > Saprospiraceae > DT-111. The sequence continues at coordinate 5,781 of CAJXPD010000113.1, read as the reverse complement.
CCATCAGGTTGAATCACTCAGTCATTGGCGCAGCGGCGAATACCTCATTCAAATGAAAAACAACAAGCGACTCACCTCTAGTCGCACCTACCTGCCCAATGTCAAGAAAATAAAGGTGGTTTGAGGTGAGAAAAAATCCAGGGGAGCTGGTCCCAAATTAAGGTAGTCCCGTCCCAGCGCACTTGCTCCATCCCCAAAGAGGTCATTTATTTGTGTTCATACAAGTACCCTTGTCATTGAAACACAAATACATGATTATGCAATTGAGAATATTTATGAGCTGTCTTTCACTACTACTGACAGGTAGTCTATTGAGTCAAGATACAACTCGATGGCTAACAGTGGAGCCCAACCATTCTACAATCGGATTTCGAGTACCAATATCGGGGGGTGTCACCTTGGTCACCGGAAAATTCACCGACTTTGACCTGGAGTTACAATTGGTTAATGAGGATTGGACTAAATCCAAGGCTACTTTTACAATTGAGGCCGAGTCCATCAACACTGGGATATCTGACCGCGATCAACACCTCCGTAGTGCTGATTTTTTTGAAGTAGAAAAATATCCAAACATCACTTTCACCAGCGAAAAAATCAAGCGAATTGATGATTCTCTTTATGAAGCTACGGGGACCTTTAGCATGCATGGGGTCAGTAAGGAAATTACCTTACCATTCGAGATATTGGGATACGATGGGAAGTCGATCGGTATTCAGATACGGACCAAACTCAATCGCATAGATTATGGAGTGGGTAGTAATTTCAAACATACCACTACCCCGAATTTTCTAGCTAAGGAAATAGATGTGGAGATCAACTTTTGGACGAGAAGAGACAAACGAAAACCCAAGAACTAGCTGAGTAAATAGGTGCTACTTCCTACTTCTTCGTTTCTTGGAGCGTTTTTTCAGGTATTCCCGCTTATTGTGTCTTTTCTTATCGCTAATAAGCTTATCGATGAGATCCTCCCTGCCAAGACTTTGCAGGCGGTCTCGAATCTCTTGATGATTCTCTCGTTTATGCCAGAAGAAGAACAGGTGTTGTTTCTTTTTCTCCTTGGATGACTTTGCCGTGTAGACTGGCTTTAAGGTATAAGGATGTAGTCCCGTGTAATAGATAATCGTAGCCACCGTCATGGGGGTGGGCGTAAAGTCTTGGACCTGCTCCAATTTAAAGCCCATATCCTTGGTTTCCGCCGCGAGATTGGCCATGTCTTCCAACTGGCTACCGGGATGGCTCGAAATGAAATACGGAATCAATGGCTGGTTGAGGCCGTGTTTCTTATTGATCTTATCGTATTTCTTCTTGAACTCGTGAAAATGCTTGAATGAAGGTTTGCGCATGACCCGCAAGGTGGCATCGGAAGTATGCTCTGGTGCCACCTTCAGGCGACCGCTAATATGGCAAGTCACCACCTGCTCCATGTATTCATCCAGGCTTCCATCATTGTTCTTATTATAGCTATCTACCAGCAGGTCATAGCGAATCCCACTGCCTACAAAAGCTTTCTTCACCTCTGGATGGGCATCCACTTTTTTATAAAGCTCCGTCATGGGCTTGTGACTAGTATCCAGATTACTGCAGACTACTGGGTGGATACAAGAAGGGCTCACACAGCGATCGCAGATTTCCTGAACCTTTCCTTTCATGCGATACATGTTAGCAGAAGGTCCACCCAAATCACTGATATAGCCCTTGAAATCTGGCATTTTTGTCACCTTATCCACCTCCTTCAGAATCGATTCCTCAGACCGGCTGGCAATAAACTTTCCTTGATGGGCAGAGATCGTACAGAAGCTACAGCCTCCGAAACAGCCTCTATGCATATTCACAGAAAAGCGGATCATCTCATAAGCCGGCACCGAGCCTCGTTTCCGGTATTTGGGATGAGGCATCCGAGTATAGGGCAGATCGAAAGAAGAATCAATCTCATTCTCTGTCATCGGAGGGTATGGTGGATTGATAATGAGATTGTGATCGCCACATCCTTGAATTAGCCTCCTCGCATTCACTTTATTCGACTCCTGCTCAATATGTTTGAAATTCGCTGCGAAGGCTCTCTTATCCCTTTGACACTTTTCGTGTGATGACAAAGTAAGATCTACCCAATTTTTATTGACTGGTAAAGCCTCCTTGCGCGGATGCAGGATAGCTGTTTGCGGGATGGTCTTCATGGAAGAAAAGGGAACCCCCTTTCTCAATAGTCGAATAATCTCTCGCAAAGGCATTTCCCCCATTCCATACACCAACATGTCCGCACCGCTCATGCTAAGAATATTCGGAAACAGCTTATCTTCCCAGTAGTCATAGTGAGTCACTCGACGCAAAGATGCCTCGATCCCCCCAATCAAAACGGGAACATCCGGGTATAGATTCTTTAAGATCTTGGTATACTCACGCGTAGCATAGTCGGGTCGGAATCCCGCCGACCCTCCTGGCGTATAGGCATCGGTAGATCGACGACGCCTGGCGGCCGTGTAGTGATTCACCATGCTATCCATGCAACCGGAAGTCACACCAAAGAATAGCTTCGGTCTTCCCATTTTCTTAAAGTCACGCAAATCATCTCTCCAGTTGGGTTGTGGCACGATAGCTACCCGCAAGCCCTCGCTTTCCATGATCCGACCGATCACAGCGGTTCCAAAGGCAGGATGGTCTACATAGGCATCCCCTGAGATCAGAATTACATCTAACTCATCCCAGCCTCGCATGTCTACTTCTTTCTGCGTAATTGGCAGCCACTCTGTTATGGGTCGATCATCAAACATAAAAGTGAAATAATTGAAAAGGCCTTATTGTTCTGCAAAGATAAGCTTATTTAACTGCAATCGAGAAAGGGACGCTGCAACACCAGCCTGGCTTTTGTCGGATTTTTAGCATAATTGATCGACCGGACAATGAAATCGATCCACGGAATGGGATAAAAGTGTAAGAAAATTGAGCATCGGTTTACCTATTGATAAAACAAAATCATTATTCATGTCGACCAAAAATTCAAAATCACTTAAGAAGATTGCCTTTGGAATCCTGTTGCTGCTAGGAGGTATAGGATTCGGCTATGGCTTGGGTTCTCTACTTTCCGGTAGTTTGGATAAAGAAGCCCTCGGCTTAGATGTCTCTACAAGCACGCTAATCATTAGCTTAGTTCTAAGTATCTTCTTGGTGTTATTGATACATGAGTTAGGGCACGTGCTGGGCGGTCTTGCCTACGGCAATCGATTTGCCCTGCTCATTGCTGGTCCATTGAAGGTGGAAAATGAAAATGGCAAATTGAAATGGAGCCTGAACCGAAGCCTATCCTCCTTCGGTGGCCTCGCCATGACCATCCCCATGTCGACCGACAACTTCAAGGCACGGAGAACGACTACCGTGGCAGCGGGTCCTGGAGCTAGCCTATTACTGGCTCTCCTAGCCCTAGCTCCCGTCTTCCTCCTCCCTGCTCACGCCTTACCGATGAATTTTCGCTTCTTTCTCCTCTGCCTAGGTTTTCTGTCCTTTACCATCTTTATGGTCACTATTATACCTATGCAAAGTGGTGGTTTCATGAGTGATGGCGCACAATTAATTAATATCTATCGAGATAATCCCGCCGCCAACCGGTACGAAGCCTTGTTACAATTGGTGGCAGAACTTCAGCAAGGAAAACGCCCTAAGGATATCAGTGAAGAACAAATAGAGAAAATTACATCTTTAGGCTATGATGACACCTTTGGGCTTTCCGGTTTAAACTATCAATACTATCGAGCAATAGATCGTCGAGAGTGGGAGGACGCAGAGCAGTATATGAATCTCTTCCAAGAAAAAATAGAGGTGTTCCCCAAAGCCTTTCAAAATGCACTTTGGACAGAGGTTGCCATCTACTACAGCTTAATTTCTCCTGATCTGGAGCGAGCAAAGCAGTTAATGGATCAGCTGAGTAAGCATTTAGTACGAGAGAAAAACAAGATGTCTACCCATTTGCTCCACCTGGCGATGGCACGCCTACAAGAGGAGTCCGCGCAAGAGGCCACGGCCTTAGCCAAATTTGAAAAAACGGTTCACCAGGATGGAATCAGTCAAATGTATAGGGCACTCCTACAAGAAAAAATGATCCTAGCCAGCTAGCAATATGGGGAAAGGCTTATCTTCGCCCCATATGATCGAAGCCTTTAAAGCCAATCCACTACTACTTTTATTTGTTGTCTGCGCTATCGGATACTGGGTCGGTAGCATCCGGATTCGAGGTACGAGCTTAGGTGTAGCTGCGGTTCTATTCGTCGGTTTAGGGGTAGGAGCCTTAGACAAGGATCTGATGGTGCCAGAGATTGTAATCTATCTGGGCTTAAGCATATTTGTCTACACCATAGGTTTAAGTAGTGGTCCAGGCTTTTTTGCCACCTTTAAAAGGAGTGGGTTTCGAGATATCTCCTTTGTGGTGGGAATGCTCATTCTATCTGCTGCTATTACGGTTGGACTATTCTATTTATTTGACTTAGATGCCGCCACAGCTGCTGGCCTTTATGCTGGAAGCACAACCAACACCCCAGCACTAGCTGGTCTATTGGATTTGATTCAACGTACGGCCAGTTCCCAAGACCTAAGCAGTATTGCGCAAAATGCAGTGGTCGGATACTCCCTTTCGTACCCGATGGGTGTCTTAGGCGTTATGTTGATGATTAGCTTGATGCAGAAGTGGTTGCGCATCAGGTATGATGAGGAAGAAAAACAACTCCAGTCGGAATACCCCATCAGTGAAATCCTTACCAGCCGGACCATCACGGTCACAAGAGATGAGGTAGTCAATATGGAGATGCGTGACCTTGTCAAACGTTTTCACGGCCGAATTGTCTTTGGGCGATTGAAGCGAGGAGCGGAGATACGCTTGGCCTCCTGGGACACTCGCTTGCAGATTGGTGACGATATCGTGATCGTAGCGGGAGCCAAGTTAATGGATGAGGTGATGGAGTTTCTGGGGCATTCCTCGGTAGACCAATTGGCCTATGATCGCCGGGTCTATGATATTCGAGGCTTGTTCGTTTCTAACCCTAAAGTAGCCGGCGAAAAGATCGCCTCTTTGAATCTACAAGAGAAGTATCCCGCCGTCATTACCAAGGTACAAAGGGGCGATGTGAATCTACTCGCTAATGGAGAAACGATCCTAGAACTGGGCGATCGCATACAAATTGTAGCTCGCCGACGAGATATCCCTGCATTAAACTCCTTCTTCGGCAATTCCTACGAAGCGTTAAGTCATATCAATCTCTTTTCCTTTGGCGTCGGCATGGCCTTAGGTCTGCTGCTAGGCATGGTAGATTTCCAACTTCCTGGTGGCATCACCTTCAACCTTGGGTTAGCAGGAGGCCCCTTGATCGTGGCCCTTTTCCTAGGCTATCTTCGACGTACCGGCACCATTGTGTGGACCCTCCCCTACAGTGCCAACCTGAGCCTTCGGCAATTCAGCCTCATCTTGTTACTCGCCGGAATTGGCATTCGTTCTGGCCACACCTTCCTTGCTACCTTGCTTGAAGGAGGCGGTGCGCTGATCTTCCTCTGCGGCGCTATCATCAGCATTGTGAGTGCGCTGGCGACCATGCTCATCGGCTTCAAATTGCTAAAGATTCCTTTCAGCTTCCTCACCGGTATGGTGGCCAATCAACCTGCCATCTTGGACTATGCGATCCAGGAGAGTGGCAATAAATTGCCGACGATTGGCTATACTGTCATGCTTCCTGTCTCCGTGATCACGAAAATCCTGGTGGTGCAGATTTTGTTTGCTTTGTTGAATTGATGGCGCTGGTTCCA
>CAJXPD010000112.1 GCA_913057785.1 uncultured Lewinella sp. | reverse complement strand
CCAATTGGTAAAGATATCGGCATCTGCGGTGGGAGCATCGAGGTATCCCCAAGGATGAACCAGCAATTTACCGTAGGTATGGCAGTTCAAAGCCACTCGAAAGTTATGATCTTGGCAAAAATCTCGCACTGCTCTCGTTTCTACTTCGGAGAAAGGAGCTGTACCTCGATATACATCTGATTGTGGATTGGGTGAAGATCCCGAATTATCATAGCCCCACTCAAAACCATAATTTCGATTCAAGTCCACGCCCACAAAGCCATCTTCTAGCACACGGCGATTCTTACGCCACAATCCGCCACCCGCTGGCTCAATTTCTTGATTAAAAAGATACCCATCTGGATTAACACAGGGAATAAAATAAAGCGCCGTATTATCGAGTAAATAGCGAATCTCTTCATCCTTTTCATAGTTTTCCAACAAGTACCACATGTAGAAAATGAGCTGTGCTAGACTATTAGGTTCTCTGGCATGATGAAGGGCCGTATAAAGTACCTCTGGTTCTGCCTCCTCAAGTTCAGGGTTATCTGAGATTTTCAACCAGTAGATGCGATTTCCACCTGTTGTGAGATGGTTGCCGATCCGCGCCCGCTCCGTGATTAAGTTTGGAAATTTAGCATGCATGGCATCCAGATGCTCCAACATCTCTTGGTAGGTAAAGAATCCCCCCATGCTTCCCAGCGAAAAGTTTTCTGGAATTTGATAGTCCGTAATAGGTGAAACAAAACATTCCGTAGGGTTTCGCTCCTGCAGTGGCGTTCTTTGTGGGTTCTGATAGAAAGACACCACGTCCTCAATTAAGATTTCCAATTGAAAGCCAGCTTGCCGCAATCGCTGAACTTCCCACTCAGCAAAGTCATTGATCAAATATTTTCCGGGATAGATGGTACCATGATCAGCTTCGATGCCGAGCCTACTGATCTGCCAAAGGTTTTTCTGGTATAGATCGACCTTGACTCTATGGTAGATGGGGCTTTCTTCTTTGGCGGATTCATTGCATAGAAATCCGAGCAAGAATGCAAATAGTAGATAATTTTTCATAAAAGCTCTAATTGACAGGGCGACAAAGATCGTATATAAAAGGAAGATTTCTTTCAAAATAGTATCCAATTTGTAGACTTATGTACCTAATTGGAGTATGAACGACAAGAGAAAAGAACGCGAATCTATTGTTAAATATATTTTTTTCATATTTCAAATAAAAAGAATTCTAACTTATTGATATTAGCGGAATAATTGCCTACATTTGAAGCCATTCCATACCGATCTAATGTGCTTTATGTCCCCCCTTGAGGCTGAACACCGAGACCTCTAATAAAGCTGTCTCCCAACCGAAAGTTTATAGTTTACAATTCAATCATAGTTAGAGAACTTTCCAAAACTTAGTCTTTGGGACTCATGCTCCAGTGGCTGATTCCTTAAGATTGGCGGGAATTTCTCTGTTCAGTATCATTTTAACCCAAAATTTAGTCCCTCAGATAAGCATGATGTACCCCTTGGTGATTAGTGAACATGCAATAATGCTGCATTGAGAAGATCTGAAACTAAGGAAAATGCCGAAACTACTTTCTACTTTTTGCGTGCTAATGATCTCATTACTTCATCATACATTGGCAGCCCAAGTGACCTGTGCACCTGATGAGTCCTTGATCGTCATCTCTGTCCAAACGGATCGGTTTGGATATGAAACCTCCTGGACCTTAGAGACACTGGAAGGTGCTATCCTTCTTGAAATAAAGCGTGGTAGCTATGCCAACAATCAATTGTATGAGCACGAAGTTTGTGTACCCAATGGGACTTGTCTGAGCTTCAATATTTCTGACAGTTATGGAGACGGTATTGGCAGTCCTGGGTTTTTCCGTATTGATAAAGACGGTGAAATACTCCTTGGGAACCAAGCCTTTCAACGGACAGCGACCTTCAAATTATTCTGTGAAACTGGGGAGACTTGCACGAATCCTACTCCTATCTTGGCTGATGAGTCCTTCCTCACCAGTTTTGATGATCATTGGTATCAGTTCACACCAGATTCAGCAGGCATATATATGATTAATACCTGCTCCCTCAACCACTGCGACACTAAGATTTGGGTGTATGATACTTGCGAAGGAAATGGGCAGCGGGAGGATAATGCTGGAACCATTTTCTTCAACAATGATACGGAGGAGTGCGGGGCTCAAGCGCAAGTTCAAGCCTATCTTCAAGCCAACAAAGCCTACCTTATCCGGATTGGAGATGAAGGAGAAGATTGTACGGAATCAATCAGTTGGGAATTACACTATCTGGGGCCTGTAGTGGGATGTACTGATTCTACTTCATGTAATTATAATCCTTTGGCAACAATTGATGACGGGAGCTGCCTCCCTCTATTCGATCCTGCTTGTCCACAAGGGCCGGACTTGGCTATCAATGAGGAATTGCTCATCCATTCCATCAAACTAGACAGCTTATTTGTCGAGGATGTCTGTTTGATCGAAGAACAGTGCGTAAGTGGTTACGGACGGAGAGATATCGTGCGCTTTGACACCGAGATTCACAACATCGGGCAGAAAGCTTACTTCCTGGGAACCCCATCCCAAGACAACGATCAATTCACCTGGAATAATTGCCATAATCATTACCATTTCGAAAACTATGCGGAATACATCATCTACGATGCAAATGGTCAGAAACTTCCAGGCGGATTCAAGAATGGCTTCTGTGTAATGGATTTGGCTTGTCCTACTGGTGAACAACAGTTTACCTGTGATTTGATGGGCATTTCGCCCGGATGCCTTGATCGATATTGGGCAGAGCTGGAATGCCAGTGGATAGATGTAACAGATCTAGCAGATGGCATGTACACCTTGGTCACGCGAATCAATTGGAAAAATGCCCCAGACTTCCTAGGACAATACGAAGAAACCATAGAAAACAACTGGGCGCAGGTCTGCATCTATTTGGATCGGTCTAGTGGCCAATTGGAATTAACAGTAGATCCGGATTGTGATCCTTATATGGACTGTGCCGGGCAACCCTACGGGCCAGCGCAAGCTGATTGCGAAGGAAATTGCAATGGAGAAGCACTTAGTGGCGACATAGATGGTAACGGAGTACTAAACGATTTAGACTTGAGTCTATACCTTGACGGTATCATGTCCGAATCATTGGAAGCTACGCCCTGTTTAGACCTCAGTGGAGATGGAGAAATCACGATATACGATGCGGCGCTATTGAAGAGTTGTCTTCGCTATGGCACTGATCACATCCATTCAGGTCAAGGATTGCATGATCATTGTGAATTTCCAGCTGGAATTGCAAATAAGCGAGATAGTGTTGAACTAAGCATTCATCATGTTAACTATGAGGCTGGGTTTGTCGATCTAGCACTTAAAAACCCAAACAGTAATGTAATGGCTTTCCAAGTGAAGATGGATGGTTTTTCCATTATCAGAGCAGAAAGTCTTGTTGATTCCATAGACTACCCTGTAGCACTGAGAAACAGTATTAACAAAGCCATGGTAGCTGGCTTATCATTTGAAGATGCTACCATCCGAAAATCCGATGCTTTTCATCCCCTATGCCGGATCCACTTCTTTGATCTCGAGCAAGCAGATCTTTGCTTGGAAAAAGTCATCGAATTGGTGAACGAGTACGGGGAGCAGGTGACACCGGTCATCCGCAACGGTTGTGTGGAAAGTGGCCTAATATCAGGCACCTATTCCTACGCCGACGCAGTTGTTATCAGCGTTCAACCCAACCCAGCAAAGCATCAGACCAAACTACTTTTTCCTAATCCAAACCGGGAAGTCTTTCGCCTGGAAGTATTTGATACGAAAGGGCAAAAGGTGTACGTAGCAGACCATATTAAAGCGGAACAATTCACTCTCCCAGTGGAAAAATTACCCACCGGTCACTACTATTTCCGCTTGACTAGCCCGCAAAAACAAGGGTCAGGCAAGCTAATGGTTTATTAAGGACCAACGTCATCATCCATTCAACTGGATGATGGCGTTTTTCTTTGAATCTGGCTCCTCTTAAGCACCAGATTAGAGATAGTATTGGATTTTTTCAAAAAAATCCTACATCTTTGTCTCATCATTTAGCTGTTTTACAGCTATTACTCTCCCATTTACTCAGCACCGTAGTTTCCTGCTTAACAACAGCACGGCCTGAATTCTCGAATAAGGTCCATTGGAGTTATTCCATATAACTATCCATTGCTATCTATGGCCTGGGAACGCAAGCTGAATTTTGACCATCAATTAAGATTGTGTACCAATTCGAAAGCTTTGCCTAATGAGAAGGACAAAGCCTTAGATTTCCTGGGCAAGCTCTTGCCATGCCGGTCTACTAGTACCTGCTAAGAGACTTCGTTCCTGGAAGAGATGAGGCCAATCCTAAGGTTTATAGTAAATTCTAAAATCCTTTAAATACAAAAAACCATGAAAACTTCATTGAAATTGCGATTTCAAAAGAAACGTATTTACGTTTTTGGTTCAATTACCCTGCTGGCCAGTTTCATTTTCCACTTTTCCTTCACTTCTGCACTTGAGACAGATGCTGCCTCAGCTAAGATTACTGTCTATGAACACAAATACTACAAGGGAAAGCGAAAGGTATTTACCGTCGGGAGTTGGAACAAAAATAAGCTCGGGCCAGTCGGAAATGATAAGATTAGTTCCATTAAAGTAGCCCCAGGCACCGAGGTTACCTTATATCAACATGATACTTACCGCGGTAAGAGGATTACCTTGAATAAGTCCTACGCTGACCTGCACAAGCTGGGCTTCGGTGACGAGGTTTCTTCTTTGAGGGTTAGAAAAAAAACGGTCACCACCTATCGGCCAAGATCAGGCAATCGTTTACCTAATTCCTTTGTTAACGCTGGTAATCTAAAAGTGGAATCTGGTCCCAGTAAGAAGTATACAAGTACTTCGTCCTTACCCTGTGACTGTCATATGCAAGGACTTGGTTGGAGCGCAGAAAGCAATCAAATCGTGCTGACTTGCCAAGATAAATGTAGTAAGGATAGAGGTGGCTACATGATGTTGTACAATGGCAGCAACGGCAGAGCCGTGCACACGGTTAAAAGTCGAGCCGCAGCTAGGTACAATCATCCCTCTTCTATTCAAATCTATAACAAGACGTTCCCTGTTGCTATGGCTGATGGCAAATCAGATAATAGCTATATCGAGTTCTATAAGATTATTGGGAACCAGATGATTTATCAAAATGGCAAGAATATCTTAGTACCCAAACGCCACATCGGAGCACTAGCCTACGCCACCATTGGGAATTACACCTATATGATCGGAGCGGGTTGGGACGCCAAAAACCTCACCATATGGCGATCAAACACGAAACACGCTACTTCCGGGTTTAATCAAACTGCCTATTTCCCTTCTGCCAAAAGTGCGGTGATAAAGGGCATAGATGAAAATTGGTCAGCCTACAATTCCCTCTGGCTTGGGCAATTAGCTAACGGTAAAGTAGTCTTAATCGCCACACACGGTGGCATAGGAAGTACTCGGTCCTGGCTAGATATATGGGAAGTCTACAACCTGCATACAAGTCGACCTCGCTTCAAAAAAGTATCAAAGAAATGGATGGGTCGGAAAGGTGTAAAAAATTACTTTTTCGAAGGTACCACCATAAAAATGACAGGGCCCAGCTTAAGTGACCTGCGTGTGTTGGCTGCACCTCATGATTATGGGACAAGCGGATGTTCCACGAATACCCGTTGTACCAAAGGTGTATATGAGGTGCGGGCCTATTAAAGTTGAGACAAACCACTGGTTTATATATCGTTGCTAAATCGCAGCTTTAAACCGTACTTATTTTCGATCGCTTTCTTCCGTTGATCCACTTGATATTTTCCAATACCAAAGCGAGCTCGATCTGCATTGACCTTATCTAGATCATCTGACTTTGGGGCAAAAGGGAAATTGAAGTGGTAAGCGGGAAGGGAGCGATCGTCCCGCTGAGCCTGGTGGTATAAGACTGAAATCCGCTGTTTTTCGAAGTTGTAGATACAGGCAAATTCCCTAGGGTGTAACCTACCATGACCAATAGCTCGCAAGAAAGCCTCCTCTCCTATCTCCGCAATGGGATGTGGATAGTGAAGCAAGGTGACAACGACCTTGGAATTGCCCGCGTCACAATCCGATAATCCATCGGCAAGCCTGGCATAATCTATACCTACTAAGGCCTCCCCTGGAAATCCTGAATCGCTACTTATCAGTTGTCTAATTCGATCAAAATTACCGCGGACCACAGGCCAGTATTCATCCGTTCTCTTTGCTTCTTGCTCCACCCTGTATCTCTGGCTTAATTCCGTGAGCATCTCCAAATTAATCCTACGTAAATAGTCCTTGCGGAGAGATGAAAATGAAGCTGCCAAACTATCCCATTCTGCTGTATTTAGGGAATCGTTAAAAATGGGAATCTGACGCAAGCAATTTAGCAGATAGCCTTGTTCCATCGCGCGCTTGGCCCAGAATTGACTTCTGTCTCTCTGCCCCACTAACAGCGATACTTGACTTGCCAATAAGTAATCCTTCGTAAAGCAAAACTCATACTGGTTCAATACGGCATCTAGTTTCTGCAAGGCACTATCAAAAGCTTCTTGTACGATGTACTCCTCAGCCTGGTTGATCGACTGATGATATTGAAAGTAATCTGCTTGCTCCGTTGAAGGAAACAATAAAAAGTATAGGATGAATGAATAGGATAGCACGTTTTAAACTTCTTTATTGAGTAGGGTCTCAGCTGCAAGATATAAAAAAGGAATGCCCACTCCTGTGAGAGCGGAAAACTGTGCTTGGCCTTCTGGTTATTTAACAAGCTCGGGATAGAAACTGGTTGACAAAGAAAAACTTTCCCGGTAGCTAGTTTCAAGATGTACTAAAGATATACATCAATTTCTACCAGCGTGCTTTTTCAATTCGTTCAATCAAATTCTGGCGGAATGACAGCCAGTCTTCTAGGATCGCCGGTCGACTATTAATTTCTTGGATAAACCAGTAGCTGAGGTATATCAAATCCTTTTTTACTGTTTCATCGACAAAAACAGGCGTAGCAATAGATAGAAAAGCGGCCTTGAAATTTAATTTGACTTCCGGCAATAGCAGGAGGACTTGACGCATCAAAAAGTTATTAATTTCTGGTGAGAGGAGTCTTTCGATATTCTCCATTTTGCGTTCTAACTTTCGAATTTCATTTTGGTGTTTTTTTAGCTGCTTTTCTTGTTCCTCCCAGGCCGCCGGACTAAGGCATTGGTGGGCTTGAACTACAAGTTGTTCTTTTATAAAGGAGTCAACTAACTCTTGCCCGTACTCTTGCAAATTTGTTTCTTCTCTTAAGGCTTGTTCCCACTCCCCAATGACAGATTGATTTCGTAAGGAATCTAGATTAACAATGACCACTTTGGACGCCTGTCCCTGTATTTCCTTAGCAAATAGAAGGTTAAACACCAGGAGTATCACGATCGGAAATTGTCTGGTCAACATAAGTATTAGGGTAGTTTGGTGAATTAATACAAGACCCTAATCATAAGCGGTAGTAGTGCAGTAAACCTTTTTCTATCAATGATACTGCCTAAACCCCTCAAGGTTGTATGTTAAACAATTAAACGCCAAACTGATCCTTATTTTCATCAATAAGAGTATAACTAATTGATCGTCATAAATCTCTCGATTATGAAATTGTTTAGCATTTTGACTTCGGCATTCCTCATGGTTCTCTGCACCATTATTGTCCCAGGTAAGGGAAATACGCAATGTCCAATCTTCCAAGATCTACCTGAAAAAGAAAAGAGGGCTGCTGAAGACAGCTACGTGGTCTATCGGGATAAATTAAAAGACAAAGACTATGAAGTTGCCTTTATGCATTGGGAAATTGTATATCAAAATGCTGCAGCAGCTGATGGACAGCGACATACAGTATATGCAGATGGACGGAAGTTGCAATTGCGGAAATTTAGGTCTGCAGATAGCCAACGAACAAAGGCAGACATAGCAAGGGTTTTCTTTACCTTAAGAGCCCAGCAAAAAGAGGGCTATCCAGAAACAGAACTAGAGGCTATTCCAGAAGAGTTACTGGAATTCAAAGAAAAATAAACCGAAATGTTTTTGATCATTAAGCGGTTATCTCCGCGAGCTCTTTGGCAGTCAACTGATGTTTGACAGGTCTTGCCTTCCCCTTCAATATGTATATGCCACTGGAGTCGGTAAATTGCTTATCAAATGCTGCTTGATACAACTTGTCAGCGCCTGCCTCCGGCGAGCTGAAAAATAAGTTTCGTATAGGAACCAAAAAGAATGGCATTCCTGCTCCCGCTGTCATCTTGGTCTTGATTGCCCCAGGAGCCACACTCGCAATCCTTACCTTAGGCCATTCCTTTGCTAGATGATTCATTAGTAAAACCATAGCGTATTTGGAACGCATATATGACCCTATAAGCTTGACAAACTTTTTAGGCTTTTTTAAATCAGGAATATCGAGTGGCTTTTGCCTGTGCATAGCATCGGTCGCTGTATTTACTATGAAGGGGGCTTCTGCTTTATCAAGCCAGGATTTGAGCTCCAAGCTCAAAAAGTAGGGTGCCAGCGAATTTACTTCGAAATGCATCTCATTCCCTTGCGCTGAATAGTAAGCCTTGTCTAGTAAAACGCCCGCATTGTGAAAAATACCATCGATTAATGGCCATTTTGCCTTGATCTGATCAGCTACATTGAGAAGATCCTGACGTTTACTCAGGTCAGCAATGAAGAAATTCAGTTTTTCAGATTGCTCGATTTCCTCAAGCCCATCTTTTACTCTTTTTTCCGTTCGAACAATGAGTCCAATATCGTGCCCCTCCGCCAATAATCTTTTAGTGAGTTCAAGGCCAATACCGGAGTGCCCGCCCGTTATAAGTATATGCATAGGTTATTGTTTAGCTGCAATTTTATGATTATTAAGTCAAATGTATAGCAATTGGACTGCCAAGGCATTAATGCAGATTAAGATTTGTGTGTAAACATTGTCAGAAGACAAAATACATCATAAAAAGCATGAAGTTAAAAGCATTAAACTATTCCATGACTAAAAGCCGATAAAGTAATGTCACAGAGCGAATTGGACTAGGAAAATGAAGCGAATTGTGAGAATTTTGTAAATTGGAACGACCTAAACAGCCCATAAATGCAGGAATCCAGAAAATTAGCCATCATTGTATTTGCCGATATCGCCGGGTATTCCGCGATGATGCAGGCAGATGAGGTCAGCGCATTGGCTGTTTTGGATCGCTTCAAGATTATCTTGGAAAAGGAAATGCCACTGCACGAAGGCCAAATCATCCAGTACTACGGGGATGGCTGCCTACTCTCCTTTGACAGTGCCTTTTTGAGCTTGCGGGCCGCTACTTAGCTACAGTCGAAGTTTATCGAACAGAAGGTCCCTGTACGCATTGGAATGCATCTAGGGGATGTGCTCTACAAAAATAATAATGCCTTTGGCGATGGGGTGAACATAGCCTCTCGCATTGAATCCTTAGGTATTCCTGGATCCGTCCTGCTCTCCAAAACGGTGCGGAACCAGGTAAAGAACAAAGCAGAATTCACACTCAACTCGGTTGGTTCTTTCCACTTTAAAAATATCGCTGAGCCGATGGAGGTGTTCGCTGTTGCGAATACAGGATTTGTGGTGCCTAGTGCGGGACAAATGCAAGGTAAGTTAAAAGCTCCCGTTGCCCCGGAACCCACGCCTCAGGAGCAAGGAGATTGGGAGAAATATCAGATGCTGGAGATCCTGGACGCCCTCGAGGAGAACAAGTGCGTGCTGATCCTCGGCAACTATGCCTTTACTAAATCGGAAGGAACAGCAGATGGGTCGGAACAAGAGATTTCCATACCGGACTTGATCATGAGAGAGCAGCACAAGTGGGTAGGGAAGCATCCGGTGGACAGCCCTCCCGATTTTTACACCTCTGCACAATCCTTGATTGATCGCGCTGGTGGACAGCGGATGTTCATGGATTTAACCCGGATCCGTCTGAAAGACCTAAGCTCCACTCAAAGAAATCGCTTTCAACAGTTGAGCGAAATACCTTTTGATCTCATCTTATCTACCTATCCTTTCGATCTTCTACACGAAGTCTTCGAAGAGAATCAGGTTCATCATCAATACGGCTTTTACAGCTATGTGCAGGAATCACTGCCTTTGGTTTCCTTTACCAAAGACTATCCCCTGATTTATAACTTATTTGGGAGTGTCAGACACAAGGAATCCATGGTCATTTCGCTAGATCGACTCTATCAATTTATCTTTGGAATCTTGGGGGTGCGGCAATTGCCCAAGTTGATACAGGACAAGGTTCAACAAGCTACCCACCTCGTATTTTTGGGTTTTTCTTTTGATGATTGGTATATGAAGCTGTTACTTCGGGTCTTGAAGGTCCATGAGAAAGATATTTCTTACGCACATATGGCCAAGCCTTCTGGTCCCGGCAAACATAATCGGCGCTTTTTCGAATCCAATTTCAAAGTAACCTTCCTGGATAAGCGAATTGATGAATTCGTATCCGGCCTACATAATCTTTGCCTAGAAGAAGATCTTTTGCGATCTGGTAGCGAAGCTATAGCGGTTTCTCAATACGATGATCTCGTGAATTTAGCGGAGCAACATCGCCTGGAAGAAGTCATGGCGAGATTAGATGACTTACTGATCCGAGATGGTAAGGAAGGAGCGCTCTTGAAAGAATTAGGGGAATATCAACAGACTTTTCACCAAATAAAAGAAGGGGAAAATTACAATAGCTTGAGCAAGCAAGAGTTAGAAGCGAAATGGAATAATCTCAGCAATAGATTGTCCTTATTTATTGATCGTGTAGCCGCGGCCATACCAGCTTAAATATTGAGGGAAATGACGACTTTACGCTCACGATACCCAGGGCTTCGCCCATTTGACGCAGACGAAAAGCAACACTTCTTCGGGAGGGATGAAGAGATTGAGGCGGTTTGTAGATTGCTGGACTTAGATAACCTGACCATTCTTCATAGCCCTTCCGGCATGGGCAAATCATCGCTCATCAATGCCGGCATACTTCCTACCTTAAGCGATATCAGGAATTGGGAAATTCCTCATCATATCGTCACGATTCGGTTCACCAATTACGATCCAGCTCTGGCGAGGCTGCGAAGGGAAAAACAAGGCCTAGTTGGATTGGAGTCTGAGCTAATCAAGGATCCGATTGATCGATTCATCGACGCTTGTTTAGGCGAGGGAAAGGATTGGGAAGAAGTGATTCCGATGCCCAAACCCAGCCTCTGGCTAAGCGCAAAGCAAATGTTGGTGGACCAAGCCGTTCATCCGCTCCGCATTGTATTCATTCTGGATCAATTCGAAGAATTGTTCACCTACCCAGAAGAACGAGTGGAGGAGTTTGCTCGACAACTGGGAGATCTTTACCATCAAGCCCTGCCAGAGGAGGTAAGAAAAGGATTAGAGAGAAAACAGATCATTGATGGTGGAGAAGCGGGAGAAAAACCTGCTTTGCCGAGTCCTAAGGTGGCACAGCTGCTGTCAAAAATCGAAGAGCCATTGGACGCCAAGATCTTGATCTCCATGCGATCTGATAAATTGCATTATCTAGAGCGGTTAAAGGCATACCTCCCTGAAATGTTGCTAAACAGCTACGAGTTAAGGAGTTTTGATATTGATCAAGCCAAGAAAGCGATCGCACAACCAGCCTCTCTTGGAGGGGCCGGCTTTATTTCCCCAGAATTTTCGATCGACGATCATATTCTAGATGAGATTATCGGGTTTCTTCAAGATAAACTAACCCGTAGGATTGATCCTTCACAGTTACAGATCGTCTGTCAGCATATTGAACGAAGAATTATTGAAAGAGAACGGAAGATCAAAAAATAACACAAGGTCCGATTGAATAAAGCAGATATGGAACAGCAGGAAACACCTATGACATCTGATCCCACCTCAACACCAGAAGAGGAGGTAAGACCCGTATTGGCCTTAGCCATGGAGGACGTGGGTAATCTGGATTCTGTTCTCCGCGGCTATTACCTCAGTCAGATCAAAAGCTTGGAAAAACGTAAGGATCGTAAACTAGCTAGACAGTTGCTAGAAGATCACCTGGTACTCCCGAAATCCAGGCAACGAACTTCTAAGGATGCGGCCTACATCCGAGAAACACTAGAGATGGATGACGCCCTGTTGGAAAACCTACAGAATTCTCGCTTAATCCGACGCATTCATAAGAGTGGTAATAACCCGATTTACGAAATCAGTCACGACACCTTAGTAGAACCTATCCTGGCAGAAAAGAGAGATCGTGAAGCCATAGCTCGATTCATCAAAAGAACCTGGAAGTATTTTGTGCTGTTCCTGCTGCTATGGTTTCTATGTGGTATGTTGTTCGAAAAAACCTTAGATGTGCTCCCTTCTTTGACCCAAAGAGCACAACGGATAGACCTATCTGTACCCGAACAAGTGCTCAATATTGGAGAAAGCAATCGGTCTTTTATCCTTTCTTTACCTCCGGTGACCATAGACCAGGATCTCCGATCTGGCGACTCCATTTTTATGCGTTTACCACTTGATCCCATCAGCATTGCTAGACCGGGATCAGTAGGACAAGGGGAAGCAGTTTCTGATACCATCTCCATTCAATTGACCGCCCCCATAGAAGTTCCAATGACAGCTCAGGGTGAGTCGACTCGTTTTCAAAATTTTTCTGATGTCGTCGTACCACTTGCCTTTCAAAGCGGGAACAGCGATGAAGCCTCAGCGCAGCCACTTTACGCCAGATTATCTGGGAATCTTAAATTGACTAGCGATGTGTTGACTGAAAAGGGAGTATCTGATTATAATTATAGCCTGAGATCCGTAGAAATGGATTTGGGAGATACCTTGATTCAGGCTGGACGTTCAGCCAAAACAGTTCCGGTAAGTTTCAGTTTACAGCTTACCGATCTATTTGAAAATGAAGTCGACAAGAACTATATCCGTACGGCAGTCGGGGATCGCTTAGTTAATATGAATTACCTGGTGGAAGTGAGACCTGGTGCAGCCCCTCCCCCATCTGTAAGAGTCGAATATCCTGCGGTAGAAGGCATTGAGGTTCAATATGCCGACGGCACCAGCAAGTTTATACCGGGCAATGCAGCTTCAGCTTCCGATCAGACACATACTGTCGTTGCTGGAGAAACCCTGTTTTCGATTGCCAAGCGATATGGTCTGGTAGATGCGGAGGGTAATACTTCCACCACAGCTCTTAAGCAATTGAATGGAATCAGAGGAAATTCAATTTCGGTAGGACAGGTGCTTAAGATTCCCAAACTCTAAGGGCAGGAGATTTCCACTACGCCATCAAATTCCAATATTTTTCATCTTCATCTTCAAACAACTCCTCCCCACCGAGTTTATATCCCTTCAGCAATTCATCTTTTGCTTCTTCCATTCGCCCAAGCTCAAAGAATACTTGCCCCAAGCGAAGTCGAATAAAGGGGTTAGCATGCCCTCCCTCCACTTGCAGAGATTCCTCTAAAAACTCCAAGGCCTTATCGTACTGCTGAAGAAACCAATACGAATCAGCAATAGCCGCAGTAAACCACAATTTCGCCTCCCACTGATTTCTAGGTTCCGGCAATAGATCCAATCCTTTTTGATAGGTCTTGATGGCATTGCGATAGGAACCCCGTTCAAAGGCGGCATCCCCTTTCTGAGCCAAAGCATCCAGTTGGTCGCCTACTTCATGAGACAGGAAGCACTGATGGTACTCCTCCTCTGTCAAAGCCTCCTTACAGACCATATTGAAGTTTTCAGTATTCAATATAATGTGGTTGGCCTGACAATAGGCTGCTAACTTTTCACTGATCACTTTGCTGCTATCCATTTTCATTTTCCCTTTTGCTTAATGATTGGTCCCTGAGGTCCATTTGCAATCCCCAGGTCTCCTCTACTGAAACTGTTTTTCTTTTTCGCTCTTCCAGGTCCTTGAAATCCACCCAAAGTAAAGGATAAAAACTCATAACTCGATCTGCGCCCATGTTGAGTACTTCCTCCTTCCAGCCTTCCCAGCGAAAGTCTTGATAGAAATCTGCCAAATCTCCCGTAAATGTCCAAGAGAGAAACGCTGAGTAGGTGAGCTCGAGTGGTTCCCATTCCAGGCAATCAGGAGCAAAATAATACATCCTACCCTGATCCTTCCCTAGCCCGCCAGTATTAAGCGCAAAGAATCCCCCCACCGCATCATCCGCTACCAGTAAAAAGGGAATAGATTCTCCATAATTGACAAAAGCTTTACCTTGATTCCAAGTTGGAAGACTTCTTTGCATTTCTGTCGATCCGGATCCCAATATCCGTATCCAAGCATGGTCAACTAAAATACCTCCCGTATGGAAAATTATTGCTCCCATAGTTGATCTTGTTGTCACTTGGGTTTCAAACAAGGCGGCTGTCCCTTTTGCTATATCTCGTTCTAAAACCCGAATTTCATTGGTGGCTTCCGCTAACCACTCCGTCACTAGTTTCCAACCAGCGCCTCCTGAATCAAGCAGTTCCTCTATAGCGCGTATCTTCATATTATGATCATTACAAAACTTTACTCAATGATTCGATCCAAGCTAAACTGAAAACGCTGTTCTTCTTCGATCAGAATGAACGACAAAGAGTCCACTGAGACATGCTTGACCCGCAGTGCGAGTTGGTCAAAAGACTCAAAACTAACTAGGCTTCCATCTTCCATTCCATACAGGAATAGCTGATACTCATCCGTTAAATCACTAAGTCCGGTGAAGGAAATGGAGTTTTCATCAACCGAGACTAGAACCTCCGACTTGATTAATTCAGCACTCCTGTTGCCCTTTTGCATATCCCCCTTCCAATCACCCAGCATAAATTGTCGAGTTTCTGCTGCTTTGTCTATTTCCCATTTATCTTCGTAAACTAAGGTAGCGGGAGTGGCAAAGAAAATGATTTTTACAGCCATAACTACTTAGACTGTAGCAGCAATCTTCCAAAGACTGAAACCCTGCTTTTGTACGCCCAGACCTATTACAAAGATCCTAACATATAGACTCAAGGTATCATATCCTAGCACAAAAAGATCAGCAGAAGCCGTGAAGCCCACAGCATAACCGCCTTTGAAAAGGAACAACTTTCCCACCCAGAACAAGCACTCAGTAATTCCAAGAAAAACCTGCCATCCTACATTTCTGGTCTGGAAAGCTAAAAACAGGAATCCGATTGATATTCCTGATAAAAGAATATTCTTGGTTGTGAAGAGGTCCAAAGGAGGAAAAACACAACCCCAGGCAGCAGTCTGTTCCAGACCAGATAAAAGCCCTAACATGGTCCACAGTAATAGCAGGAATAAAATCCTTTTGGAATCAAACCTAGCTTTATACTGTTCTGAATTCGAATAAATTAGAAAAAAACTGTGTAGAAGACTTAGGATGAAAAGAAGTAGTAAAAGATCAAGCATATTTCAGATTAAGCGCATTTTGCTATTCCAAACTACATAAACTCCTCGAGAATCAACTGCTTCGTACTGTTTTCTGTTCCTTCTCCGTTTATATTCAGGATCGGAACTAGCGAGCTCAAGTAGGTAATTGCAGGAAGGCTTTCCTGCTCAAAAACAGTGATTCGTTCGGTGTGAATACCTTCATCCTGGTCATCTCTTCGACTGGAGGATCTTGCCCGCTCTTTTGCTCTTCGAAGCAGCTCTGTACGCGGCACCTGCAGATTAATAACTTTGCTAATCGCCAGCCTATTATCTGTAAGTAATTGTAGGAGCGTATCTACCTGCGGTATCGTTCTTGGATATCCGTCCAGAATTATCCCCTTTGATTCCTTATTCTCTTGCAGCATTAGCCGAATAAGTTCTTCCATCACCTCATCGGGAACCAGCTGCCCTTTTTCTTCATTGGACATTAACTTACCCAAAGGAGTACCCTGATCTTTTTCCCAGCGAATACGTTCTCCCGTTGAAAGGTGTTTAAAGCCGGTGGCAGTTGCCAGATGAGCACATTGAGTGCCTTTCCCCGCATAAGGAGGGCCCGTCATAAGTATTACTTGCATATATCTGATTTTCAACAACCGAAGAAGTGGTCCTTTCTGTATGATCAAACCACTTCCGCTTACTTTCTTCAGTCTAGTCCGAAAAGATAGTCGGCGCTGCAGTCAAGGTAGTGGGTCTAAAGATTACCGCTTTCTCCTCAATCTTGGCAAAGGGTAATTCTTTGCCATCCTTTCTTTTAAAAAGCTCTACCGTCTCTAACAGCAGTCCCTCTTCATACTGATAATGTTGTGTTATCCGAATGGCATTGTAAGGCGCAAAGCTGCTAATTCCTTCTACCTCGACCTCCATCATCTGCTCTCGAAACTGTCCATCGCTTTCCCCTTTCCCTGCTCCTAAGGAAGAACTTATAGAGGAAACAATTGCTTCCTTCTGTCGGCTGAAATCAATACCAAAGAAGAGCGTTTGCTCTCTTGGCCCAGCCTTTCCGTCATAGTCTGGGTGAAGACGGTGCATATTCTTCACAGACTTCCAGCTATTGGCATATCTCCGTTGAACCACCTCGAAGGCATAGTCATTCGACTCAGTCCGAATATACTTACCATCTTTAAACAAAAAAGATTCCCCAGTACCCACCCAAACGATGGAATAATTATCGGTAATCTGCGGTAGTTGATTGCTGGTAGGAATACTTGAATGCTGAGTTGTCCCGCAGGAGCTCATGAGAAAGGAAACCATAGCACCTAAAAGAAACATAGAAGCTTTCATGTCAATTTTTTTTAATTGATAATGACACAAAAGTATGGGGTAAGCCGATCAGAAAAATTGATCTATGTTACAATCGAAATTCATGTGGAAAGTTCTCTGCGAATACGACTCAAGCGTTCTCGTTCTATGCCCAGATAAGATGCTAAATGGTAAAGTGGAATGCGTTGCAGAAAGCCGGGATAGTCTTCCAACATCTGGAGGTAGCGCTCCTTTGCCGACAAAAAAAGAAAGCATTCAAATCGATTGGTGGCAATACCGTAGGCATTTTCCGCAATAATGCGCCCAAAGCGCTCCCAATTCTTTGACTGGGCATAAGCTTCCTCCAGGGAAGACACGGTGAAGGTTAGCAGTTCGGTTGACTCTAAGGCTTGTATATTATAACGAGTTGGCCGTTGCTTCAGCAAATCCAAATACGACACGGCATAGTCATTTTCAAGAAAAAAATGATTGTTGATCTCCTTTCCATCCTGGGTATAAAACAGACGTAATGCCCCTTTTTGCACAAAAGCAATCCGATCTATCCGCTGGCCTTCTTTTAACCAAAATCCTCCTTTTCTCAAACTAACATGCTTCAGGAAGGGAATGAATAGGCTACACTCCTCTTCACTGAAATCCGTTATGGTTCGAATTTGGGTCTTGAAATTATTGAGGTCCATACCTGTTAATTGAAATTTGGTCTGGGAGTGCAAGATAGGGAATGTGATTTGGGATTAAGGCTTGCTTGGTGCAAACACCAAACCGGTACGAGTGCTAATGAGCAAATCTTGTCTAGCTTTTGTCAGCAGGAAAATTGGTAATGGCTCCGAAAAATAAAGCTATCTTTAGAAAGTGAGAATACGATTTCACCAATGAAATGACCTAAACTCATTAGCTATGGCAAAATATACATTGAAAGTTAACCAACAAACCGTGGAGGTTGAGGCAATGCCGGACACCCCGCTATTATGGGTGCTGCGTGATAAACTGACCCTCACTGGTACCAAGTATGGATGCGGAAAGGCTCTATGTGGAGCTTGTACCGTGCATCTAGATGGAACCCCGATGCGCTCCTGCAGCGTTCCAATCTCAGCTGTCGGAGAGCAAACGATCACCACCATTGAAGGCGTAGGAGAAAAGGAACTGCACCCAGTACAGAAAGCCTGGATTTTGGAAGATGTCCCGCAATGCGGGTTCTGCCAGAGTGGCCAGATTATGTCGGCTATTGCGCTACTAGAAGAAAATAAGAACCCTACAGATGCAGACATTGATGCCGCAATGGCTGGTAACATCTGTCGATGCGGAACTTATGTAAGAATCAGAAGAGCGATTAAAAGGGCTGCTAAAAACGAATTATCATGATGAAGGACAAATCCACACCAAAGATATATAAGGTCAGCCGTAGAGATTTTCTTCGCAAAAGTGCCATTGGTGCTGGCGGCCTAATGCTGGGCATACAATTGTCTTGCGAACAAAAACCAAAATTCTTGACGGGAGATCCAAATGCCGTCTTCACTCCGAATGTTTACATCAGCATTAGTGGTACGGGGGAGGTTACGCTCGTAGCCCACCGGTCCGAGATGGGTACCGGGATTCGTACCAGTTTGCCATTAATCATGGCCGATGAGATGGAGGCGGATTGGGATCAGGTAAAGATCGTGCAAGCTGTGAATGATGTTAAGTATGGAGACCAGAATACCGATGGTTCCTACAGTGTTCGAATGTTCTATCCGCAGCTTCGAAAGGCGGGGGCCACAGTCAGACTCATGCTTGAAAAAGCCGCTGCCCGTGAATGGGATGTCCCAGTCAGTGAATGCAAAGCCCAAAACCATACGGTAGTGCATACTTCTGGGGAAGTTTTCGGCTATGGCTATCTGGCAGAAAAGATCGGGGACATGCCTATCCCAGATGAAAGTGAGATCCAATTGAAAGCGCATGAGGACTTCAAATACATCACCAAAAAAACCTCTATCTACGACCTAGAGGACATTGTCACAGGCAAGGCAGGATTTGGCTTAGACACGCAAGTGCCTGGTACAAAGGTGGCTGTGGTTCAACGAAATCCAGAGGCAGGTGCGGGTATAAAGTCTTTCAAAATGGAAGCCGCCAAGCAAGTACCGGGCGTACAGAAAGTATTCAAAGTGGAAGCCCCAGGCTTTCCAACTGGATTCGAAAAGCCGCTAGGCGGGATTGTGGTCGTAGCAGATGATACTTGGGCCGCTTTAAAAGGGCGAGAAGCCTTAGAAATTGAATGGGATAAAGGGACCAATGCAGGCTACGACTCCGTAGCTTATTTGGACGAACTGCAAGACAAAACATCGAGAAATGGGAAGATTAAGCGGGAGCAAGGTAATATCAAGGGTGCTTTGAGTGGTGCTGCTAAAGTAATTGAGGCAGATTTTAAAGTGCCACACTTTTCTCACTCCCCAATGGAAACGCCTTGCGCCGTAGCTCACTTCAAAGCAGATGGAAGCTGCGAAGTGTGGGCTCCCGTACAGGACCCACAATGGACAGGAAGAGCAGTGGCAGGGGTACTCGGTATTGAAGAAGAGAAAGTAACGGTAAATGTAACGCTCCTTGGAGGTGCATTTGGTAGAAAGTCCAAGCCTGAATTTGCTGTTGAAGCAGCTGTTATTTCAAAGGAAACTGGTAGCCCGATCAAGCTGCTATGGACCAGAGAAGACGATATACAAAGTAGCTTCTATCATTTCCTATGCGCACAACATATGAAGGTAGGTATTGATGAGAACAACAAGGTAAGCGCGTGGCTCCACCGATCGATCTTCCCTTCCATTGGCGGATCTGCTGATCCCAATGCTAAAGAAGCCTCCAACTTCGAGCTGTGCATGGGAATGCTGGATATGCCGTTTGAGGTAGCCAATGTCTGCTGTGAATCCAATGAAGCGCCGACACAAATCCGAATCGGCTGGCTGCGATCCGTAGGTAATATCAATCATGCCTTTGCGGTAGGATCAATGCTAGACCAAGTAGCAGAGGCCCGGGAGATGGATCCGATCGATAATGCGCTGGATATGATCGGAGCAGATCGGGACATTGATTTTGACAATCTAGTAGAAGGTTTCTGGAATTACAATGAAAAGGTGGAAGACTTCCCCTGGAGTACCGTTCGTTTCAAAAACGTCATCCAAACGGTTAAGGATAAATCGGGATGGGGTAAAGAAATGCCAGCAGGTAAAGGGATGGGCTTTGCGGCACACCGTAGTTTCTTGACTTACGTAGCTTGTGTCGTAGAAGTTGAAGTCGATGACAATAATAACATCAAGATACCAATGGTACATTTTGCTGTCGACTGTGGGGTTCCTGTCAATCCTGAGCGTATCAAGGCGCAATTTGAGGGCGGGGCAGCCTTTGGCGCTAGTCTAGCCTTGAAGAGCGAGATTACGGTGAAAGATGGTGCGGTTCAGCAGAATAATTTCCATGATTATCTGGTGGCACGCATTACAGATGCACCTTACGAAACGGCGGTCCATATCATTGATAGTCAAGAGAATCCAACGGGTGTGGGTGAGCCTCCGGTGCCGCCTTTCATTCCCGCGCTTTGCAACGCCATATATCAGGCGACGGGACAGCGGATTACTAAATTACCAGTGAGATTAAGTTAATCTGATCGATTCGCTATAAGCATGGAAGACTAGCCTAGTGTTTATTTGTTAGCTAGTCTTCCATCTTCTTTATTTGACTTTCCTTCTCGGTATCGCACCTCTGACGCTCCGATTTCCATCTTGAGTTGTCTAATGAACTCGCCTCTATTCTCCGGAGAAATAAATATCGAATACCCTTCACCATGGATGATTTGCACCCCTTTGAAGTCTAGCGCGGGTCTTAATCCTGCCGCTGGATAAGATGAAGGAGTTACTGATCGAATTGATAATAGCTGAATTTTCCCTTTACTGAATCCACACCTATATTGCAAGTAGTTCCCAGCAATTCGGTAATGAGCCTCTTGATAAGCTTTGATGATACGGTAAGTAAAGAAAAGAGATGAAATCAGGAATATGACGGGTACCCAATCAAAACTACTTTTTCCATATGTCGATAATTCAAGAAAAACCAGATACAATAGCATTGCACAGACCAGCACTGGAAAAACCACGAAGATCAACTGAAAAACGAAATGTTTTGAAGAACTGTACTTCTTGTCCATTCTACAGGTTTAGATACACAGTAATAAAAGGCTTACTCAGTCATGGTATTCTTCCAATCAATCATTTCATCAAACAACACATCCAAGTCTGTCTCGTTAGTGCAAATTTGCTCAAAATTTAGCCCTTTCTCCTCCATCAAATATTGAATAGCAAGAGCATACTTGTAGTAAGATAAAATTTGTTGGGTTCCATCCTCCAGTTCAAATACCGGTAAGCCTTTGAATTCTTGCTGTTCTTCGAGTAGGAATCTTTCAATCTTGGCTTTTAGCAATCCATCCCCTTTGAATTCTCGGGCGATGTATTCAGCGTGTCCTTCCAATTTCCAGTTCAGACTCCCCATAGTACTTCTGATCACATAATTCCGATCGGCACGATACTGCAGATTATGGGTGAATTCATGCGCTAAAAGCCAAGTGAGATTGAACTTCCTGACTTCCTCTTCATTGATTGCCCATTGCGTTTTAGCGATATTTTTGCCAAAGTTCAGTTTGCAGTTCTTAGCGATGGTCTTGTTCAAGAAGGCATAAGCTAGGGGTTGACCAGCAAAGGGGTGTAGATTGGGATAAAGTTTATCATCATTCAAACAGAAGTGAATAGCTACTTCATCACTATATAGATCCGATTTTTTCAGAATACTAATGGCATCTCTAATCACGGCCTCCGTCTCTGTTTCCAAGGCTTGATTATGGTAGATGTTTACAAAATCAACTTGTGTTTTATTGGCATAGGATAAGCCTGGATTAAGCAATAGGATAAGCCACAAAACAAAACTGATGCCGAGAATGGAAAGTGAACTTAGTATGACTTTTTTGACCGTCTTAATCATGAGGTTAAAATTTAAGGTTAACTATATTTTATGCTTTACATCCAGGCATACAGAAGGAACTAACGCTAAGCCTTCCTGCACGAAACGTTTTCTTCCGTACTTGATTCTTTATTCCACTTCTTCCTCTACAAAATACCTTACGTAAAGGAATATTAACAGCGGCACTATGATTAATCCGCTTACAAAATTCAATAACGAAAGCCAATCTGTCAATGCCTCTCCTCCTTCTGAGATCAACACTAAATCACCAAGCGGTCCCTTTGAGAATATCGTATTGTGGATGAAATTCCAGCCCAAGTGTAGACCCAAGGGAAGCATGATGGATTTTGTTTTCGCAAAGGCCCAAGCCCACGCATACCCCATTAAGCCCGTCCCAATAAATACTAAAATCATGGCCATCACATTTCCTAATACGCCAAATGAGAACCAGTGATATATTCCGAATGCAATCGCGGATATCAAGATACCTCTTCCAGAACCCATTCTATTAAGCAAGATATATAGCAAGGCTCCACGAAATATTAGTTCTTCCGTTAACACAGATCTAAAATCCCACCAAAATGATTTCAGCACAATACCTCCTGAGACATTTTCATGCAAAACCCAATTTGATGATTTTAGAAATGCCTCTAAATATTGAACAAATACACAGAGTATTGCGGATAGCAGGAATCCGATTGAAAACTGCTTAATTCTCTTGGTTACGGGCTGAAGCCCTAGGACTAGAATATTTTGCTTTTCAAAAAAATGTAAAAGCAACCAAGACACTGCTAGTATTACTAGAATTCCAATCATTTCTTATAATTTGTTTAAGTTGGTCCAACTCATCAATATATTCCCAAGGGGTTGGGTATCATATCAGCCTCATTCTATTGCCATTTATTGATCCGGTCAAAGATGACAATACTTCCTGCTACGGCCACATTCAGAGAGGTCTCTCCAGGAAGAAAAACTAGTTCATGACATCGGTTCTTTAATTCTTTTGGTAAGCCATTATCCTCGGAGCCTAAGAGGTAGAGGGCACGTTTGGGGTGTTCAAAGTCCTTAATCGGACCGGCCTTGTGATCTATTTCGATACCAATCAACTGGCAGCTGTAGGGCACGCTATCCAGAAAAGCTTCCAGTGTTTTGTACTGAAAAAGGGGAATCCTGGACCAAACCTTTAAAACATCGCTACTTTTCTTCTTGTACTTTGCTTCAATGACAAATACAAAACTCGCTCCGTAGATCAAGGCCGTACGCCATAGCGTACCTAAGTTCTCTACTGTCTTGGGTCGATAAATTCCTATTCCAAAATATTGTTCCTCTGAGAGATCCCATTTTCTTTTCATAACAAGCTTTCGAGGCCCCGGGCCGTTTTACTGGGCACAAACTCAATTACTTCATAGTCAGCCAGACCATTACTTTTGAAAGGATCCATTTCTAGCACCTTAAGTAAAGCATATCTATCCTCCCCTTTAGCCAAGATGATCCCACCTGTCCGCGGGACCTTCCGTCCTGAGGCCAAAAATGTACCCAACTCATATTGTCGATTAAGGAAGGCTATATGGGATTCTAGATGTTGGTCTACTTTCTCCAAGGGTACTTTGTACGTAATATTTACGATATACATGAGTAAAACATTTAGAACAGCGAAGCCAACCTAACTTCAAGAAGTTCCATGGGTGATGGCTTTTTCCTTTTCTAATACATACTGGACCCCAATAGCAATACTCCGACTTACTGCCTCTCTATCCACAGCATCGATTGTATCCCTGGTCGTATGATAGGCCGTATCAGCTTCGCGATTTTCCCAGTCCATAGCGGCCAGCGTAGTCGCTTCTATTCCAGCCTTGGCAAACTCAGCGGCATCAGTACCCCCAGCCAAAAAGGGGAAAGGGTGCACACCAACTTCATAACCCAGATTCTTCGCGATGGTAGCTCCTCCTTCCGCCATTTCGAGGGACAGCGGCACAAAATTATTAAGATCGGATCGCAGAAAACTAAGGGCTTTATGATCATACATGCACTCTAAGTTAAAGTTGTAGGTCTTTAGTGCAGTAAGATCCGTTTTATACTTTCTCACAAAGGCCCGCGCACCTCGCAAACCACATTCTTCAGCATCCCAACTTCCAATTACCATCCGTGTGTGCTGCAGCGGCCGACCTGCGGCCTTCTCTTTCGCAAAATACTTCCCAATCTCCATGGCCAATGCCGTGCACACCAAATTATCCCCCGCTCCGGGTGTTCCCTCTTTATCATAGAAAAACCACAATGGGTAGAGATTGAGCGCGGCGACTGCCAAGATGATCGTAATACCCCAATATACTATATCACTTCCCAACCCTGCCCAATTCAAGATCAG
This sequence comes from uncultured Lewinella sp., assembly GCA_913057785.1. Lineage (GTDB taxonomy): Bacteria > Bacteroidota > Bacteroidia > Chitinophagales > Saprospiraceae > DT-111. The sequence continues at coordinate 7,094 of CAJXPD010000112.1, read as the reverse complement.
GATCAACCAAGTGAGAACAAACAGGCCTAATTGGGTACCCGTACCGGCCAACACCTTACGCACATAGGTGGAAGGATCTTGTTCTAAAAAATTAAAGATGTGTGCACTATCGTGATGAGCACTAATGATGATCTGTTGCTTGACCTCCCCAACTGGCTCGATCCGTCCAAAGACGTTTTTCCCTTGCTTCTTGGGATACAATCCATCTACAAATTCCTTATAAATGAAGAATTCCATGCCGGTGATCAAGACAGACAGGCTAGCGATCAAGGTAGCTATTAGGGGTTGACCCAGGAACAGGGCTACCAAGGCCAGCAAATACAAGCCGATATTGATCCGGATATAACCAAGGAACGCCCCCGGCCGGACGAAAAACTGTTGATGATCTACTTGATCACAAAACTTGGATAGCCTTTCCTCTAAGAAATCAGCACAAGCTAAACAAGCGGGTGAACCTGCCAATCGGGAGGTCCATTTATTAGTCACCTCGGCAGTAAAAGTCATCGCTGAGGTGGTCATTTGATCTAATTCAGAATTATCCATTGAGAAGGCAAAAATTAAGCTACAGCAGTGAAGATAAGGTACGACCGCAATATATCCAGGCTAGATATGAAAAGACCCAGTCAACAAGGTATGCCAACTGGGTCTTCCTGGATCAAATACCGAATCTTACAATCCTTTTACGTACACCCCAAGTATTAACAGCACATATCCTGCTAATAGGAACCAATCGCCATTATCGGCAACGGTTGGGGAAATGAATGCGCCTAATAGGCCTAGCAAAACGAGTGCGGCACTGATTAGTACGGTGGATTGCTTCGGTGCTTGTGGTCTCGGTTGGCTCATATTGTTGGTTGTTTGTTAGCGAATGATTTAAGATACAAAAACATCGGTGCAATCCGCTTTCCTCTAATATTAATTCTCGGTTCAACCATCATCAACAAGGGAAAACAGACCCGACCAACTCAATCATTTTGATCACTGAAACTGAGCCTATAACAGTCCTGGTGTTCTACCTTAAAAGCCAAATTTCGCCCTGAATTCTTTACTCAAAACAGCGGTATCAGCCAGTCGAAGTTTTCTGATTCTACCCAATAGTAAGTCTAGTCTTTTCTCATACTTTCGGTCTAGCTTGCTTAAGCGATCTAAGAGCAAGGCCTTAGTCTCATAGAAAGGGTAAAGCGCGGTCTCATCTTCAATGGGTGAGAATATGGAGAATGACAAATTCGAGTGGCGTAAACCTTCTTCTAATTCACTCAAATCTTCTGCGCTTTCCCAAAGGTGGTAGGCCAGCATATTATGCATCGCCCGTAAGCAATGTCGGATTGGATTGAAGTCTTCGATGTAGTCCCAAAGCACCTCCTTGGACAAGCTTGCAATAGACCTTTGGCATAGTTCGTAAGCGGCTTCTTTTCGTCCCAATTCATACAGAGCGAATCTTTGGTGATCCCAAACCATAGCCCACAAAGCCAAGTCACTGCAATTTGCCTCTCGAAGCATGCCTTCAGCCTGGCTTAGGATGCTTACTGCCTCGGAAAACTCCTTATGCTCGACATGGAAGCTTGCCTGTTGCATGAGCTGCCCAAATGCGTACTTATTGAGATCGTGTACCACATTAAACACTGGTGGAAGTGTTGCCACATCATAGGGTTTACTTAGGAAATCCTCATCCTGCTCCAGCGTAGATTGGTTAAATAGTCTTTCCGCCACCTCCAATCGACCTAATTTATAATTTGCCCAACCCTCATAGTATAAGCAGTGTTGCTTATGTACCTCCGAAGCCTCATCTTCATCTAGACTTTGTACCTTTTGAAAATATTGGATGGCTTCCTCATAATCTCCCTGGTGGAATGCTCCCATTCCTTTCCCTCGATAAATAAATCCGAGTTTATAGCGATTGCTATACTTTCTCAATAATTCTTCAAAAAGCGAAGGATACAATTCATAGGGAACAAAACGCAGATGCTTAGCATCATCCAATAAAGCTCTAATACAGATGGGGATGCTCTTTAGTGAATCTGGAACAAACGCCAAGTTCTCGCCGTCTCGACCAACTGCTATGCTACACAGCTCTTCCGTCCTCATACTTAAAGGGACATACTCCAAGGCACTCCCATAATCCTGGCTACAGGCCACTCGACACAGCTCCGGTGTGATGAATTCACGGGGCACAAATTCAAAATCATAAGCGTGCTTTGCCACTGCGGCCTCTACTATTTTTTGGGTAAAATATCGCCTCGGTAGCTGATAAACCCGCTCTCCCTCACCTTCTACATTGATGGCATCCAGGATAAATTGTTCATCCCAAAAACAGGCCCAAACTCTACGAAAGGTCTCATAGTCAAATTCCGGTTCCCCGTTCTTCAGGTAAGCTTCCCGATCAAATCTCGATACTAATTCCTTCCAGGCGGAAGTCTCCCCATATTTACTTTTCCCATACTCGTAGATCGCAGCATTGACATACCTGGCGGGAATTCTCTCCAAAGTCAACATACTGATATCCAAAGCTTTAAAGATAGCTTTGTCTTCATAGTACCTTTGGGGTAGATGAGCCTTACTATAATCCTCCAAAGCCCCGCCTACAATAGCAGCAATGTACATTTTCTCGTCCCGAAACTGCTGTGGCACCTCTTTGAGATTAATCGCCCACTGTAGTACTGCGTGATGGCAGATATCATAATCTAGGATTGCCGCAGGCACTTCCGACAAGATCAGATTTGAACTCAGGCTTAGACATATTTCTTTATCAATTAGATGATCAGGAAGATCGGAAAGTCTACAGGGCGTAGCCGCTGAAACAGCTCTCAAGGCAAGCGGCTTATTGATCACCGACGAAAAGTGCTTTGCTACCTGTCCACTAGTCGTATCACGATCTAGCAAGCTTACTAGCATTTGGCGCGTTCTGAATTCCTCGGGGATATCCAGCACGAAATCATAGGCCCAAGCATTTGAGGACTTATCTAGATTTCGGTTAAGAAAACCATTCCAATAGGCTTGATCTTTCTCCACTACTGGTAGATCCTCTAATGACTTATCTTCCCAGTCGACCGTACGGTTACTCCCATAGAAGTATGTCAAATTCTGTTCTTCGGAATAAGGTTTTGCCTTCGCATTATTTCGTTTTGCTATTTGAAAGTGCTCATCCGCTTTTTCATGATTCTGTTCCTGGTGATAAATCAGTCCTAGCAACCAGTGATTGGTAAATGCCGACGCTAAGGCTGTCGATTTCAGCAGCAAGGATTTGGCGGCCTCAGCCTCTCCCTTTGCTAACAATGCTTCAGCTTTCAGCCGAAAGCCGTAGTAATTTTCATCGCTTCGATCCATAATTCGATCGGCAATTCGCAAGGCCTCGTCATAGTCTTCTAGGATTAGTGCCGAGAGTGCGGCTCCTTCAGCACAGGCGAAGGTTGGGAATGTAACCTTAGTAGGCAACAGCTCCATTCCCTTTTTATCATAAATCTTTGCTTGGGCATAAGCCTTAGCCTTTCTCAGACATAAAGCGGCGTCGGAATAAGCCAGATAGAAATTGGGAGATAATTCAAGTACCTTTTTAAAATGCAAAAAGGCGACTTCATATTCCTCCTGCAGCAGCAAGGCTTTTCCCTTGCGATAGTAGGGTAAGCAATTTGGATCAAAACCATCAATAAAGATGCTTTTCCCTTGCTTGAGGTTTTGATACATTTTGTCCACATTGATAATAAATTCATCAGAACCACTATAATCCAAATTCCATACTAAATCCGGCTGTAGCATAAAGCTTGGTTCTTGCCAGAGATAGTAAGGGTTTTCTGTGGTAAAATACCTTTGCTCGTGCCAACTATATAAACCGTATACACAGGTTTCCGGACTAAATTCGTAAGCACTTAAATCGTAAAACCAGGAAAAGAAGTAGGGAGCAGAAACTTTCCTTGGTTTACTAACGCGCAATGCCTCATGATCCTCTGCGGTCTCCATTTGCAGGTATCTGACCTTTTCCTCACCTGAACACGCTTGTCTAGCGTTCATCCACAGGAAATCAAAGTCTGCGTCCCCAGTAACATAATAGGAATATCGCATTTTTCCGTTCACGCTTAAACTTCCATCAACCACAATCAAGGTCAATTCGCCACCCCACACTTCTGGGATATCAAAGTCACCATTGATCACGACATCCTCTCCTGCATAGAAGATATCGACTTCATCTTCCTCGTAGATTTCATCCACCCATTCTCCATCCTCCTCTCCATACGGATCATGGTAACCAAAAAGCTCCTCAACCTCCAGTAAATCAAGTGCCTCCTGATAGCTTACCGCCTTGAGTCCATGCTTTTCGAGATAGTCAAGCTTTCGTTGTTCCTCAGCGGCTTCCTCCTCCCTTTCCGCATTTTCCTCTTGCTTAAGCTTAGCTTGTCGAGCAGCCATAAACGCTTCATATTGCCCTTTTCTTGTTACCAATTCATTGATTAAACTGCTCAAGTCCTGCCCCTCTCTATTTTCGAATCTCATACTTCCATAGTTACCCAGCGCATCAAAGTAGAAGTACTCCATGTAGCGCACCCCCTCTATTTCTTCATCAATCGAGGCGTAAACGGCAAAGCAGCTATTCAGATAGTCCTTTTCTTGCAAGAAGTTTGGCCCTAAGGCTTCCACATCTCCGATACAAGAACTTAAAAAATCCTGCAAGGGAAATTGATGGAAGTTATAATCCAGATCCACTTTGAAGAGGTCAGCAGATATCACCACATTGGTATCCTCCTCCTTGAGGCCCCGTGCCCAATAGTAAAAAGATCCTTTTTCTAGATAGAAGCTTTTTAACTCAATAGGAATTGGGAATTGCAATTCGTCCTCCAGGTTTTGAATATCCTCCTCACTTACTGCTCGGTATTTAACTTGATCCGCATTCGGACCTAAGACGATCTTTTCAACAATGGTTTTCATCGGGTTTTGGAGTTGATTTTGGGTGAATAGGTATTGTGGGATGAGTAAAGACAGTACCATAGTAAGTGGCAGTACTGCCCTCTTTATAACGGAATGAATTTTCATCAATCGGGTTTTTAGGTCTAATAATAGGTTGGCTAATAACACTGTGTCGAGCTAGACGAGTGTGGTTCCAACCCATTCCATAGTTTCGAATTACCATCTCTTCCAAAGCAAAGCTCCGTTGGTAATTCCAGTACATATTATGGTAACTAGAGGTATGAAAATGTCCAGCCCCTCGGCGGTCTTTTTAGTAGAGTAGCCAACAACTCTTGCTCTTGGTTTCCTTAATCCGGAGCACAAAGAATAGGAAGCCGAGCTAACACAACGCTAAATATCAGGGAATTGGATAATTTTAGAACAGGTTGGATGGCTAAGGTAGGCACCAAGGTTTGGTTCCAAAGGTAGTTGTTCATTGATTTTGATGTTTTAGGTGGTTTGTTTTGGGTTCCAATAATCCGGAAGACAAATTAGGCATTTAATCGGTAGGCGGCAAGGGGTGAGATCGTGATTAACTTGACAATTATAGATGCCGTTTAAATAAGCTCTTTCTAGAATTCAGCTTAATTTTATGTGGGAAATCTAAGTGATTCGCTTTTGCGATAATCTTAGCTTAGCACAATACTTAGTATACTTGTAAACCAGTACTTAGTCATGATTTTGTGCATGGTACTGGCTCTTAATTTGCACAAGTTCATCATCAATCCATTGCACTATCTGATTGACAGTCATACTATATCCACGTCCAATGCAAATCAACTTATCTAGGTCGAGAACATGCTTCAATAAAAGTAGGAGTCGATTTCTGATTTCCGAGTACTGATCGACAGCCTCTAGATCAAATATCTCTGAAAGTAAGTGTTCTATTTCCGTCTTGAACCTTATGGTATGAGAATTATCTCTAAATTCTCTATCAATCGTGTAGCTATATAAATCCATTTACCAGCAATTTAAGACCAGTTTTTAGAAAAATTCCTACTGAAGTTAAATCTCACATGAACTTCACCTTCATCTTCATACACGTCTGAATATGCATAAGTTAGCCTAGGGACCTTGGCAAAGACTTTATCACCTCTCTTAAGCCCAGTAAGCAAAACAGAAACAGAACTGTAAACGGTGAATAAGTAGAATGCTGGTTTTGGAAGATATTGAATCTTTTCAAAAAATGAAACTCCATTTACTATAAGGAGATCTGCCTGAGCGAGTATAGACCTTAATGTCGATGTACAAAATCTCAAGTCGAAACATGGCAGTTCATTGTGCTCAGAATGTATTGTAAATCTTTCATTATTGGCCAGTTTGCCAAAATGGGTACTGCTGGTAATTGCCTCTCTCAATGTTGTAATATTAACGTTATTTGTCACAGGTATCTCATTTACAACGACTATAACCCTTAAAGACTTATTAGCTTCAAGCAAGAGGGATACAATTAGTAGGTGCCAAACTAGCTCTCCATTATCATCCAAAAAGTACACTATTTCCACTGGGTCTCCCCTACCTTCTATTACATCTTTAAATTCTTGATAGCTATCTAAAACTATAGGCTTCTTAGCCTGCTCAATGAGTTCACCTTTTAGGAAATTTACTGTCACTTCAGGATCCACAAGAAATCTCTTTTGAACTTCCTTGCTACTCCACCATATTACTCCGCTTGAGATGGCTAGTTTCAACACATAATCCAGCCCCATGTCAACTTTGTATAGCTCCTTCATCACTCGAGAAGAAATAACATTCGCAATTTTCCCAGTTTCTAGTAAGCTAGAATATTCACTAGACTTTTTCGTTTGGTCTGAGGTCATCAGCCCGAGGGTATTTAAGACAATAATATCTAGCTCGCTATTCGTAAGTTTAAGGAATAACATTTCATCACGAAAGAATCTCGTCTTCAATACAATAGCAATACCATTAATTGCTTTTTCATACGCTGAAAAAACTTCCACTTCATGTGCTTCCCGCTCATTTTGATTAATATCGAATTTCTGCTCTAGAAACAACCTTATCGCCACATCTTGATAATCCAGATTAAACCTAAACAGGGTATTGACAACAAGGTCCATCGTGAACGGACCAGCGAATAAATGAGTAGTACTTGATCGCTCGAGGTCATCAAAACTTTGGCGATAACCGAATAAAACGTC
>CAJXPD010000111.1 GCA_913057785.1 uncultured Lewinella sp. | reverse complement strand
TGTCCACGCTCGCGGACGTGGGGAACATCGCCTATACCGCCAGCAAACATGCGGTAGTAGGTATGACCAAAACGGCTGCCATGGAATATGGCCGAAATAATATTCGCATCAATGCCATTTGTCCTGTTTTTACTATTTCTCACATGTTTGACCCCGAGGCTTTGGAAAAAGTGGCAAAGGGTATTCCTGACAAATTAAAAGCTAATGTTCCCATGAAGCGATTTGCAAAAGTAGAAGAACAAGTCGGTGCAATGATGTGGCTTTGTTCAGACAAAGCAAGTTTCGTTACCGGGGTGGCACTACCTGTTGATGGTGGGTTGACGGCTTAAAATAGGGGGCAGAGGTCAGAAAATAGAGATCAGACGTCACAAGTAATGCGAATTAGATCAGTCTGACTTCTGACAGCGAAGCGATCTGTTCTCTGACCCCTAAAAAAACGATTATGCAAAACGTAAGAAAAGGCGAAGAGCTTCCCGAAAAAACGCTCAAAGAATTTTTACAAAAAAACCGACTCATAGCTTCTGCAAAGAGTGAATTAGAAGTTTCACAATTTCCGACAGGTGCTTCCAATCTGACCTATTTACTAAAAATAGAAAATCGAGAACTCGTATTGCGGCGTCCCCCCAAAGGTGCCATCAAAAGAGGGCATGATATGGGACGAGAGTTTAAAGTATTAAAGGGTTTAAACCAAGGATTTGATAAAGCACCAACCGCATATGTTTATACGGAAGACAAATCCATTATTGGCGCTTCTTTTTATGTGATGGAAAAAGTAGGAGGAATTATCATAGATAACAAAGTAGCTAAAGACAGAAAAATTTCAGCATCTGAATTTCCAGTCATTGCCAATAGTTGGTTAGATACTTTAGTTGAGTTGCATGACTTGGATTATGAGTCATTAGGTTTAGGAGATTTGGGAAAGCCCAAGGGGTACGTTGAGAGGCAAGTCCGGAACTGGGGTGCGCAATATTTGAAAGCTGCAACGGAAGATATACCAGAAGCTCCCAAAGTTATGGCTTGGCTTGATGAGCAACAGCCTAAAGAATATCTTCATTGCTTAATTCACAATGATTATAAATATGATAATGTCGTTTTTGAAGATAGTAGATGGAAGAATATTATAGCTGTTTTAGATTGGGAAATGTGTACCCTAGGAGATCCCTTTATGGATTTAGGTGCTGCAATGGCTTATTGGGTTACTGATAAAGATGATCCTGTGATACAACAAACTTTCTCATATCCAACTATCATGAAGGGTAATCCTAGTCGTTTGGAAGTCGTTGAGCAATATGCACAAAAGAGCGGTCGTCCAATCCATAATTTAGTGTTTTATTATGCCTTTGGATTGTTTAAAAATGCTGTGATTGTTCAGCAAATATATTATCGCTATAACAAAGGTCTTACAAGCAATGAAATGTTTGCAAATTTTAATCAATTAACGAGATTGTTTTGTGAATTGGCTTGGAGAGCAATTCAGAATAAGCGAATTGAGTAAATTAGGAATAGTTGTATGGATAAAACGAATATCAGCTTAATTCGTCCTAGAAACGTGATACTTAGTTCAAGACATTTTGAGCAAACTTTCTATATTCTCCTCGAACATTTTCAATAAATTGTGTTCTGTCCAAGTTGTCATTTTCAAAAGCATTCATTTCCTTATGGTATTCCCGTACATATTTGTCGCTCCAAATAACAATTTCCAGAAGAATCGGAGCTAAATCCATCCCTTTTTCGGTCAATAAATAGATGTTTTCTTTTTTGTTAGAAGGCAGTTTCCTTTTGGTGATCACATCAAGAGATTCTAATAATTTTAATCTAGAAGAAAGAAGGTTCGTAGCAATCCCTTCCTCGGATCCTACCAGTTCTTTAAAGGATTTCTTTTTATGCATTAACATATCTCTAATTAGGAGCAATGACCATTTATCTCCAATTAAATCTAGTGTAGAAGCTATAAGGCAGGAAGAACGAAATTTCAAGGGCATAATCTTTTGGATTATTACTTTAAAATTTAAAGTAATTTTATATTTTTACTTTACTATTTAAAGCAAAAATATAAAATAATTACAACCTTCAAAAGCTATGTTAGCAGGACATTTCTCTACCGCCTTAGTAGCGCACCAAAAGTTTCCTAAAGGAACTTTACTATATTTCTTAATTGCTTCACAACTACAAGATTTGTTGTGGTTTACCTTTCATTATTTAGGTTTAGAGCCAACTGGACCAAGCGATGTATTTAATGCAACCCTCCGTGATATGACAGTTGATATGCTGTATAGCCACGATTTGATTCCTCAATTAATTTGGGTTTTCATCATTTTTTTGATTGGAAAAATTTTATTTAAAAATACCAAAGTTGGTTTAGTAGGCGCTGCCTTGGTTGTTGGGCATTTTGTTTTAGATTTCTTTTCAGGTCATCCGCACCACATTTTTGGAGAAGAAACACATCAGGTAGGATTAGGGCTTTATGCGACGAATGTATTTCTTGCAATTGCAGTTGAGGCTATTTTTTCTATTGCTGTTCTTTGGTATTTCTTCCAACAAGAAGCTCACAATGGTATTAAGCGTACCTCCAAAAACAAAGCTGCAATTATAGGGTTATTTGCCTTTGGTATTGTATTTATGTTGACCATTGCCACTACTTCTTTTAGAGACTTGTTTGGTATTCCGGAGTTCAATTTAAGCTTCAATTCTAATGTCCCCACATTAATTTTAACCTATGCAGGAATGATTCTCTATCTGAATCATTATGTATCAAAATTCGAAGTGAGCAAAAAAAATATTTAAACAATTTCTTATTAGCCCTGCCGCATTAATTTATAGTGGGGCTATTTTCTTCTCATGTTGAATTCAGCTTAATTAAAGAGCTTGACAACTTCGATTATAAGATTGATGTTTTATAGTATCTTTTTTAGAGAGATTAACAATGTTTATTCAGGCAGCCCTTTCCTCCTCAATCATTTTCGGTAATTGTTTTTTCACTGCAACAAAAATCTCCTTTCCTTTATCTGTAAAATAAGGATAATGAAATTCCCATATTGCCAACATCACTTTTTGCAAACTCATCTTTTCGGCACCGAAGACTTCACGTTCTACCAACCATGAATTTAAAATTGCCCAAATATTTTTTGCAAAGAAATCATAATGTCCAGCATGAGGCTCTGGATGAATAAGCCCCTTGCCTATGGCTAGGTACATTCCATTCTTTGTAAAACTCAATACTTGTTGCATCTGTTTTTCAAATATCGTTTTAGCTTCAGGAGCTAAGCTGATTATTTCCAAGATGTCCCGATAAAAAAAGCGATGTCCAATCTGAAAGCGCAAATAATTTTTGATGACAGAGAGATAGTCATTTTGTTCTACAAAAGCCATATTCTTGCTACTCATCTCTTTGAATGTTATAGTCATAAATTCCAATACGGCTTCCATCAAATCTTTTTTGGTCTTGTAGTGATAAGACAAATTCCCAGCACTAATACCCGCATTTGCAGCAATATCTTGTAAGCGCACATTACTCACTCCTTTCCGATTAAATAATTGAATGGCATTGGTCAATATCTTCTCTTGCGTTTTTTTCATTTTCTTCAAGGGTTATCAATTTTTCTTCTTAGACAAATCTCGTGGACAGTCATAAAATGAGATGAAAAAGCACCCACTGACGATGACGGTCTGTGGACGATAACTGTCCGTAGAGCGTTGAATGTCATTTTGAGTGTCTCGAAACACGAAATTTGTCTAAGAACCTCAATTTTTAATCAAAAGTACAAAAATAGAACATAAAGATTTTTGATAATTAGGTTTTAAAACCTAATTTTATAACATAATTAGAATTTTGATTAGAAATAGATAAAATGAGCCTTTTTAGAAATATCAAAAAAGCAGCATCGTCTGTAGTTCCTTCTCCGATTCAAATAGACTTTGAAAAAGGAGGTGGACGAAAAGTGCAAGAGGTAGCACCATATCCTGAGGAAGTCTTTTGGGATACATCAGTTGCTGTTCATAAGACACCCGCAGGAATTGAATTTGTGCGTACGCCAGAAGAGCGATTTAAAAATTTGCCAGGTTATGATTTTGAGGCCAACTATGTTGAAATAGATGGGCTAAGGATGCATTATTTGGATGAAGGTCCAAAAGATGGTCCGGTGATTTTAATGCTACACGGACAGCCAGTTTGGTCATACTTGTATCGTAAAATGATAAAAGATCTCATTCCAAAGGGATATCGATGCATAGCACCTGATATGATAGGTATGGGAAAATCAGACAAACCCATCAAAGAGCAATATCACATCTACGATCGACATTGTGAAAATACACTTGCATTTGTCAAGAAGTTAGGATTGAAAAATATTACTGCATTTGTTCAGGATTGGGGTAGTTTGATCGGAACTCGTTTGGTTGGAGAAAATCCTGAATTGTTTGCTCGCTTGGTGCTTGCCAATGGCGACCTGCCTTTATTAACTGAAAAAAACAATCCCTTTTACATCCCCAATCCGGTTGCTGTTAATCCGAAAATCAACACCATTAAAGATATTGCTAAATACTGGTTGAAAGGTATGCCGGATATGTTTCAATCATGGATTTTATTCTGTTTGCAACATACTCGAAACTTCATTGGCGGGGTCATGCAGCAGTCAACGGAAAATAAATTGACCGATGAAGAAATGGCAGCCTATGATGCTCCTTTCCCTTCCTTTATTTATATGGCAGGACCTCGCACTTTACCTTCAATGAACGTGGGGTTGCTTGGTCAGCAATTGCCAGCGTGGGAGAGCCTTAAAAAATTCGAGAAGCCTTTTATTTCTTTCATTGGTTTGAAAGATAATTTATTGGGTCGTCCTAGTATTCAAGAAAAATGGATCAATTCCATTCCTGGGGCCAAAGGACAAGACCATGAGCAATTTGAAAATGCCAATCACTTTATCCAAGAAGATATCGGGGAAATTATGGCGGATAGAGTTCATAAGTTTATAGAGAAAAATCCTTTGTAAGAGAAGTCAGAAGTGAGACCACTGAGTTGTCAGATCGTCCTTCGGACTGTTAGAGGTCAGATACTTTTAGTGGGAATACTCTGAAATCTAAAAGCGAAGCATTCTGTTTTTTGTCTTCTGTCCTCCGACATCTAACATAAAAACCATGACTACACCAATCATCATTTGGGGAACAGCCTTTATCGTCTACACTATCTTTTGGTTATGGTATGTGGGGGTTAGAAAACCATTGACCAAAGAAGAGGTTGACCACTATATTGATGAATTGCAAAAATATAATAACAACAGTTCAGATGGATTAAGGGACGTCCGTCAATTTTTAGAAAATGATACAGGCAAAAGCTTTGTGATGGTTAATAGTATTTTTTTGAAGAAAAAGCCTGACCTAGTTGAAGGCGTTAAAGAAGGAGATACCTCTTTGCAGACCCTAATTAATTATCATAAACCATTTATGAAACTGATGCTTAAAAGAGGGGGCATTGGTGTTTTTCAGGGTAGAGTGGCGGGTAAATCGGTTGATGTCATAAATATAGAAAATGCCGAAGAGTGGCAAATTTCGGGGATCAACCGCTTTCGGAGTCGTCGAGATTTTGCCGAGATATTAATTCACCCTTTGTTCCATGAAAAACATGAATTGAAGTTTGCAGCATTAGACAAAAGTATTGCTTATCCTGTTGACCCTTGGTTTCAATTGGGTGGCTTCCCTTTGACAGTGGGATTGGTGATAGCCTTGATGGCTGCAGTTGTACATATTTCCCTAGTATGAGGTCAGCGCTCAGGCTTGAGTCAATTCCTATTTTCCCTGACTTATGGCCATCTGAAGGATGACCTTACTTCTGACTTCTCTCAAAAAAATGAACTATGAATAAGATCCTACCCAGTAATATCGACAATACCTTTCGAGGGAGAAAAGTTGCACTATGGTTTTTCTATTTGATTACAGCTGTGACTGTGGTCAGAAGTTGTATCCATATTTTTAAATATGATGGAGGTGCGCAAAGTATTGCAACTATTCCATTGGACACTTATACGGATGCAGGAGCAGCGACTGTAATTTTGATTTTTTCCTATTGGGGGTTATCACAATTGATGTTTGGACTCATTCAAGTTATAGCTGCACTTAGATACAAAAGCCTCATCCCATTGATGTATCTATTTATGGTTTTTGAATATGTTGGACGATTTGGAATCTCATTGTTTAAACCGATCGAAACTACTGGGCAAGCACCAGGAGGAATTGCAAATATTGTTTTACCTTTTGTATGCTTCATTATGTTTCTCCTTTCCATTAATGAATCAAAAAAATAACCATGCATTTAGCCAATCAGGTAGTGGCTCCTAAGGAAAACTTTGTGGATTTCATAAAGAATTATCCTTCTCAAACCCCTCTGGTGATGTTGAATATTTTAAAATTCAAAGCGCAATCAGGTAAAGGTGATGAAACAGGCGAAAATGCCTACAACCGATACAGCCGAAATGTTGCCCCGCTATTGAAAAAGGTTGGTGGTAAGGCAATTTGGGCAGGAAACGTCACGCAGACTGTTATCGGTGATTTCACATCCCAACCGGATAGGATATTACTGGTATACTACCCTTCCAAAGAAGCATTTATTGAAATGGCCACTTCCGAAGCGTATGCCGAAATTAAAGAGGACAGAGAGATTGCTTTGGAATACGGCGGACTGATCGCCACCGAAACAATTGATTTTAAATAAACGGTCCGCTGTGCCGGTTACTGTATAAAGTAAAGTGAACGACCATGAAAAGATTCATCCTCATCTCTGCCACTATTGAATTATTGGCGGGAATCGTATTATTTTTTGCTCCACAAGTAGTGCCTGATCTGGCGCAAGGCCCCGGAAGCCACATGGCAATGGGGAGAATGTATGGAGCTGCTGCACTTGGCCTCAGCATCTTTGCTTTTCAGGTTTGGCGGAATTTTGATAGTGAAAAGTTGATACAGGTATTCCTATCCTCTTTTTTGATATTTCACCTTACGGTTTTCATTGCCATGATAAGTAGTTTTATGGCGGGCGTTTTTGCGACACCAGGGGCAGCCTTGTTGCATCTAATATTGGCTATTGTTACTGCTTATTATTTATTCAAAAATAATTTGGCTGATGTCTCGAGAGCTAAAAAAGCCTTTATCGCCGCAGGTATGGTCATCGGAACATTTGGGCTGCTCATTTCTTTATTGCCTAATCTTTTGCATCAAGCAGGCTTGCATCCAGATTATGCTGATGCGAAAGAATATGATTTAAAAGGTAAAAAAGCGCTTGTTATCACCACCAGCCATGGCGTATTAAATGCACCGGGCGAAACGACGGGCGACCCGACAGGTGTTTTTGCCTCGGAAATGACGGTCCCTTATTACGAATTTTTGGATGCAGGTATGGAAGTGGATGTAGCAAGTATAAAGGGCGGCGAAATTCCGATTGACCCGCAGTCCTTTCTATTCATGATAAAATCACCTGCGGATAAGCGCTATTTGGCGGATGAAATCTTTCAGCAAAAAGTCAAAAACTCCTTGAAAATTGATGACCTGGATTTTACCAGATATGATGCAATCTGGATGGCAGGAGGCTGGGGCGCAGCCTATGATTTGGGGCAATCAGAGGTTTTAGGGGAAAAAGTAAGCGAGGCTTACTATGCACAAACGCCGATTATTGGAAGTGTTTGTCATGGCGCATTGGGTTTGATTCAGGCAAGGGATACGCTGGGCAATTTTTTAATAACGGGAAGAACGATGACAGGGGTGACGGATAAACAATTGCAAGAACTGGGCATCACAGTGACGCCTTTGCACCCTGAAACGGAACTGCGAAAACTGGGGGTCAATTTTATCAGCAAAACCGGGAATCAAGATATTTTTCAGACCATCACGGCCATTGATGAAGAACGAAGGTTTGTTACAGGACAGAATCAAAACTCTGGTCATGAGACGGCACAAAAAATGATGGGAATTATTGCTGAAAAATCTTCGAAACCTATATTGGATTAGGAATTAAATAGCGCTAAACGACTGATGCAGCAACGCAGTCACAGGAGGAAATAGCTAGAAAGAAGGGACGGTATTTTTTTTTGCCAGAGCCCTGAAAAGATGGATAATGTATCAAATGGACGGATATCCTGGTCCTTCCCCAGCCCTTGTTGAATGTCTGTCCAGCAGCCAGATAGATTTTCACCAACAATACCATGCATTTGATACACCATCAAAAAATGAACAGAACTTATGGTAAATCAAGACCTAATAGTAGAGACCATTTCAGATGGTACTAAGATGGCGCAAAATCAACCAAGAGAATTGCGTTGGGCGATGTCCGGTATCAAACGTAGAGCTATTCTAGCTTATTCCAAAATCATTGATTTCTTATGTGGGAAGCAATTTACCGGTCAATGGAATGATGCTACACGGTGGCGGCCCTATGCACTCAGTAGGAACAATTGATGAAAGTAAATGCTGTATTAATCCTTTGACTTTAGACCCTGATGACCCCGATTTCATTGCAAAGACTTCTGGAGGTTTAAAGTATGTTGACGATGACACTTTTGTACCTGCTCATCCCGAAAGAATCATCGGTAACTTTACTGCTCTGAATCGGTTTTTGACTAACGTTTCAAAAGACTTTATTGCAGCAAGTTTTGACCGAAAATTAATACCCCATAAAACGACCAGAGAGAAGATTGAGGCTTACTTAGCTACGGTACGAGAATGCAAAAAATTAAACCGTAAAATTATCCTAGAACAAAGAGCCACTTTCGCTTTTCGTTCAAAAGATTGCAAAGATCAAAATGATTGGCGAGAACCTGTAACCGATACTATACATGGAATTATGTTTTTTGAATGGGGGGTAAAAGGGCAGAAATTTACGGGTGCCATTTTGGGTGGAACAGGGAAGTACGCAGGAGCAACGGGAGAATTCCATAGGGAACGACTGCTGGCACCTAACTTTGCAGGAGCAGAAACTTTTAGAATTACTTTTCCTGGATTGCCTTTGCCTGATTATTACCCGCAGTAAAGTTTCAAAACAAATTGAAATGAAGAATTCAATTATTGTCTTTTTTTTTATTCTAATTTTGAGTTGGAATTGGCTTACTGCCCAGGATACCCTTTCCAATACCTTACCCAATATTGTCCTTATACTGGTTGACGATGCTGCCTTAATGGATTTTGGATGCTATGGAGGTGAAGCCAATACCCCGAATATTGATCGATTAGCGAAGGGAGGAACCATGTTTTTAAACCATCATGCTTCTCCAATGTGCGCTCCTTCTCGTTCCATGTTGATGACAGGTTACGACAGTCATTTGACAGGAGTGCCAAACTTGCCTGTTTTTACTCCTCCTGAATATGCCACCGAGCCAGGTTATAAGGGGGTTTTAAACAACAAAGTGTATACGCTCGCGACTAGATTAAAAAAGAGGGGATACCACACCTATACAACGGGTAAATGGCATCTTGGACATTCGGAAGAAACGCTGCCGAACAAGAGAGGTTTTGACCGTTCCTATATATTAGATGCTTCTGGCGCTGATAATTATGAACATCGACCCTACTTGCCCACTCAATCCTCAAAGCCACCTTGGTACAAAGATGGAGAATTGATCGATCTACCAGGAGATTTTTATTCTTCAAGGAACCTAGTAGATGAGATGATTCAATTTATGGAAGAAGCACCAAAGGATGATAATCCCTTCTTTTCTTATCTTGCCTTTCAAGCCATTCATATTCCAGTTCAAGCCCCAAAAGAATTTACTGAAAAATACATTGACACTTATGAAAACGGTTGGGGAGCTATTCGCCAGCGACGATATGAAAATGCAAAAGAATTAGGCATTATACCTCCTGATGCACCTTTGGGAGACATGCTTGCCGTTTTAAAAAAGTGGGGATCATTGAGTGAAGAAGAAAAAAAATACAAAGCCAAAGCAATGGCCGTTAATGCAGGGATGTTGGAGGCAATGGATTTTCATATTGGACGATATATTCAATATTTGGAAGCTAAAGACAAATTGGAAAACACCATTTTTATTATCACCTCAGACAATGGTCCTGAGGCAAGTGCTGTTGGAGGTGTAGCCTCTATGAAGATGTGGCTGAAATATGTCGGCTATCATCAGGATTATGAACGACTTGGAGAAAAAGGTTCTTTCAATTATATCGGAGCGGAGTTTGCCAGTGCAGCAGCTTCGCCAAGTTCCTTTTTTAAGTTTTATGCAGGAGAAGGTGGACTGCGAGTTCCACTCATCTTTTCAGGACCTAAAATACCAACGGGTACTTCAATTGGAGCATTTTCCATGATTACAGATATTACTCCAACTATCCTTTCTCTGGTAGGAATTGATAAGCCTGAAGTTGCACCTGCTGGCCCTATGACTGGAAAGAATTTATTTCCTTTAATCAAGGGTGAAATAGAAAGTGCCTATGCTTCCGATGAATCCATAGGGATGGAGGCTGCTGGTCAATGCGCTTTATTCAAAGGGGATTTAAAACTAGTAAGAAATGGAAGACCTTATGGGGATGGTGAGTGGCGAATGTATAATTTAAAAAATGACCCAGGCGAAACTTATGACTTAAAAAACGAACAACCTCAAAAATTTGCTGATTTGATTAAGGATTATTCTAACTACACTAAAGAGTTTGGTGTCTTGGAAATGGGAATTAATTATGAACCTCTTAATGAAATCCAGAATAAATTCATTGCTAAATTTGGGAAATCAATTCGCCTTTGGTTTTTGGGGTTTGTAGTCTTGATATTTGGTTTGATTTATTGGAAGCGGAGGAGAAGAAAACTGCCAAATGGATAGTGAACTTGTCGAAAGTTTTCTGCTGTCAGTGAAAAACAGAAATTTATTGCCGATTGAAACCAAATTTTAGCTCCGAGGCCCTACTATGCAGTGAAAATTTGGCTTCAATCGGAGGCAAAAGACACTCTTATAAGGTCGTGAGAAAACTTCAATGAACCGTTTCACATTAGGGTGTGGTCTGATGTACTTAATCACACAGATTGTGCCTAGCCTCATCAATTAGAGAAGAACTTCACCTCTCCTTTTTCTCGCACTCCATTGCAGAGCATAGGAAAACTTATTATCTTAGCTATGTGTTATAAAGAATGCAAAAACACACCTAAACCATCCTAATTATTTATTAAGCGCTTTTTACTGATTTTCTAAATCAACTTAAAAATTATGAGTAGAAGAAGAAGAGGTTTTATGGAATCTCGAAATCCTATCATGAACGAGAATGCTTTTAGGAAAGTATCCTCCAACAACACTTTGGATTCAGACTTTATTAAGGTTGGAGCCGATCGAATGACAGTTTCCGGTGCAGTGAATAAGACTTTGATCCTTTCTGCGATCATGCTATTAACTGCCTTATGGGGATATAGCTCTCCTAGCCCATTAATGATGTGGGGTGGAGCGATCGGTGGCTTTGTAGTCATACTAATTGCTTCCTTCCGTCCACATATGTCTCCGACTTTAGCTCCGATTTATGCAGCTTTAGAAGGATTGTTCGTCGGTAGTATATCGGCGGTGTACGCAAGCCTTTTTGATGGTATTATCTTTCAGGCTGTGACGCTAACCCTTGGTGTATTATTCACTATGCTTTTCATTTATAAAGCGGGTATCATCAAGGTGACGAACAAACTGCGTTCTGGTATCTATATGGCCACAGGGGCTATTGCGATAGTATACATTGTCAACATCGTGTTGTCCATGTTCGGCATTAACTTACCTTTCTTACACGACGCTAGCCCAATCGGTATCGGCATTAGCTTGTTGATCATTGGAGTCGCTGCTTTCAACCTATTGTTGGATTTTGACAACTTTGAAAAAGGAGAGGCTTATGGAGCACCTTCTTATATGGAGTGGTTCTCAGCAATGGGCTTACTAGTGACACTAGTGTGGTTGTACATTGAGATTCTTCGTCTAGTAGCCATTTTGTCATCTAGCGATTAATTTCGTTTATTTGGTAACTGTTCCGGGGAGCCTTGCTCCCTGTAGCTATACAATAAAAAGCGTGGAAGGTACAGCCCTCCCACGCTTTTTTTATCCACTAGAAGTATGACTTATGACAGCAGAAGAAAGAGCAGCCCTTAAGGCAAGAATTATTGAGGCCATCGCCAGTACAGAGGCTGAAATCTTACGTAGGGAAGAAAACGCCAAACCTATCTCGCCGGATAATGCCATCGGTCGAGTTAGCCGGATGGATGCCATTAATAGCCGTGGCGTGGCTCAGGCGGGACTTCGTACCGCTAAAAGAAAACTCTCCAACCTCAAGATCGCACTAACCAAGATTGATCTACCCTCCTTCGGCAACTGCAGCCACTGCGGAAACCCAATCCGCCCCGCCCGTTTAATGTTCATGCCCCAAAGTGATAGATGCGTACGCTGCGCAGACAAGTAAATATAGCTAAGTGTCTGACAAAGTGTCGGTTGTGCTTTGATTTAGACTGCCAGCTTGTCGCTCTCGATAGAGTGCAACTGCCAATTTATCGGGCTACATCCAATGGCACATTCCTTGCTTTGTTAGAGACGTGTATGGCCTAAGAACGTAGACTGAATCCCCCTTTCATGTGATAGAAAATAGGGAAGAAAAAGGCAACACAAGTCCACGAATGTTTGTTTAAAAGCTCGGAGAATGTCTTGTACAGTCCCAGCTAAAAAGAAAAATGTTTAGCTATGAACTTTAATAATTTAACCATAAAGTCTCAAGAAGCACTGCAACGCGCTCAGCAGATTGCCATGGGGCAGCAAAACCCCTCCATTGAGTTGGGGCATTTGCTTAAAGGCGTGTTAGAAGTGGATGACGGCGTGGCTCCGTACGTTTTTAAGAAACTGGGGATCAATTTAAATGCAGTCACCCAAACGCTAGAGTCGATAGTAGCTTCTTATCCTACCGGAAGCACAGGCAATCAATATCTATCTCGTCCGGCCACAGAAGCCATCCAGAAGGCAAACTTACTACTGAAGGAATTTGGAGATGAGTATGTCGCCCTAGAGCACCTATTGCTCGGGATTATTTCCGTAAAAGATACAGTGGCACAGATGCTCAAGGATGCCGGTGCGACAGAAAAATCCATGAAGGCAGCTGTCCGTGAGATGAGGAAAGGGGCTAAGGTGACTTCCTCCAGTGCGGAAGGCAGTTACAACGCCTTGAAAAAATATGCAGTCAACCTGAACGAAAGAGCCCAGAACGGTAAATTAGACCCCGTAATTGGAAGGGACGAAGAGATCAGAAGAGTGCTACACATCCTGGCTCGACGTACCAAGAATAATCCTATCCTAATCGGAGAACCAGGTGTGGGTAAGACGGCGATTATCGAAGGTCTGGCGCATCGAATTATCAATGGCGATGTACCGGAAGACTTAGCGGATAAGCAAATCTATGCACTAGATATGGGGGCATTGATTGCCGGTGCTAAATACCAGGGAGAATTTGAGGAAAGACTCAAAGCTGTGATCAATGAAGTAGTTTCAGCCGAAGGAGAGATCTTTCTGTTTATTGATGAAATTCATACCCTGGTCGGAGCGGGTAAGACGCAAGGAGCCATGGACGCCGCCAACATCTTGAAGCCGGCGCTGGCTAGAGGGGAGTTAAGAGCCATTGGTGCCACTACCCTGAATGAATACCAAAAGTATTTTGAAAAAGATAAGGCATTGGAAAGGCGCTTTCAGAACGTTTATGTTTCTGAGCCAAACGAAGAAGATGCCATATCCATTCTTCGAGGTCTAAAAGAACGATACGAAACGCACCACAAAATCAACATCAAAGATGATGCGATCGTCGCTGCCGTACAGTTGTCGTCCCGTTATATCTCAGATCGCTTTTTGCCAGATAAGGCCATTGACCTGGTAGATGAGGCGGCCGCTAGATTACGCTTGGAAATGAACTCCATGCCAGAATCTCTAGATGAGATCGAAAGAAAAATTCGCCAGCTGGAGATTGAACGGGAAGCGATGAAAAGAGAGAAGGATGATACCAAATTGAATAAATTACAAGAAGATTTGGCCAACCTCGAAGAGAATCGGAATGCCCTCCGCGCCCAATGGGAAAGCGAGCGGGAGGTCGTACTCGGTCTTCAGCAGGCGAAGCAGGAGATAGAACAGTTGAAGCAGGAGGCCAAACGTTTAGAGCGGGAAGGGGATTTCAGCCAGGTAGCAGAGATTCGCTATGGCCGAATTCCGGAAGTAGAGGAACGCTTGCAGGACTTCAACCAACGCGTGCAGGACACGCAGTCTACGGGTAAGCAGCTAGTGAAGGAAGAGGTAGAAGCAGAGGATATAGCAGAAATCGTTGCCAAATGGACCGGAATTCCAGTCACCCGTATGCTACAAAGCGAACGAGAGAAATTACTGCAATTAGAAGATGAATTGCATAAGCGGGTAATAGGACAAGAGGAAGCGGTTGAAGCCGTATCTGATGCCATCCGACTAAGTCGGACCGGTCTCGGGAATGAGAAGAGACCTATTGGTTCCTTCCTGTTTTTGGGAACTACTGGAGTCGGTAAAACGGAATTGGCGAAAGCGCTGGCACAATACCTCTTTGATGATGAGAACTTGATGACCAGGATTGATATGAGTGAGTATCAAGAACGGCACGCCGTATCTCGCTTAGTAGGTGCGCCTCCAGGTTACGTGGGTTATGACGAGGGGGGGCAACTGACCGAGGCGGTCCGGCGCAAACCTTATTCTGTGGTGTTGCTGGATGAAATCGAGAAAGCCCATCCTGATGTTTTCAATATTTTGTTGCAAGTGTTGGAAGATGGTCGACTGACGGATAACAAGGGACGTGTCGCTAATTTTAAGAATACTATCATCATTATGACCTCTAATATGGGATCTGAAGTGATCCGGGAAAAATTCCAGGATATCGATGATCACAACAAAGAGGAAGTGATAGAACAAACCCAGCTACTGGTTTTTGATTTGCTGAAACGTAGCGTACGCCCAGAATTTCTAAACCGAATCGACGAAGTGATCATGTTCAGCCCGCTTTCTCGCAAGGACATTCGAGGAATTGTAGAGCTGCAGCTCAATGATCTAAAAGCTACTTTGGCAGAACAAGAAATCAGCATTGTGATTGCTCCGGAAGCAATGGATTGGTTAGCCCATGAGGGATACCATCCTGAATTTGGTGCTCGGCCATTAAAGCGATTGATCCAGAAGAAAGTACTGAAGCAGCTTTCTAAGCAGATTCTGCTGGGGAAAGTGAAGCCGGGTAGTCATGTAGTACTAGATGTGTTTGATGGAGTGGTGGTTTTCCGACAAGCGATAAAGGAAGATGAGCTAGTGGAGACCGTGGAAGATTAAAGCATTCACTACGCCGTAATCGAGAAATATAATAAAGCAATGAAGTCCGTTGTCTAATTCCTAGGCAACGGACTTTCTTTTTTAGACTTGCCCTTTGGCCAGACAACTCCATTATCTTTTTGACCAGTAGGCAAGGGGCGGTCCAGCCCTGACATATTGTAAAGGTAGAAGATGAGATCAGTAGTGCTACTATCATTTTAGAAAATGAATGATCAATTTGATAAGCCAGTGGGCCAGCAAATTGGTTCTAAATCAAGAATTTCTTTCAACTATGTGGCTCTAATGAGGTTTAATTTGAAACCATTCTATCATGCGCTACCCATTCACCCATAGACTGTTTACCATCATAGGCCTTTGTGTCTTTATTTCGTCACACCTGCTCTTAGGCCAAACCGAGGTTACTTTCCAGGTATCTAATATTCCTGCAGGGCTTAAACGAGGAGCTGTAGGTTTAAGGGGAGATAAATCCCCTTTAAGTTGGGATCGTTCACTGAAAATGACAGAAAAAGAGGGGCATTATCAAGTGACCGTAGAATTCCCAGCGGAAGTAACAGATCTTGAATTCAAGTTTGTCTTGTTCGATAAAGACAAAAAGCCCACCTGGGAAGGGATCAATAATAGAAGTTTGTTTCTCGGGAAAGAGGATATACTGAACTACGAGGCTAACTGGGACGAGCCCGCCTTCATCGACCCCTCAACCTTAGCTAAACTCAAACCCGCAGCGCTCTTGCAAGACTTTGAGCTAATCAAAACCATGCTCCTAGAAGTACATCCCGGTCTATATCGGTACAATGATGAAGCCGCTATCGAAAAAGGCCTAACTGAACTTAAGGAAGCATTTAGTCGTCCAATTACGCACGGGGAGGCCTATCTGGCCATATCTAAAATGCTGGCCAGCTTGCAATGTGGCCATACTTTTGCTTCCTTCTTCAATCAGAATGGCCTCATAAAATCGGTTATCCACTGGCAGCAGGATAAAGTACCGTTCACCTTTCGCTGGCTAGAGAACCGGATGATCGTCCAATACGATGCTACCCGGGATCAAGTACTACCGAGGGGTACAGAGGTATTGCAGATCAATGGATACAATACGAAGGAGATACTGGAAGACTTGATTCCTTATGTCTCATCGGATGGAGCCGGAAGGGCTGCCCGAGTGGCTCAACTAGAGGTACAAGGCTTTGATTTTCGCTACGATGCCTTTGATGTTTTCCACCCCTTAGTATTTCCTTTTGAGCAGCCTGAGCTGACATTAAAGATAAAGAGGGTAGGGGAGCCCGCGGCTAAAGAAGTGGTGCTTCCAGCCATCACTAGTGCTGATCGTTATAGTACCTTGGTCAATCGCTATTCCACTTTTCCAAAGGATAGAAATGCGATGTTGTCTTACGAGGTCAAGGAGGACGGAGTTGGAGTATTGAGATTAGGATCCTTCGGCTTGATGGGGTGGAAACGATTGACCAAAGATTATAAGGCATTCTACCAGGAGGCTTTTACCTCCTTAGCAAAAAATAAAGTGAAACATCTCATTATCGATCTGCGTGATAATATGGGCGGTAATGATGAAATGAAGGATGAGTTGGCGACCTATTTCGATGTTGATCGCTTCATAGATAATAGTAGAGAAGGGCGCACCCGTTATCTACAGTTCCCGGAGGTCCTCAAAACCTACATTCAGAGCTGGGGTAATCCCTGGTATTATGATCTCAGTACAGACAAGCCGGAGCTAAAAGACGGTTACTATATCTTTCCGCGATCTCACTCGATCAATCAAAAGAACAAAAAGAAACCTGCCGTCTTCAAGGGGGAAGTCTACCTCTTGACAAGCCCTCGCAATGGCTCACTGGCCTACTATTTAGCCAAAGACTTTAAGACTTTTGAGATAGGTAAATCTTTGGGCCAGGAAACAGATGGAAATCTCCGAGGAATCAATGGTGGACAGATTTTGTTCCTGCGTTTGCCCAATAGTGGGATTGAAATTGATTTCCCAGTTATGGGCGACTTCAGCCTCACGCAGCAACCCAATCAGGGGGTGAAACCCGATATCCTAGTTCAACCTACTGTGGAAGATGCCCAGTTGGGGGTTGATACCGAAATGGAATATGTGTTGAATTTGATTCGAAAAGGCCAAAGCATTGGGCAAAGAAATTGAATATCGACCTACTACCGCAGCAAGGTTAGACCCCCCTTGTAGGTGCGTGTTTGCCCATTTTGTAATTCAATACTGACAAAATAGGTATATACGCCCACAGGAACGGGCTGTCCTGCGTAGCTGCCGTCCCAGCCCAGTTGACTATCATTGGGTAAAAGATCGTTTCTTTCGAAAAGGACTTTCCCCCAACGGTCAAAAATCAGTACCTGCTGGATATTGGCTACCCGATGGTCCGATTGGAAGAAATAGGTATCATTAATCCCATCGCCATTCGGACTAAAGCCATTGGAAATAAAGAAGCCGTTGAATGGGCCGACTGCAATGGCGAACTCTGCTTGCAGGTCGCATCCACTCTGTGAGAAAACCGTAGCTCGATATACGGTAGAGGCTTCTGGTTTAGCTACCGGATTAGGACAATCTGTACAACTCAGCCAACGGCCAGGTTCCCAAATGATCTTGTCGATCGGGAAGTTAGCCGTAATGAGCAGAGGCATGCTATCACCTTCTGTTATACTGACTTCTTCAAAGGATTGCTCGATCAGAAACTCAGCCTGAGGGACTTCTATCGAGATTAATTGTTCGCAGCCATTGGCATCCGCAACAGTAATGGTGTGCGGTCCTGATTCTACATCCTCAAACAAGCCTATATTTTGATTGGTGTTGCCCATTTGGAAGGTATATGGGCCGGTATCTCCTTCTACCACTACATCAACGATGCCACCCTCATCAATACAAAGTGGTGGTAAGATGCTAGTACTTAGACTAAATTCAGGAGGAGCGGTTAAAGTGAATTCCTCAATATTTTCGCAACCAAAACCATCAGTGATCGTGACGACATAGGTTCCGGGATCAAGGTTATCGATCATCGGTGTTGAACTACCTGTACTCCAGGCCCAGCTATAAGGTGCAATGCCATTGAAAGCCAATGCTTCCAACGCTCCATCTGCCGCGCCCTGGCAACTGATTAGAGAACCGCTTGGGTATATTTTGGGCGTGATATCACTGTTTAACATGGAAACCTGAACGGATAGGTTGGCGGTGCCCACACAGCCCTGATCGTCTGTGACGCTTAGGGTGTAGGTTCCTGTGCTTGCTACACTTATGATGGGTGTGTTTTCACCAGTAGACCAGCTATAAATTGGATAGCTATCGTCGATACTGAGTGATGTAGATTCCCCAGCACAAAGCTCCGTCTCTCCGGTGAGATTGATCTCAGGGATAGGATTAACGCTGAGGTTTAGGTTAACGACACTATCACAACCCGCCTGGCCTGTTAAAACCTGGGTATAATTTCCCGCCACGGTATAATTCTCTGTGCCCAGAACATAGGTTTCACCCTCACAAATCTCAGCAACTACTTCGTTTTCTTGCCTAGGAACGATCGTGAGATCAAGATTTACTACGCTATCGCAGTTCTCCGTGGTCCGTAGCACGTTCTGGTAGATGCCCGACGCACTATAAGTGGAGTCGCCAACATTATAGGTCTCCCCTTCACAAAGGCTTACAACGAGCTGAGTATTCTTTACCTCAAAAACGGTCAAGGATAAAGAAACAATGCTATCACAACCGGCAATGCTAGTAAAGGTGGCTTCATATTCACCCGTGGTGGAGAGCACATTACCATCAAACAAATAAGTCTCTCCTTCACAGACTTCGACCTCAAGATCTGTGAATAATTGAGAAACTACTTCTAGTGAGAATTGGAGAATACTATCACAACCAGCACTGGTTTGTAAGGTGTCTTGATAGGAACCTGGAGCATCATAACTAATCCCATTCACTACAATACTTTCCCCCTGACATATGCTAAATTGAGTATTGGCAATAGGAGGTGGAAGCATGTTCAAACGGAGCTCAACCAGGCTATCGCAGCCGATAGAGGAGACCAAGGTGTCCCGATATAATCCGCTTTCATCTAACAGCATGCCACCGAAATCAAAAGCTAGACCCGTACATAGGCTGGTGTCAATAATAGTAAATTGCTCACCCAGTACTTCTAACTGCAACCAAACTATGCTATCACAACCGTCAACTGTATTGAGTGTGTCGATATAGAATCCACTGGCGCTGTAGGTGTTTTCTCCAACATCGATGATCGATCCAGGGCAAACTGCCGTATCGATCTGGATTAGGAAGGTGTCACTAATCATTAAATCTAGCCGGATGATACTGTCACAGCCGGTAGCCGTGATTATCGTGTCTGTGTAAAAACCGGTTTCAAAGTAGTTAGTCCCATTGATTTCAAAACCGGCTCCCTGACATAATTCTGATTGGATATCATTGAAAACGATGTTCGAAACCTCCAAATCCAAAATAACTGTACTATCGCAACCAGTAGATCCAGTAAACACCTGTACATATTCTCCCGGCTGACTATACTCGGTATCGCCTACCCGGTAAGTAGAACCTTCGCAAACCGTTACGTCTAAACGAGTAAGGGCTGTATCTAAAACGGTAAGGTTTAGGATAACCAAACTATCGCAATTCTCTAGCGTTTCCAGATAGATGGTGTCATTAATGCTTTCTCGATATCGGGCAAAATTTACCTCTATGAACTCACCTACACAGATTGTTGTATCGATCAGCTGTTCTATGGGAGGAAGTACATTAAGGTTGAGACTTACCAAACTATCACAGCCTTCTGCCGTTTCCAGCATATTGGAGTAGTTGCCGCTTTCCCTATACCTAAAAGTGCCTACGTCCACAAACTGACCATAACAAATGGTGGAATCAATTTGCGTTTCGATCAGTGGATAGACCTCTAAATTGAGATTCACGATACTATCACAACCTTCTGCCGTTTCCAGCCAATTGGTATAGCTTCCAGAGGCACTATACCTAAAAGTGCCTACATCAACCCATTGGCCAAAGCAAATGGAAGTATCGATATTGGTTTCCAAGGGTGGCAGTACGGTGAGGAAGAGAGACACAATGGTATCACAAAGAGTAAGTGTATAGTTGCCCGACTCAACATAGCCGTTCCGTCCTAAACCGTATATTTGACCACTACAGATCGTGTCGAAAATGACGCTTTCCACTGGCTCAACGAGTAAGATATCCAAGTTAATCAGGGTATCACAACCATCAGGATTCGGAGCTACTATCTCGTAAATACCAGTTTCAGTATAGGATTCTCCTCGATACTCGAAAGTATCTCCGAAACATACAGCTTCTAAGACATTTACGAATACAGTATCCCCTAGAACAATCTCAGTGGTATAGACGGCATCACAAAAACCTTGTTGTGGAGCCAAGTCATAATAAATTCCTGCTTCCGTCTGCTGCTGTCCTCCGGCAAAGACACTTTCTCCAAGACAAATTTTGACGGTTCTGTCGATCTCGTGATCTGAACCTAGGCTTTGACCGGTTAAGGTGAAAAAACCGGTGTAATCTCCTTCCCATTCATCCACTACCAAGATATATTTCCCTGTTGTTGGCAAGGGGAAGGGCACAATTTGAATACTGCCTCCATCCTCACTCCTGGATCAAATTGCCATTGGGATCATAGATCCGCAATCTACCCAAAAAGTCGTTTCCAGAACCTTCCAATTGGAAGGCAAAGAATTCGCCCTGTTCTCCATCAAAATCGTAAACGCGTACGCCTGCTTGTTCTGTGATTTGTTCAAAAGCACTATCCTCACAATCATCTGCCAGGAATGGAGTACTGCAAGCGGATTCGTTCAAGAATTGAAAGGAGATTCCGAAATCCCCTGGAGGAGCTGTTCCCCTGGTGGTAGCAATAATTAGGTATTCACCAGTCATCGGCAAATTTTCAAAAAACAGGTCAGCTACTTGCCCCGTAGTTCCAATTAAACTATCCAATTGTTGCCCATCTGGCTGATATAGGTACAGCACCGGCGGAGCACCATCTAACCCTAACTGGACCAATAGGTCATCACCCATACTAGCGTTTAATCGATAGGCTTCCATGCCGGCCCAATTAGATAAACTACCCGTCAGCGCTGCTCCACAAGAAACAGGGATGGAACAAGACTGGGCGATCAACTGGACTGAAATACCAAAAACACCACCCTCACCGCCATTGGCTTCGGTGATCAGAATCATATAATTGCCAGATTGGGGAAGATCTTCATAAGAGAGAGAAAGCAACTCTCCTGCCGTCCCTATCTGTTCTAGGAGCAAATTGCCCAAGGGATCAAATAACTGGAGCTTCGGCGTAGCGGTGGGGTCTACCAACTGTACTTGAACTCGAATGGTATCGTTTTGGCTACCCTGGACGGAATAAGCTTCTATTCCTGCTAATGGGAAGAAAGAGGTGGCTTCGGCATTACAATCCATGATTGTAGCGCATCCAGCCTGATTATCATTTTGAAAAGAAATGCCGTAAAAACCTGTAGTGTTATTATCTGCGGCAGAGGCTACAATCGTATAAACACCCAATTGATCGATCGGCCACTGAAGCACAGCCGCACCGGGATCCGTATGAGTAATGCTGCTGAGCAAACTCCCATCTGGTCCGTAGAGATCGATCTGCTCACCTGGTCCTTCCTCTCTGAAGCGCATCTGTATCCGAAAAAGATCTCCTTGTCTCAGGTTTATGAAGAAAGTATCTCTTTGACCGAGGCTAGCCATGAATAGCTCTCCGAGGTCCTCCCCACAAGTGACGATTCTAGGAGGTAGAAGGACCGTACTTGCCGCAGACAAGGCAGCTTGCTCATTGCTTGGGATGAGAGTTGTCTTAGATTGAAATTGGGTTAATGCAATAAGTATAACTGTACTCATTACCCATATTATGCCGAACTGCTTAACCATCAAGCTATGGGTTAAAGGTTACTGTGGACCTAGTGATAAGCTAACTAGGTTAATATTTTGATAAATTGACCTTTCGTCAATGTTTCTTGAAAGTTATAGATAGTTTCTTTTTGTATCGAGCCCATCTAAGCCCTTATTAATTCATTTCCAAATGAACGTCACTTGCCATAAGTCATTGAAGAGGTAGTTTGAAGTCGTGAGATGCCTGATGAGAATTCAGGACCTAAGGGGGAGTTGATGTCTATTGTTTTATAAAACAGCCGTGTTTGTTGGGGGGATATTCAGTCTTTTTAATGCAAATCTAATACCTATACTGGTTTACTACTTGTTTTACGCCAATTCTACAAAAAGGTGTCAAAAAGGCGGTAAAAGCTACTTGATATAAACTATTTATGATTACAATAATGATTTTCTGCGCCCTACAGACAAAGGTAGGGCTTTGAATCTATTTAAACAAAATCAGATATTCCATACTGCGCTTTGGCGACATAGCCAGGCCTATAACTCAATCCCCGAACTACTTTTCACCCTAGCCAGACAATCTGTAATCATCTGTATAGCCCCATCTATTTCAGGCAAATGAGTCCGGAAATTCAGAACGGCGCATCGGATCCAGATTTCTCCATCAATCAGCGTGGAAGACATGAAGTACCTACCATCATCGTGAATCGCTTCTAATAATGCCTTGTTGAAGGCGTCTCTATCTGGATTTGGGTAGCGGAATAAGGTGACCGACAAAGCCGGCGGTGGACCTACTTCAAAGCCCAGTTGCTGAATCTCCTCATAGAAGTATTGACAGAGAAATATCTTTTCTTCCAGACAAGCTCTAAAGGCTTGTAATCCATGGAGGTGCAACGGAAACCACATCCGTAAGCCACGAAAATGCTTGGTGAGTTCTGGTCCGCAATCTGCCGGACTGATCTCATCAAAACCATAAGCATCAATCATGTAGTTGGCCTCGTGAGCATGGGCCTTCACCAGAGCTTGTCCATCCTTAATCAATACCACTCCAGTTCCAAAAGGAAGAAACAGCCCCTTGTGAGGATCCATGACTATGGAATCGGCCTTGCTGATTCCTTTCAGCCTTTCTTTCATACGCTCCACCAGCAGGAAGAAACCTCCGTAGGCTGCGTCGACATGATACCAGGTATTGTATTCCTTACTAATTTCAGCAATCTCGTCAATAGGATCGACTGCTCCCGTATCTGTTGTGCCAGCCGTAGCAATGATAAGAAAAGGTGCTAAGCCGGCTGAAACATCCTGGTCCAGCTGCTTGCGCAAATGATCCGGGTCCATTTCAAAACTTTGATTCACTGGGATCAACCGACAAATACATTCCCCCAAACCAACTATTTGGATGGATTTGTTCAAGCAATGATGCATCTGGGCCGTAAAGTAGATGACCGATTTTCGAACGTTGTGAGATCGGATCTGATGCACTTCTCTAGCTGTTGTCAAAGCGATTAGGCTAGCAATTGATCCCCCTGAACTGAGGTTGCCATGAGCTGTGGCTGGATAACCTACCAGTCGACAGAGCCAGCGGAGGAGTTGGTTTTCTAACAGCACTCCCCCAGGACTTGCATAATAGATGCCGGAATACCGATTGCTCACCGCAGCCAACAGATCCCCTAATGCACTAACCCACAACGCCCCACCAGGAATATATCCTAAATGTCTCCCTCCAGTTGAATTGATACCCGCATGATCTATTTCGGTCTTCATAATATCCAGTACCTCGGACATCAGCCTGCCTTCTTCACTGATTTCCAACTTGGAGAGCTGGGGGCAGTCTGCTTTTTGGTAGGCCTTACTCTGGGCCAATTCCTGCAGGAATTCTTCTGCATAATCTTGCGTTTGTTGCCAAAGCAAGGCACGAGAGGCAGGTGTCGGATCCAAAGTTCTGGCTATGACTTCTAATGCTTTTATTTTTTCGATCATGCTGCAAATTAAAGGAAAAAAAATGGCCTGATTGAGTGAAGCGTAAGCAATAATTAAGATACTGAAACAAGTAGTTTAGGCCGTATTGAAAAGGGTGTAGGACTTTGTAAGTCAAGGGCTTTTCCTATCTTTAGATTTGACAATCCTCATAGAATTGAGGCTGGAACTACCTCCAACTGTCTATAGTACAATAAATGCGATCTAGGCTAGCAATATATAAGTTAATATTGGGAATAGTGCTGTTGGCTTGTGCACCTGGCATCACTACAGCACAGTCTACCCTAGTAACAGGGTTTGCTACGCCTGTATTCGAACCCTTTGACTTCACCGATGGGGCCATTTATGACATTGAGGAGGATTGGAAAGGGTTTATATGGCTAGCTACTGATGACGGCTTGTTCCAGTTTGATGGTACCGTGTTAAGACAATATGCCCACTCGGGTCAGGACACTAGCCTACCCCATAATCAGGTATTTGACATCTTTATCGATACGGAGCGGGAAGAACTCTGGCTAGGAACGGGAATGGGCGTTTGCCGTCTCAATCCAACCACAGGAGAAGTTAAAAAGTACCAGGCTTCTTATGATGATCCTAATAGTTTAGCGGACAATATTGTCCGAAAGATCTTTAGAGATGAAGATGGCCAGATATGGATAGGATGTTACAATCATGGACTCAGTCTTTATCGCGGGGAAACGGATGACTTCTTAAACTTCTCCTACGAGATTCCTGCCTTAGATTCTTTACAACCTTATTATCCTCGCCTCAATGAAAGTTGGTTGAACTCTTTCAAGGCCATCGCACAAGACAAAACGGATCCTTACGTGCTTTGGCTAGGTACTCCTTTGGGACTGGTTCGGTTTGACATGCAGCAACAATCCTTTGAATGGATGTTCCTTAACAGTCAGTCTCCAAATCGAGATGTATTGACGCACTCTGTTATGGATATTCTACCAATCGAGGATAAATTGGTAGTGGGTACCGCCTATGACTTGATGATCTTTGAACCCCAGACCGGCAAGGTACAGAGGATGATTGCTGAAACGGAGGATGGGACCAAACTCTCCTACATTACCCATTTACACACCGATGATTTTGGCCGACTAATGGTATCCTACCGAAATGGTCTGGCCATGATTGACTTGAATACCTGGGAGTTGGTTGACAGTTGGTTAGACAATGAAGAGCTTAATGGTTATTATGGTATTCGCTTAGCAGATAGTGCAGGGAGGTTGTGGGTTAACTCTTCTGGGGCTACGCGTTTGTATGATCCCGTCAAGCAGATTACAGATATATTTTTGTTGGGAAAGGAAGTAAGAAGCGAGCCTAGAGTCTTTAAGCAGATCGATGAAGAAACACTTGTGATGCTGACAGCCCAGGCGAATCGCTGTCATTTCTTTGATTTGAACTCCCTTCGATGGCGAAGTATAGAAATGAAGGGAATAAGTGGACAGGGAAGGCCAATTCTCTGGCGTGATATTCAGCGAATTGATGATCAGACCTGCCTATTGCTAGCAGATAGGGAGATCTTTCACCTAGACCTCGAGACAGAAACGCTGCGGTTGTTTCCGTATCAAATCCCTGATAGCAATCCGGGCTTGACCAAGTTTTTAGTTGATAAGAGAAATAGACTCTGGGTAGGTAGTCGACGTGTAGGACTTTATCGGATCGATTTGGCCAGCGGAAAGATGGAGCACTTCATTGATGAGTTGAACTCTGACTTTTCTTCTTCTCTTTATACTTGGGTTACAGATATTCATGAAGACGAGACTGGGAAGATCTGGATTCGTCTGGCGAGAAGTTTTGCCATATTTTTTCCGGAGAATGAACATTTTGAGGTCTTCTCTCATTATCAAAACCCTGCCAACACCTTTCGGTATATCAGAAACTTTGCAGAGTCTCCTGATGGAGAAATCTGGTTAGCAAGCGAAGACAATGGCATTGGGAAAGTGGATAAGCAAGAATTGAACAAGGGAATAACTCAAAAATATACACGCTCTAGTGGGTTAATTAGTGATTTGATCCAACAAATAGCCTTTGATCCAGATGGCCAACTTTGGCTCCTTTCGAACCTGGGACTTAGTGCTTTTGATGTTTCGAGCGGAAGGGTGCAGAATTACGCCTGGGATCGGGGAATTCCGCATGCTCAACATTTGGTCCCCTTATCGAATAGGAAGGTGGCCTTAGCTTTGCCTGTTGGGTTAGGTATCTTTGATGCTGGAAAAACCGAGCCAGCTCAGATCATTCCTGAGCCCTACATTAGTCGAATTAGGAATAGTGGGGAATTGGTGTATGAAGGTCGCAATGAATCAGATCTTAAGAGCTTGCGGTTCGAACGGGCTGGAGCTGCCTACTGCAGCTTTGAATTCTCGGCACTAGGTTATTCTAATCCCAAACAATTTGCCTATCGGATAGTGGAGCTGGGTGAAAAGTGGATCGAGACCTCAGAACAAAGAAGCGCTTCCTATTCCAATGTTTCGCCGGGGATCTACCATTTCGAACTAAAGTGTCGATTGGTGGATGGACAATGGAGTGAGGTCAAGACATTAGAGATAGTGGTGCCTCCACATTGGTGGCAAACCTGGTGGTTTCAAATGGCTGTGGCCATCATATTGCTATTACTTGCCTATAGCATCTATCGCGGCAGATTGGAAAATGTAAGGCAGAAGGAACGCCTCAAATCGGAGTTTGAACGTAAGCTCAACGATGTAGAAATGCAGGCCCTTCGGTCTCAAATGAACCCCCACTTCTTATTCAACTCACTAAACTCTATCCAGATGTTTATTGTGAAGAATCAGGTACAAGAAGCAGTGGAGCACCTCGACAACTTTTCTCGCCTCGTACGCTTGATACTCCAAAATACTCGTTCTCCCTTAGTTCCTTTGAAAGAGGAGATTGAAGCCCTGAAACTCTACATGGAGATGGAAAACTTGCGATTCAAAACTAAATTTTCTCATCGAGTGGAAGTAGCAGACGAGATTAATATTCATCAGCAGGAGATTCCACCCATGTTGTTGCAGCCTTTCGTAGAGAACGCCATTTGGCATGGCATTCAACATAAAAATACAGATGGTGAAGTAGTGGTACGTATTCGACGGGATGACCAGCATTTAATTTGCGAAATTGAAGACGATGGAATCGGCCGAGTAGCAGCCAGGAAGCTACAGGAAAACACCAATCGAGTGCATCGATCCCTAGGCATGAAGATTACCAAGGATCGTATTCAAATGATGAATGAAACACAAGCTATCCCTGCTCGGATTGAGATTATTGATCTCTATGGAGAAGGAGGCCTGGCCACTGGTACCAAAGTGGTCGTATACCTTCCTCTCACCCATAGCCCAGCCCTGAGCTAATCCGATTTATTCTTCCGAAGAAGTTGGCTGGGAGGGTACCCAAATTCTGACTTGAAGCTTCTTGAAAAATAGGCTAAGTTAGGCATCCCAACCATAATAGCTACCTCGGAGATGTTTCCTGCCTTTCCTTCCAAAAGCCGCTTCGCTTCTTTCAATCGTATTTTTCTCATAAAGACCGATGGCGTGTAATTGCACGCTGTTTTAATCTTTCGATGGAGTTGACTCCTACTCAAATGTAAGGCCCGACTTAAAGCGCTCACACCAAAAGCTTCTTCTTCAATATGCTTAACTATTAGTGCTTCCGCTTCACTTAAAAAGGTAGAAGGACTTCCCTGAATTAGCATTGATTCCTGATGGGTAGGAGACTTAAGAACCGAGGCTGTTGACTCAGGAGAACTTTGTTGATGCCCTTGACCCTTCCAGCAAAAAAGCAGGACTAGGGAAAGCAGCCCATAGATCATATCGGGATTCCGACTAGATTGATTGGTAGTTTTGAGTTTAGGTAAATCATCCACCAGCTGACTTATCTTTTCCTCTTTCTGATCAAGGAAACCCTCGAGCAATTCATAGGCCTTTTCATAACAACCCGCTTGGGCTTCAAGGTAGGCTTGTTGTCGTAGATCTGAAGTAGTTGATAACAATGGCTCTTTACTTTCTAGAATGAATGGTAGGTAAAGTAAGAAAGCAGATATCAGTAAAATAGACTTGTAACTCATACGAAATGATTTTTGTGATCGTATAAGTTGAGCAAGTGGGTAGGTATAGTGGGGAGGGGGCTATTTTTTGTCGATGATTGGACCGGATCTGCTGTCCAGGAAAATCACATTAGCAAAGATCGGAATTAAGTACGAAACTTGCCAAAGGAATTGGCCTGCACCAAGGAGAATTACTTGGTCCCTAAGGTAGTTCTTTACCACCTCTCCCAATTAGTAGTGTTGATGGCAGACAAAATGTCCTATCATGTCACAGGTTTAATTCAAGAATTTCTGGTTCGACGGTGGTTGATGGATCTTCCAACTGCTTCACTTTTAAATCATCTAGGTATCGGATATTCCCTTTCTCATCCCACCAGAAATCTTCATAGGGAATAGAAAGGCAAGTGCTGCCACAGAAAAAATGTACGGAAACATCAAAGTAGTGAGTACTGATTTGTTGATCCTTAAAAGAAATGATGTGTAATCGAGTTCGCGACTCAATGGCATCTTGTTGAATCTCTACAAAAGCCGCATTTTTCCCATCACTTGCCCAGGCAAGGTCGGAAAGCCCATCCAAATTGGTCTGAAGGGCAATCAGTTCCTGCTGTTCTTGTGTGTTAAAATCGAAGGCTATAAGTCCTTTGGAATCGGCATAGAGCAATTTCTGCCAATCCGGGCTTAGGCCCATTTGTCCAGCGCAATTCAGTTGCTCCTGGATGTTTGCCGGAAGTGAAACTGGGGCATGTCGGGCATCCCAAACTTGGTAGACATCGCAGAAATCATCGGATAGACTATCATTTTTGGCAAAATAGCGGTAGGGAAACGCTTCTTGGGATAGGTAGTGGCCAGAGAAATTGGCATCCCAGGATTCGATACAATTGCCATCCACTTCAATACCCTGCGAAGTTCGTCTTAATTGCAAGCACCCCAACTCCAGAGAGCTTGCGGACTGCCCTTCTTCTTCAATCAAGGCCACTCCACTATAGTCTCTTGTCTGTTGGCCATACTTGTAGGTGTGAAGGAATTCAATTCGGATGTGATTGTTTTTATCAGGACCTATAAAAAGGGTCCCTTCAGAACCGTCAAAAGGAGTTTGCCAATTCCATTCTCCTAGCCAGGCCTGAGTGACATCAGCTGGGCTAGTAGTGGCTTGAATGCGCCCATCCTTTTGGATTTGGAAAAACTTTACCTGACGCTGATCTGGACTCAAGCCCTCCTCTTCTTCCATAAAGCTTTCCACCGACACTTGTCGGATCAGCCCCGTAGAGTCGATCCAGCCGGAGATGCTTTCCTCACCGGACTGCGCAAATTTGATTTGGCTGATGACTTGGCCAGTAGGGGTAAAGGTCCGTAATTCATAGGTTATACCCGCATTCCAGTCCAGGGGGAGCAAGAGTGCTACATATTCATTTTCCTGTTTTACAATCTTCCCCTGACCATACATACAAGAACATTCACTATTGTATAAATCTTTATCGATGAACTGTACAACGAATTGGCTATCAAGTGCCGGGGTATCCAAGTTACCGATGGTAGGGTAGTAGATTTCTAGTGGAAGATTTACTTGTGGGAACTGCTCAATAGTATGCGCAAAAGAATAGCCTTGGGTGGGCTCTTCGCTAGCTGTACAGTAGAAGAGAGAGGTGCAGATACAAGCTAGTAGCAGTAGTTTTTGTATGATCTTTAGCATGTTTGCCTGGTTTTGTTGGATACAAATTTAAGGCGATATGAGAAAATGAATCGCTACAATGGTTGCAGATGCTTGTAGATCTGTTGCATGGAAATTACAAAGCCCAGAGCATGCGCTAAGCATTCCCTGGGCCTTTTCCAACTTAATTCTTTTATTAGGACACATTACAAGTGCTGGGCTAGCTGAGTTTTAGCTTCTGCCTGTTTGATCAGTTGGTTGATCTCTTCGATCAGCAGAGCTACTCTTTTTTTGCACTGCGCCATTTCCATATTGCGCTGGATCTC
The DNA here is from genome assembly GCA_913057785.1 of uncultured Lewinella sp. Taxonomy (GTDB): domain Bacteria; phylum Bacteroidota; class Bacteroidia; order Chitinophagales; family Saprospiraceae; genus DT-111. Next base: position 1,000 of record CAJXPD010000111.1, on the reverse strand, counting down.
ACTTGCGTTAGAGGGACTTGCTTCCATACGTTGGAGCTGGCATCGGATCAGTTGGAGACTTTGGATTTTGTCTTTTGCCCTTGATAATTCAGGGTAGGCAGCAATAACATCCGCCTCATTTTCTAGGGCACTATCTCCTGCGCAGATGGTGCTGATGGTAGCTCGGTACTTCAACACCAGGGGATCGGTTAAATGAATGGCCATAAAGAGTAATAGGGCACTCAATAAGGTCGCGGTCACAAAGACCACATACGTGATTTTTCCTGTTTTCATGATTTTTTGGGTACTTGGTTAATTGGGTGTCATGGGAATTTCTAGCTACAGCTGTTGCTTATTGCCAGGACTAGGAAACTCCTTCATGGGGTTATAATCAAGCACAAGATACCGGACATTATGGGGATCCGACAGCTCTATTGATTAGATATGCCTTTTGAGTTAGTGATTGACCAACTTATTGAGTAGGTGGAGGTTTGGTCCGTGGGCTTCTTCCGGGCTTAAATTACCTATGGTAGCCACGTAATGGCTTCAGTCTCAATCGTCAAGCGATCTCCGTTTGATTTAATGATCTCCACAGTGAAGACATAAGTCTGATCAAGCTTATCCGGTCGAGCTGAGCCTTGAATGGTCATAGAGCCGTTTAAGCGAATGGGGTTATTGGCTGTGACTTCGTCTAGCGGAGTGATTCGGATACCATTGTTATCTCGAGATTCTACGGAGAAAAGATCGTTCAGAGGGATGTCGATTGGCCGCCCTGATCGGAAGGGTTTATCTGAATATAGATTTAGGGCCTCAATCCCAAACTTATCACCATTTGAGCCATTGCCCAAACAACTACAAGCAAAGGCAGAATTTAGGAGGCCAAGTTTCCAGGGCTGCATTGGATTATTACAAGATATGAATTCAATGTCCTGAGCATTGACATTCAGGAAAAGGGCATCTCCAGGTGCAATGGTAAGTTGGGTTGGATTGGCACTGATAGATTTGTAATCCATGAAAGGGA